>NZ_JAYWDT010000035.1:0-2132 GCF_043779715.1 Flavobacterium sp.
GAAACGTCTCTGCCGTATAAAACAGTTTGATTAAAACCTTTTTCTTCTTCGGTCAAAACTTTTTCTTCAATAAAATCAGATAATTTATCGATATAATACGGTTCTTCGCCCATCAAAAAATAAATTGGTTTGATGTTCCCGTTTTTAATGTCATTTACAATTTTTAAGACCTCGTCCATTTTTCAAATGTTCAGTATTTAGTTGCAGCGCTCTGTCTCTAAGTTCTAAAACTTGAAACTTTAAACCTGAAACTTCAAACTATTTTATATTTTTGCTTTATGCAGCAATTAAATTTTTCTTCCTATACTTTTCGATTCAAAAATAGCGAAAATAAAGTCTCCATTTTTGATGAAATCAGGAAAAAATTTATCATTCTTACTCCAGAGGAATGGGTTCGTCAACATGTTGTCCAATTTTTATTGGAAGAAAAGAAATACCCAAAATCATTGATTAACGTAGAGAAGGTTTTAAAAGTCAATGGCTTGCGCAAAAGGTACGATGTCGTGGTTTTCAATTCTGATGGTTCCATTTTTATTCTAATCGAATGCAAAGCGCCCGAAGTAAAAATTGCAC
Organism: Flavobacterium sp.; assembly: GCF_043779715.1. Classification (GTDB taxonomy): domain Bacteria; phylum Bacteroidota; class Bacteroidia; order Flavobacteriales; family Flavobacteriaceae; genus Flavobacterium. The sequence continues at coordinate 574 of NZ_JAYWDT010000035.1, forward strand.
AAGCTACTTTTGACCAAATTGCTCGTTATAATATGACGATGAATGCTCAATATTTGATGGTAACCAATGGTTTGAATCACTACTTTTGCCAAATGGATTTTGAAAATGAAAAATATCAATTCCTACATGAATTGCCAACGTATAAAATAGAATAATCAAAAATTGTTATGAAAATAGCTGTAGTTATACTGAATTGGAATGGAGTTTTATTGCTAGAACAATTTTTACCTTCTGTTGTAAAAAATTCCCCAGATGCAGTTATTTATGTTGCGGATAATGCCTCAACAGATACTTCTATTGCTTATGTTAAAGCACATTTCCCATCCGTTAGGATTATTGAAAACAAAGGCAATCTGGGCTTTGCAAGCGGTTACAACGAAGCATTAAAACAAGTCGATGCAGAACTATATGCTTTGGTAAACTCTGATATTGAAGTGACAGAGAATTGGTTGCAACCCATACTAACAACTTTTTTTAACGAACCCAGTACGGCTATAATTCAGCCTAAAATATTGGATTTTAAAAACAAAAAATATTTTGAATACGCAGGCGCTGCAGGTGGTTTTATAGATCAATTTGGGTATCCGTATTGTCGTGGTCGTATATTTGACACTATCGAAAAGGACCTTGGCCAGTACAATGACAATATAGAGATTTTTTGGGCAAGTGGCGCATGTTTTTTTATTAGAAGTAGTGTTTTTAATGAATTAAAAGGCTTTGATGACGAATTTTTTGCACATCAGGAAGAAATTGATTTGTGTTGGCGCGCATTAAATAAAGGGTATAAAATAAAATACATTTCAGAATCAGTAGTGTATCATGTAGGTGGAGCAACTTTGCAGCAAGGAAATCCAAAAAAAACATTTTTGAATTTCAGAAACTCCTTATTGATGTTGACAAAAAATCTTCCTGAAAATAAATTATATCCAATTCTTTTAGGCAGAATGGTTCTAGATGGAATTGCAGGAATACAATTTCTTGCGACTGGAAAATTCAAACATTTTGTAGCAATATTAAAAGCTCATTTTTCGTTTTACAAACTTTTTTTAGTTCACTATAAAAAAAGAACTAAATTTCAAGAACAAAAATACTATTGCATAAAAAGTATCGTTTTCATCTATTTTATTAGGAAAGTCGTTGTTTTTAACGATTTATTTAGAACAAAATAAATATAAAAAAGTAAATTTGTTTTTAACATTTAATTAAATCAATACCATTTATGAAAAAAATAGTAATTGCCTTATCCGTTTTAGCGCTATTGTCTTCGTGTGTTTCTAAAAAGAAATATACTGAATTAGAAGCAAGAAATAAAGAGACTCAGGACTTATTAAACACAGCTACCGTAAAATTAAATGCTTGTTTAGAGGAAAAAGCAGCGCTTTCAGCAACAGCGTCTTTGTTAAAAGAACAAAACCAAGGATTGATAAGCACTTCTAAAGATATGACGATCTTATCTACAAAAGGTGCTGAAAATATTGAAAAAGCATTAGAATCTATCAAAGAGAAAGATTTAAAAATCAGCAGAATGCAGGATGCTTTAACTAAAAAAGATAGTGTAA
>NZ_JAYWDT010000036.1:0-4683 GCF_043779715.1 Flavobacterium sp.
CAATTAGAAAAATGGGATGGCGCTTACTATTCTGAAAAATTGAAACAAAAATTATTCAACTTTGATGATGAGATTTTAAAACCTTATTTCAAGTTAGAAAATGTTTTAAATGGAGCTTTTACCATAGCCGAAAAACTATTCGGAATTACATTCAAAGAAGTTTTTGATATTGACAAATACCATAAAGATGTGCAAACTTTTGAAGTATTGGATTCCGAAGGACAATTAGTTGCTGTTTTCTATGCTGATTTTTTCCCAAGAAAAGGAAAACGTAACGGCGCTTGGATGACTTCTTATAAATCGCAAGCCATAAAAAATGAAATCAATGAAAGACCACATGTTTCTATCGTTTGTAATTTCACACCTGCCACAGAAACCAAACCTTCACTCCTAACTTTCAACGAAGTAACAACCTTATTCCACGAATTTGGTCACGCCTTACACGGAATGTTAGCCGATACGACTTATCCGAGTTTGTCTGGAACTTCGGTTTATTGGGATTTTGTGGAATTGCCAAGCCAAGTAATGGAAAACTGGTGCTACGAACCAGAAGCATTGGCATTGTTTGCTAAACATTATGAAACGGGCGAAGTTATCCCTCAAGAATATGTAGAAAAAATAAAAGAAAGTGCGAGTTTCTTAGAAGGAATGGCAACATTAAGACAGATCAGTTTTGGACTTTTAGACATGACTTATCACGGAAAATCGCAAGCGATTGAAGATGTAAAAGCTTTTGAAAAACAAGCTATGGCAGGCACAAGTTTGTATCCATATGTAGCTGAAAATTGCATGAGTACATCGTTTTCGCACATTTTTCAAGGCGGATATTCGTCCGGCTATTACAGTTACAAATGGGCCGAAGTTCTCGATGCCGATGCTTTTGCTTATTTCCAAGAAAAAGGAATTTTCAATAAAGAAGTCGCAACAAAATTTAAAGACAATATACTTTCTAAAGGTGGTACCGAATTACCGATGGAATTATACAAACGTTTTAGAGGTCAAGAACCGAAGGCGGATGCATTGTTGAAACGCGCTGGGCTGATTTAGATTTAACAAATAATTTTACCATTAAGAAATTTAAGATAATTAAGATTTTGAACTTAATACACTTAATTTCTTAATGGTTTAAAAAAACAACTTCAAGAAATCTCTAAAGTTAATTTCATCCACAACCAAAAAACTCGGCTGATACGCTTCGATAAACGATTTTATAATCCCGGTCTACTACTATTGATTTGATTACAATAAGCTGATCCAGTTAAAATTTCATAGTTGCACCAACATTTAATTGTACAGAAATGATTTAAATCTGCAAAAATCAAAATATTAAAACATTTAAGAAAGTTAAGCATTCCTGCTAAAAACTTAATTTTCTTAAATTCCTTAATTGTTAAAAAAAATCCTATTCACCAATATTACATTTTTTTACAATAAGTTAAAACAAAAATAAACTTTCACTTTTTATTGAAAGTTCAAAAACATTATTTATCTTTACATTATGGAATTCAAAGAAGCAAAAAATAAATTCATTCAAACTTGGGGTGCACTAGGCAGTCAATGGGGAATTAACAAAACCATGGCTCAAATTCATGCGCTTTTGATGGTTTCTCACGAAGCGGTTTCGATGGAAGACATTATGGAGGAATTGCAAATTTCGCGCGGCAATGCATCCATGAATTTGCGAGCCTTGATGGATTGGGGAATTGTTTACAAAGAATACAAAGCAGGCGAACGACGCGAATTTTTTACAGCTGAAAAAGATTTAGACGAACTGGCGGTGAAAATTGCGAGAGAACGAAGTAAACGCGAAATAAAACCTGCATTAAAGGTTTTGAAAGAAGTTTCTTCCATAACATCTGACAATACTCCCGAAGAAAAACATTTTGTAGATCAAACTACTAAATTGTATGATTTTGTACTTAAAGCTGATAATGTTTTGGACAAAATGACGGAATACAAAGACAATTGGTTGGCAAAATTGATTGTTAAAATAATGAAATAGTTTTTTAACCATTTTAAAATATTACTCTAAAAAACTATTCCATGAGACCGATAAAAAACAATAACAAATAACGAATTAAATAGTACTAAAAAAATTTAATCAAAACTTTCATTTTTTTCTGAAAGTTTAAAAATAAAACATAAAATTATGAGCTTCTTAACCGCAGAATGGAATGATTTATCGATGTTCAATTACGAAATCAATCCGAAAATATTAAAAAGTTATGTTCCAAAAGGAACTGAACTCGATTTATGGAACGGCAAATGTTATATCAGTTTAATTGGATTTATGTTTGAAAACGTGAAAGTATTAGGGATTAAAGTCCCTTTCCATGTCAATTTTGAAGAAGTCAATTTACGCTTTTATGTAAAAAGATTCGAAAATGGAATTTGGAAACGCGGTGTTGTTTTCGTTAAAGAAATTGTTCCGAAGCATGCTATAACGATTGTTGCCAACACTTTATACAACGAACATTACCAAACCTTGAAAATGCGTCATTCAAGAACTGAAAACGAAACTTCAAAATCTTTTCAATACGAATGGTTCAAGGATGCAAAATGGAATTCTATTTCGATGACAACAGAAAAAAATCCAGTTCCGATTGAACTGAATTCTGAAGCCGAATTCATTACCGAACATTATTTTGGGTACACCAATTACAACAAAGAAAAGTCAATTGAATATGCGGTATCTCACCCACGATGGGAACAACTGCAAGTAATTGAATCGAAAATTGATATTGATTTTGAGAGTATTTATGGCAAGGATTTTAAGTTTTTACAAGATTTAAAACCTACCTCTGAATTTCTTGCTATTGGTTCAAAAATAGCGATTGAAGGTAAAAGAACGATACGATGAAAACCTTAATTAACCAAACCTTACTATATGACGAAGATTGCCCGCTTTGTCGCGTTTATACTTCTGGATTTATAAAAACTGGAATGTTGGACGAAAATGGCAAGAAACCATACTGTCAATTATCTGATGAAGAACAAAACTTTATTGATGTCCAACGCGCCTCAAACGAAATCGCATTAGTTAATAACGAAAACAAAACTGTAATTTATGGAATTGACAGTTTGCTAAAAGTAATCGGATTTTCATTTCCGTGGATAGAGACAATCGGAAATCTAAAACCAATAAAGTTTTTTCTGAAAAAATTATATTCCTTCATTTCTTATAATCGCAAAGTAATCATTCCGAGTAAGATTAAAAAAGAAATCAAGTTGCAATGTATTCCTGATTTTAATTATCAGTATCGAATTTTGTACATTTTGTTTGCAACGACAATTACCACATTTGTCTTGTATAAATTTTCAAATTCTATACCCATTTTACCAAAATCTACTATTGCAAGAGAACTTATTCTTGCATTAGGTCAAATAGTTTTTCAAAGTTTATTTTTGATAAAATTGGACAAGAAAATAATTTTGAATTACAACGGAAACTTAATGACGGTTTCGTTAATGGGTTCTTTATTATTACTTCCGATGTTGATATTGAATTTAATTGTTAACATCTCAGAATTCGTAACTTTAGGCTGGTTTGGAATAACCGTTTTAGTAATGTTAGTAGAACATTCACGAAGACTCAAACTACTACAGTTACCTTTTTACTTATCTGTAACTTGGGTAATTTATCGAATAATTGCTTTAACAATCATCTTAAATTTAAACTAATGAAAAAGTTAATAATTGCAGCAGGAACAGGATTTTTAGGTCAAGTTTTAGTAGCACATTTTAAAGATAAATTTGATCAAATTGTAATTCTAACTCGAGGAAAATCTAAAAGTATTGATTCGGTAAAATATGTGCATTGGGATGCCAAAACAATGTCTGGTTGGGAGAATGAACTTGAAAACGCTTCAGTTTTAATAAATCTTGCGGGAAAATCTGTCGATTGCAGATATACCGCAGCCAACAAAAAAGAGATTTACGATTCTAGAATTGACAGTACCAAAATATTAAATGAAGCGGTTTTAAATTGTAAAAATCCACCCAAACACTGGCTTAATTCCTCAACATCTACCATATATAAATTTTCATTGGATAAACAAATGGATGAAGTTACTGGTGTAACTGGCGATGATTTTTCCATGAATATCGCAAAAAGTTGGGAGAAAGTATTTTTTGAAACTGAAACTCCAAAAACTTTGAAAACTACTTTACGAACTTCGATAGTTTTAGGTAAAAATGGCGGCGCTTTTGTTCCTATAAAAACCCTTGCTAAATTTGGACTTGGTGGAAAACAAGGAAAAGGAAATCAATTTATAAGTTGGATTCACGAAAAAGATTTTGCTCGAGCCATCGAATATATTATTAAAAAAGAGCTAACAGAAGTTGTAAATATTGTTTCTCCAAATCCTATTACAAATGATGATTTCATGAAAACACTTAGAGCAACAATCGGAATTCCGTTTGGACTTCCCACAAGTAAGTTATTACTAAAAATCGGATCCTTTTTCATCAGAACAGAAACAGAATTGGTTTTGAAAAGCCGCAATGTAATTCCCAAAAAGTTACAAGAAAACGGATTTACATTTGAGTATAATACTTTAGAAAAAACATTTAAAAACTTAACATCTAAATGACAACCATACAACTAACAACCAAAATAAAAGCCCCAATAGAAATCATTTTTGATCTATCAAGAAACATTGATGTTCATCAACAATCCACTGC
>NZ_JAYWDT010000037.1:0-4681 GCF_043779715.1 Flavobacterium sp.
ACCAACACGTAATAAAAATTGAATATTATCTGTAATTCCAATCGAACTATTAACCGATTTATTTGTTTTTTCTTCTTCCAAAATTTGCGTCATTGGATGAATTGCAATATTTCTTTCTTGAACTTTCAACCAAATTCGTTGCAATCGTTTCCCTGATTCTAATAATGATAAAACCGAATTATCTTTGCTTGTAATCACAATCCAACCAGCAGATTGAGCCACCTGTTCTTTGATTGTGTCAATACTTTTTTCACGAAAATCTGTTTTCATTACACTTTCTTTGTCATAAAAATTGCGAATAACCCAACCAGAAAACGCCTCAATTTCCATACTTGCAGGCGTTAATCCATCTCGGTATTTTTCAGCATCTTGGTTAGAAAATCGTATCCAATTTGATAATTCAGTTTGAGCTTCTTCTCGATAGGATTGAATTTTATTAGCTTCGATGGTTTGTTCATTCAAATACAAATGTTCCTTTGAAGTATTTGGAAAATAATGCACATAATCAGTTTCATTTTTAAATAAATAATTCAAATCTTCATTTTTGATGTTTTGATCCAGATAATTCGATCTTAATGTTCTGCGGTTTTGTATTTTTTGAATATCAAATTTTGAAACATTTGATTCGTTAGATAATTTTACAGTCAAAACTTCTTCGTCTTGATTATTTGTTGCGACTAAATCAAATTCACAATTGTAACCCAAATTATTTGCAGCATATTCTAAATTTTGAACAAAAGCACCAATAGATAAAATCGTTTCGCGTTGTGTTGGATCAACTGCAGTCAGCCATTTAGATTTATCGTTACAAATTGTCCAATGAAATGGTTTTTGATATTTAACAAACCAAGGTTGCGTATTGTGTCCACTTGGTGCAAGCGATGCTAGAACTAAAATTGTAGCTTCATCAGTTTGTAAAGGCATTTTAGTTGTCGAATTATCATTTAAATCGTCTCTTTCAAAATTAGAAATATCACTCATTAAATAATAAGAAACACCAGCAATTACAACAGTTACAGCTGTACATTTTATAAATTTTCGTCTGTTCATAATTTCTTTAATTCTTTTAATTGATAACCTTTTTTCTCTGCCAATAAAATAAAATCATCACACAACATTTCCATTTCAATTCGGGCAGCAAGTGCATGATTTGAAATTAATGTTTCTGCCCATTTTGTATTAAATATTAGAGAAAGTAACCAGTTAAGAATCGGTAAAGGAATGAACCTAAATATATTTAATTTTGAAGGTTCAACACCAATCCCCGAGTTCTTTATAAAACTAAATGTTTCCCTTAATGCTTTACTCGTTTGAGTGATTGCTTTTTTATTTTTTGAAAAAGTATAATTATTGCCTCCATCAAAATAAATTCCGAATGCAAGTGGACAAACCATTGCCACGTGGGATTTTTGCCAACTATCCATTTTTTTTGAAATGGATGTAGAGAAACCTGAATTACTTAATATTTCTTTTAATTCATTAATTCGGTTTGTTGCTTTTCCATCAATTTCGCCGAGCGTTGTTGGTTGCACAAAGTTTGATGTTATCGAATAATATACTATTCCATTTTCAATTTTTCCGCCTGCTCCGGGAAATGCCGGGATTACTCTCTCAAGTCCTAATGCGTTAATCCAATCAGCATAACCACTTGCTGTATTGACCATAAACACAAAATTCTTTGACTGATTTTGAGATAAAGTTGGTAATGCCGCTTTTACATGGTCATTTCATAACGTCACGAAAATATAATCGTAAATATCATTTGGTTTTAATTTTGAAATAATGGTAACATGCGCCTTAATTATTTCGTCTCCATTTTTACTGAGCAACAATCCATTATCTTCAAGTTCTTTTAAGCGTTTATTACGTTCCAAAACAGAAACTTGATGACCTGCTAATGCTAATTTCCCAGCATATACAGAACCAATAACACCTGCACCAAAAATTAATATATTTTTCATTTTTTATCTCCATTTAAAAACCTAAAATCGCAACAATCTCCGCCTGTTGACAAAGTTTTTGTTCTTACAAAAATCATTTTTGGTGCTAAGCTGTCATACGTTGTTATATCAGTATCGCAAGTTGCTTTGCATATTTCGGGGCAGCCGTATTGTGTAAAAGTTTCTAAATACAAACAACTGTGTATGTTCATTGCTAATTCTTTTTTGTCATCTACTTTCCATTCCGTTTTCCAGCCTGTTTTGGGGAAATAATAAGCCATCGTTTTTTTTATAATCCATTTTGCTATAAAAAAGAAATAAGGCAGTATGGTGAAAATTGATATTTTTTTACCTGCTTTTATGGCAGTTTTTTGTAACTCTTTATGCAGAAATAAATAGGCTTTTTCTTTTTCTACGCCATTTTTTTGCATGGCTCTATAAAATGCAATCTCAGGAAGAATATAATAACGCAAATGCTTTTCAACGGCGTTACTATTTCTAAAATCGGCATTTTCAAGTAATTCTGTTAGCATAACAGAAGTATCAGTGTATATTTTCATCCCCTTTTCAGTACCAAATTCTGCAATACAATCTTTTTTTATAAAGGATAAAATACTTTTGTTTAGGCTGTTCATATTTTATTTAATAAAATTACCGAACATTTAAACCCTTCAATAATTGATTTCATATTAATAAATTTAAATCCTTCGATAAATCTCCTCAAATGGAATTCTCATTCTATCACCCCAAACACCATTCTCTTCTCTAATTCCGCAAGAAATCACCATATTGATTTCAGCACCATAAGGCAATTTTAAAATACTTTTCACTTTCCTACTATCAAAACCTTCCATTGGGCAAGTGTCGTATTTTTCGTTAGCCATCGCCAGCATAAATGTTTGAGCCGACAAAGCACAAGACTTATGAACCACAACGCGCATATCGTTTTCAGAAACTTGGTACACAATTGGTCTAAAAACCCCAACGATATTGACTATTATTTTTCTGATAATTCCGAAAATTCCAAAGAAACGGAAGTACAAAAAAGGTATTATTCGACCATAATACATTTTCCAACTTTTTAATCTTTTTTCTTGTTTTGCTATTGGACTATTTTTAAACACATTTTGAGTTTCTAATTCTATCATTTCTTTTGCTCGTTTGCGATATAAATCTTGCCTTGTTACAAAAACCACCATTTGTTGTGCGGTAGTTGCCGATTGTTGGTTTAAACAAGCAATAGCTAATTTTTTCAGCATTTCACGGTTTGTTATATGATAATATTCCCAAAGTTGCATGTTGGAACTATTGGGTGCCAAAGTGGCTAGTTCAATACAATGTTTTACTTTATCAGTATCAATTGGCTGATCTTTGTAATGTCGCACTGAACGTCTGTAATTTATTATTTCTTCTAAATTCATTTTTTTAATGTTTTATCAGCCAAACTGTTATTATTCTTCAAAATATCATTTTCAAATATTTTCCTAACCAATTCAGGTTCTTCAAACAATGGACTGTGAGCTGAATTGTTGAAAGTGTAAAATCCTTTTAATGGTGCATCTAACTTTTTTAAATATGCCTTTGATAAATTGATATTAACCGTCAAATCATATTTTCCACTAAAGAAATAAACAGGAATATCTAGTTTTGGCACTTTGGTCGTAAAATCTGTTTTGAGCATTTCGTTTATCAAATTTGTTTTGGGCAGAAATGAAAATTTCGATTTCCAAATGTTTATTTTTTCAGAAATGGTGTAGGCTTTGCAAGTCCAAACAGGAATAAAAACACCCAAAAAAACCGATTTCATTTTGTGCATCGTGCCAATGCCCAATTCGTGCATGTATTGATCTCGAATTTTTGATTTATAAAATGAAAGAATGTTCGCATCAGATTGTAAAACTGGATATTTTTTTAATTTCCTAATTCTTTTTTGATTTCTATCTTTCTCATATTTGTTTAATATATATTTATAAGCCATTTTTTCTGATTCGGATTGATTAGAAATTTGTGCCATTCCGATATAAGCTTGAAATAATTCAGGTTGCATTAGAACCGCAAGTAAAGCAATTGGCGTTCCTCCTGAATGTGCCATAATGTAAATTTTTTCTTTGCTAAAACGCTTCCGCAGATAGTTGGCAACTTCAATTGCATCTGACGAAAGTTGATTAAAATTTATACTTTCTAATGTTACTTCTGACGAATAAGAAAGTCCTCCTCCACGTTGTTCCCAGTAGCAAACGGTAAAGTAATCTTCGAGATTTGGTTTGTATTTATCTACTAGAAAATAATTTGGAAATCCAGGGCCACCATGCACATAGAGTAAAACCGGATTGTTGCTATTCTTACTTTTAATGAACATTCCTTGTGTTACTCCACCAATTTTTACGAAGGTTTTTTCTGAAACGCTTCCTAAAATCGGCTTGTTATTTTCATTTAAATACGGTTCGATTTTACCTGGACTATACCATAGTAAAATAATAAATAGTATTACAGAAAAACATCCTATTATTAAAAATATCATTTGTAACATTTGTTTTATTATTTTTAAAAAGCGTTTCATATTGTTATCGCTTTATAAGTTTTGAATTTTCTATTCCGATAAATCATCAAAGATGTCGCTAACAAACTTGCCACAATCAAACTAGAATCTTCCAAAATTCCAAACTGAATAACGGCTGTAAAACCGATAATCGACCATAAAAACGGAATCATTAAAATCCAAATTGGACATTTTTTCTGGT
>NZ_JAYWDT010000038.1:0-23242 GCF_043779715.1 Flavobacterium sp.
AAGAAGGCTATCTGAAATAGATAGCCTTCTTTATTTAATATGTATTAATTAAACTATGTTAAGTAATTTATACGATTTCTGTCATAGTAAATTCAAAATCGCTTTCTCCAATTATTCCGTCAAATTCAATTTCATAAAATTTCATTCTATCTATAAATATTGGGTTTAGTAATTTAAAATTTGAATAAGCCATTTGTACATCCAATTCAAATCGATTTAGTGTAGGCATAATTTTTCTTAAATTGTTCAAATATTTAGGGCCATTTTCTCCATTTTCAGTTTCTACTTCATTATCATTTACATCTGTAATTTCAATTAAAATTGGTTTATGTTCCATTTCAACATATTTTTCTATTCCAAATAGGTTCAATTCAGGTGGTAGTTGATAATTTTCATCAATCTCCTTGAAGATTTGGTAGAGAAGTATACAATGCTCTAATATTTCACTTCCATATTTATTTCTGCAAGCATAAATTAACGCTCTACCTTTTGTAACGCCAACATAAATTCCGTCATGTTTATAATTAGTTATAAATTTTTCGCCATTTGGAAGTATGACATCAGAAAATGTTTGATTGGACATTGCTAAAACTGCTTTCCTAATTTCATGATATTTTTCATTATCAAGTAATCTTTTTTCAGCTTCATTTGTTAAGAAGCGTAATAAATCCAAATTTTTATATTCAAAGTTTGGATTGATTCCTCCAAGACCAAACTCAATAATTGAATCTAAAAAAATTCTTGAAGTTCCGTGAAAATATCTAAATTCAAACATTGTTTTTTTATGAAATTTTTAATCCAATAAATCTCAATTATTATTTCTGTTTTTCAAGTTTTGAAAGTTTTTCAATTTGTCAAAATATTCATCCCAAAGTTCTTTTTTATCCTTTGATTGATTGACAGGATTTGATGCATCATCATAAAAGAAAACTTTATTTATTTCGCCTTTATCATTTCGTTGAACACCATCAGTACCATGTGCAATTTCAATTAATACTTTTTCAGTCAATCTTTTATATTTTGTGTAGATTGGAACTTCATTATAGTTGTGACCTACATGACCTTTGTAGTCAATGTTATTGTAACCTAAAGGCATATACTCACGATTAAAAGCCATCCACTCATCGTTATCATTTTTGGCAATTCCATAAGGAAGATTGATTCTAAAAAAATTGTTAAGCATAGTAATGAATTTTGATATTAATTAATCTTTATTTAGTTGTTACTTTCTTCTATTTCGTTCACATCGTAAAATTCTTGTAAATTTAGCGATGGATGTGAATTTTCTAATTCTGCTTTAACAGCATTTGGTGATAGCAATTCCCATTCGTATAAATTTTTCAAACCATCCTCATCTAAAGATACATTAACTCTTTCCAATTCAGTAACTAATATACCCGTTAAACTGGCTATTGTAACATTATAAATTCCGTTCTCTTTTCTATTCTTAATTGCTAAAACATTAATGATATTGGCTAGTGCTTGTATAGTTGTAATATTCTTTTTCATTTTTTGTATTGATTTTTGATTCGATTAGTTTGAACTCTTGTGGGTCTTTTATCATTTGATAGATAGGAATATTTCTTTCCTTTGCAATTCTAAATAATTTTTCTTTTAATTCCTGTTTATTCAAATGAAATCTTGTCCCTAAATAAATTCCAATCGGATTAGGTGTTTCCATTTTTTGCGGAAAATTGTCACCTTGTTTGAATATGGTTAATCGCCATTCGTTTTCATATTCCCATTCTCTTGATTTTACGAGGCTAGAGCCTATCATTTGCATAGTGTTATAGTCTTCAAATATTCCAATTTTATGTACTTTTTCACTATAGATTATGGGTTGAAGAAAATTTCTTAATTCGTCAACATCCTCAAAATCATATTCTATACAAATACCTTTATGTTCATCAGAATAATGACTCCACAATAGGAGTGAATTCTTAATCAGACTAAAACTGCAAATTCTTAAATTTCTATTTGTTTCTTCAACAATTTCTGACCAACGTTTTTGTACTTTACTTATTTGCTCTTCTGGAGATTGCATAAATGGAATTTTTCTGTCGATGCAAATCTTCGAGTATTCTAAAAAAGGTTTTTGAGATGTTGTTAATTTCTTAACTTCTTTTGCTACTAAACTTTGTCCTGTAAGTATCTTGAAAAGATTATGAAATTTATCTGACGCATAATACTCTCTTAAACACTCATCATTATCAACCTGAATTGAACACTCGAAAGGGTCATTCAAAGTGCCAATATCAGCTAGCCAAATATAATTTTGTTCAATATTTCCAATTGTTTGTTCACTTAAACCTCTGTATTTAAAAAAGGATTTCGGAAAATTAGCAAGCTTTAAAGGAATTGCTTCTTCAAAATTTCCCAAAACCATAAATTTCCAATATTTTTCTATCCAATTATTTGCCATTTGACTTTAAAACACTGATTAGTATTGTTAATCTACCATGTCTTTTTCAATTTCCGATAGCATTTTAATCAACTCGTTAACATCACTTTTATCCAATGTAATGAACCCTTTCTCATGAATATCTGCTCCTGATTCTCCTACTTGTATAAATACTTTTCCTTTGTCGTTCAAATAACAATCCATTTCATTATTATTTTCATCCTCAAATACTGTTCTTGATGCCATAATTTTATTGATTTAGTTTTCATAAAAATACACCCTTTTTAATAGGGATAAAAACATTTTTATTAACAAAATTTAAACCTTTACCACTAAAACAAAAATGCTCACTTAATGGTGAGCATTTTTGAGAGAGATAATGAATTGATTATTCAACTCTATATTCATTTAAGAAATCAATGAATAAGTCGTTAATATTTACAAGATGATTTAAGTATGGTGTATTGTCAAACCAACTGCTAGTTTTGTAACCATTTAACTTTTTTCTAAATAATTCTCCATTATCAAATTCAGAAAACATTAAATTCATTTGAAATCTAATTTCGTCTAATTCTTTAGTTTGACTTGTAAAGTTTGAATCATTTGCTTTAACTGGTTCTTTGTAGATGTCATTAGTTAGTCCATCAGAATAATAAGGAATCAATTCTAATTTATTAAGTTCTTCTAAAAATGATTCAGCTTTTGCGATAAAAAATTCAGTTGATTTCATAAGTCTTTAAATTGTATGTGTTTTTCAGTATTAACTTTCTATAAAAGTAAACCATTCTTGATGTTTTCCAATTAACAAATTATCAACAGTTTTTAAATCTTATCTACAAATATCAGACAGTAGACGTTGATAACTTTCAATATGAGTTCGATAGAAAAGTTTTAAATTTGAAACAATCATAAACTCACACAATCATGAAACCAGAGATGAAGTATATTGGGAAACAGATTACCATTCTATCCATAAAAGATTATATCGTTGACAATGGATTGACTGATAAAGCAATATTGTTAAATAGTAAAAACTTTGATGATGTTGTTCTTGAGTATAAAGAATTCTATAATGAAAGTATGAGCGTTCCTTATAACTTACTCGGAATTTTGATTACCGAAGATTACACTAAAACTGTACCATATAATCGAGTAGGGATAATAGATTCTGACGATTTAGAATGTCAAAATTACTGTTTTGAAGAAAACTATGATTTGTATGATGACGAAAAAGCGTACCGATGTGGATTTTGTGGAGGAATCGTTGATAAAAATGGTAACGAATTGTATGGCGAAGAAAGAAGTAGAATTATTCAATACATTGAAAAATTTGAAAATTCAATAGTTAATAAGACGCATGGATATTGTTGTAAAGAAGAATGGCAATAATCAAACAAAAAGACCAATCGTAAGATTGGTCTTTTGTAAAACTATATTTAGTACATTCAAATATAGTACTCTAATCTGAACGTGGTATACTGAGTATATTATTATCTAATATAATTATAAAAACTACCTACATTTCAAAATATTATATAGGATGAAAATTTATAAAAAAATAGTTATTCCGTTGCTAAGCACTTTGCTTTTAGTATTTTTTTTAATTCTTGTTATCAATATTTGGATTGAAAAAAAAATAAATGCACTTCTTTTACAAGATAACACTTCAACTTACAACTACAAAAAACTAGATATCTCAATTTTATCTAACTCAATCTATATTGATAGTGTTTCAATTATTCCTAAAAAAAACATTAAAACCACAAGTAGTAAGACAAAAATTTTCGCTACTATTTCAACTATCAAAATTACTAATATTGGCATGATGGGTATATTATTTAAAGATAAAATTACTGCAGAAAATATTATCATTTCGAATCCTAAAATCACCTTTTTGACTAACGAAAAAACTGCCAAAAAAGAGAAAGATAAAGCGTTACAACTATTGAAAAAAACAGTTTTAATATCAGCTATCTACTTAAAAAATGCTGAAGTAAGAATTGTGAATGAAACAAGTAAAAAGGTTTTATTCACCACTTATAATCTTAATATTACTTTAAATAGAATTGTACTTTGTGACGAAACAGCTACTAAAAAAATTCCATTTTTATTTAAAAGTTATTCAATAGAGTGTGGCAGGATGTATTATCATGCAAATGAATTTTACGATATTAAAAGTAAAAAAATTACAATTACAAATACTAAACTAAATATTAGCGATTTTAAGTTAATTCCCCTTTACAATCGGGAACAGTTTGTATCAAAAATAGCAAAGGAAAAAGATTTATTTGATGTTTCTTCCAGAGATATTTCCATAAATGATATGAATTGGGGATTTAAAGATTCCGTTTTCTTTTTTAATGCAAAAGAGGTTTTGCTAGGTAAAGTTGTGGCGTCAATATACAGAAACAAGGAGCCAAAAGACGACTTATCAAATAAAAAATTATACAATAGGTTGTTTCGTGATTTAAAATTTAATCTACATATTGATACTTTTAAAATTCGAGATTCATTTTTAATTTATGAAGAAGAAATTACATTTAAAAATGGATCTGGAAAATTAATTTTTGATAAATTTAATTTAACCGCCACAAATATTCAGAGCGGCTTTAAGAAAACTAAATTACCCGATTTAACCATAGATATTAATTGCAAATTCATGAAAAATTCTCCATTACTTATCCATTGGAAATTTAATGTTATGGATAAAACGGACGGTTTTAAAATTCAAGGAAGTATAAAAAATCTCAATTTAGAAAAATTAAATCCATTCACAAAACCTTATATTAATTTAAAAACTGAAGGTGTATTTGACAAAGTGGAATTTAACTTTGTAGGAGATAATATTTCAAGCAGTGGTAAATTTTCATTAGAATATGATGATCTAAAAGTAATCATATTCAAGAAAAATAATCGCAATAAGATAAACAAATTCCTGTCTGCAATTGGAAATTTATTTATTAAAAACGATACTAACGACAAATCAAAATCGACAAATGTTCAAGTTAAGAGAATTCAAGAAAAATCATTCTACAACTATTTATGGCTTAATATCACTGAAGGATTGAAAAAGTTGCTCATTTAATGTACTATTTCATAAAATGACTTCTCTTTTTAAAAGCATTTTATTTAAAATTGCTTACCATTTAATAACTACCCAAAAAAAAACTTATAACTCATCCCAAATAAGAAACGATAGCCTATTCTATAATAAAAAAATAAAACTTAAGTAAGCTTAAATAACTTAATTATAGTTTAAAGTAAATTATGAAATTCATAATTACAAGTTTCAATTTTATGAAAATAACAAATCAATCGATATAGTCATTCAAAGTAATTATTTTAAAAATTGATTTCTTATATTTGCTATCAGATTTTATAAAAACAATAAACTAACATACATTATAATGGCAAAAATTAAAGTAGCCAATCCAGTTGTAGAATTGGATGGCGATGAAATGACAAGAATTATTTGGGCATTTATTAAAGACAAATTAATACTTCCTTATCTTGAATTAGATATAAAATATTACGATTTAGGAATAGAAAGTCGTGAAGCTACAAAGGATCAAATCACTATCGATTCTGCTGAAGCAATCAAAAAATACAATGTAGGTATCAAATGTGCTACTATTACGCCAGATGAAGACCGCGTTAAAGAATTTAACCTTTCTAAAATGTGGAAATCTCCAAACGGAACAATTCGTAATATTGTTGGTGGAACAGTTTTTCGTGAGCCAATCATTATGAGTAACGTGCCTCGTTATGTTCAAGGTTGGACAAAACCAATCGTAATAGGTCGTCACGCTTTTGGGGATCAATATAAAGCTACTGATACAGTTATAAAAGGAAAAGGAAAATTAACCATGACTTTTGTTCCAGAAAATGGAGGAGAAACTCAGAACTGGGAAGTATATGATTTTGAAGGTGATGGCGTTGCAATGGCAATGTATAATACTGACGAAAGTATTTATGGATTTGCACATTCATCATTCCAAATGGCATTAACAAAAAAATGGCCATTATATTTATCTACAAAAAATACGATTCTTAAAGCTTACGACGGACGTTTTAAAGATATTTTTGAAGAAGTGTATCAAAGTGACTATAAATCTAAATTTGAAGCACTAAAAATTACTTACGAACACAGACTTATTGATGATATGGTTGCTTCGGCAATGAAATGGAGTGGTGGTTTTGTTTGGGCTTGTAAAAACTATGATGGAGATGTTCAATCGGATACTGTCGCACAAGGATTTGGATCATTAGGATTAATGACTTCTGTACTAGTAACTCCTGACGGAAAAACTGTCGAAGCTGAAGCAGCACACGGAACAGTAACACGTCATTATCGTATGCACCAACAAGGAAAAGCAACCTCTACAAATCCAATTGCATCTATATTTGCTTGGACAAGAGGATTGGAACATAGAGGAAAATTAGACAATAACCAAGCACTGATAGATTTCTGTTTGAAACTAGAACAAGTTTGTGTAGAAACTGTAGAAAGCGGAAAAATGACTAAAGATTTGGCTACATTAGTAAAACCAGAAGGTTTAACAGATGCTGATTATTTAACTACCGAAGATTTCTTAGCAGCAATAAAAGAGAATTTGGATAAGAAATTAGCTTAATTTACTTTATTTAAATGACTCACAAAAAAAGGCAATCAGAAATGGTTGCCTTTTTTTTAACCATAGATTAACAATTGATATGTAACAAAAATCGTATTAATTCGTCAAATTTGTAACTCTTGAAATTGAAAAAATAAAAGCTATGATTACAAAAAAAATGCTCACTCTATTCGTTTTTATATTAGCTTTTGCAACAAGTTTTGCACAAGATAGATTTACAATTTCAGGAATAATTTCTGATGCAAAAAGTAATGAAACACTTATAGGCGTAAATATTTCTTCAAAAAACACGAAATCTTTTGCAGTCACAAACGAATACGGGTTTTATTCGCTGACTTTACCAAAAGGAGAGTATGAAATTGTAATTAGTTATGTAGGTTTTCAAACCATTGAAGAAACAATTCCTTTAACAGAGAATATTAAAAGAAATTATAGTTTGTCAGACT
The DNA here is from genome assembly GCF_043779715.1 of Flavobacterium sp. Lineage (GTDB taxonomy): Bacteria > Bacteroidota > Bacteroidia > Flavobacteriales > Flavobacteriaceae > Flavobacterium. The sequence goes on from NZ_JAYWDT010000038.1 coordinate 7,482, forward strand.
CTGGGCAACAATTAGAAGAAGTTGTTATTACCGAAAAAATAAAATCTAACATTCGCAAACCAGAAATGAGTGTCAATAAACTATCTATTGCAACCATCAAACAAATGCCTGTTGTTTTAGGGGAAGTTGATGTTCTAAAAGCTATTTTATTTCTTCCCGGAGTTACAAATGCTGGCGAAGGACAATCAGGTTTTAATGTTCGTGGTGGTGGTGCAGATCAAAATTTAATTCTATTAGACGAAGCTACAATTTTTAATTCTTCTCACGTTTTTGGGTTCTTTTCTGTTTTTAATCCCGATGCCATTAAAGATCTAAAATTATACAAAGGCGGAATACCAGCACGTTTTGGAGGTAGGGCATCGTCGGTTTTAGATATTTATCAGAAAGATGGAAACAGTAAGAATTTTCATGTAAATGGTGGAATTGGATTAATTTCTAGTCGTCTTCTTGCCGAAGGTCCAATTGTAAAAGACAAAGGTTCTTTTCTTATAGGTGGTCGTGCTTCGTACGCACATCTATTTTTGAAATTAACAGATAACAAGAATGTCGCTTACTTTTATGATTTAAATACAAAGTTAAATTACAAGCTAAATAAGAATAACAATTTATATGTATCTGGATATTTTGGTCGTGATGTTTTTTCGTTAAATAAAACTTTTACCAATACCTACGGAAATTCGACTCTAAACTTACGCTGGAATCATTTATATTCGGATAAATTATTTTCAAATTTATCGATGATTTATAGTGATTATTATTATGGCTTAACATTAGATTTTGTGGGCTTTAATTGGAATTCAGGGATTAAAAATTATAATCTTAAATATGATTTTAAATATTATTTGTCAGATAAAATTAAATTAAATTATGGTGCTAATGGGATTTATTACAATTTCAATCCTGGAACCATCGAGCCAATAAATTCCGAATCAGATATAAATTACAAACAATTAGAAAAAAAGTATGCTTTCGAACCAGCATTGTATATAGATGCCGAACAGAAAATTACAGATAAGTTAGCAATAAATTATGGTTTGCGTTATAGTTTATTTTATCGCTTGGGAAATTCGACAGTCAATCTGTATGAAAATAACCAACCCGTTTTTTATGATTCAGATTTAAAAATTTATGAAAAAGCAAAACCTATTGGAACTGAATATTTTGGAAAAAATAAAACTATTTTTAGTTTTAATAATCTGGAACCTCGTTTTTCTGTAGCTTATGAATTAAACAATAATCAATCCGTAAAAGCAAGTTACAATCGAATGGTACAATATTTACAGCTCATTTCGAATACAGCTTCACCAACCCCTCTTGATGTTTGGACACCTAGTGACAATTATATAAAACCTCAAATTGCAGACCAAGTTGCAGTGGGTTATTTCAATAATTTTAGTGATGATAAATATTCTGTTGAAATTGAAAGTTTTTACAAAAAAATACAAAACAGAATGGATTACATAGATGGTGCGGATCTAATTGCGAATGAAGCCATCGAACAAGTAATTCTAAATGGTAGAATGCGTTCCTATGGTTTAGAATTTCTGATTCGAAAAAATACAGGAAAACTAAATGGTTGGATTGCTTATACAATTTCAAAATCACAACAGCAAACTCCGGGAAGGACTCCAACTGAGGTTGGTGTAAATAATGGTGATTGGTATCGTTCTGCTTATGATAAACTACATAATCTTGCAGTTACAAGCACTTATAATCTAAATAAAAAATGGACTTTTGGAGCTAATTTTACACTACAAACGGGTCAGCCAGTAACTTATCCTAACGGACAATATGTATATCAAGGTATTACAATTCCTAGTTACGGATTAAGAAACAAAAATAGTTTACCAACTTACCATCATCTAGATATTTCGGCGACTTATGTTCCTAAACCAGACAAAAAGAAAGGAAGACAAGGCGAATGGGTTTTTAGTGTTTACAACTTGTATGGTCGAAAAAATGCTGCATCCATAAGTTTTCGTCAAAATGCTGATAATGGAAGTAACGAAGCTATTAAGCTATCAATCTTCGGAATTGTTCCGTCGGTTTCTTATAATTTTAAATTCTAGAAAAATGAAAAACCTAATCAAATATTTAACCATAATAACAATACTGTTTTTCTTAACAAGTTGTGAAGATAATGTAGATATTGCTCTAGATACAGCAGACCCTAAGCTCGTTATAGATGCAGTTATAAAATGGCAAAAAGGAACTTCAGGAAATCAACAAAAAATAAAGCTTACCACAACAACTGATTTTTATACTAATATAATTCCAGTAGTTTCTGGCGCCACAGTTTATATAACAAATAGCACAAATACGGTTTTCAATTTTATAGAAATTCCAAACACTGGTGAGTACGTTTGTATGAATTTTATCCCTGTTATAAATGAAAATTACACATTAACAGTAATAAATAATGGACAAACATATAAAGCAACCGATAAATTATTAGCGACACCCGATATTGATAATATTAGTCAAATATCGGTTCCAGGTGTTGGAGGAACAGACTTAATTCAGGTAAAATTTTTCTATCAAGATAACGGGCTAGAAAATAATTTCTATTTAATAGGTTTCAAAAATAGTACTAAAGCATTTACAGAATTTGGAGTTATCAGAGATCGTTTTTTTCAAGGTAATCAAATGTTTGGTTTTTATACCGATGAGGATCTAAAAGCAGGAGATCAACTTGATATTTACCTACAAGGTATATCCGAACGTTATAACAATTATATGGAAAAGCTACTTAATATTGCTGCTACCGATGGTGGAAACCCGTTTGCAACACCACCAGCAACCTTAAGAGGAAATATTATAAACCAAACAAATGAACAAAATTTCCCATTAGGATATTTTAGTTTAGGAGAGGTTGATACTGATATTTATTTTGTTCAGTAGCAATTTTGCTTTTATTTCAAAAAACAGCAAAAAATATTTTTCCCATTATTAAAAATACAACAGCAGTCTTTTTATCTTTGAAAAAAAAAATGTATAAAATAATAGCTCAAATAAACAAACTTCTTTTACCGAGTTTTACTAAACAACGATTAGATTTAGCCAAAGCAAAAAAATGGCAAATGGCAATAATTGGTTACCGTTATTTTGTGACCAAAAAAGCCTTAGATTCTTAATTTTATGTTTTTGAAAATCTTTTTGAATTTTGATTTGCAAATTTAACATTTATAACTATATTTGCACTCACAAAAAAGGCCTCGTGGCGCAACTGAATAGCGCACTTGATTACGGCTCAAGAGGTTACTGGTTTGAATCCAGTCGAGGTCACAAAATATAATACAGTCGTATTCTTTAATGGTACAAAAACCTCGGTATTTCCGAGGTTTTTTTATGTTTTTAAATGAGAAATATTGCCACCTCACACAAAGCCTTTACTTTTGAGTCTTCTGGTTATATTTTCTCTTCGCGTTCCCAAAAACGATGATGACCCATTGCTGCAATAAACGAATTTGCAAATTTACTTTTCGTTTCCTGGCTCAGTAGTACGCCATTATCTGAGCTTTTTCCATTATTTAAGGCATTGGTGCTGGAAAGCACGGTGATACCTTCTCCTTCAGCCGCAATGATTTTGCAGTGTTTGAACGCATCGTTGACAAATTCGATTACCTCTTTATTTTCTTTCAATAAGGCGATTCCTTCTCCTGCCGGAATAAATACGGCATCAAACAGCACAGAAGCAGCAATCAGGTAACTTTGGTCAACCACTAAAACATTTCCTTCTTCTGTTGCAATAGTACCCAGATGTGGCGCAATGATTTTTATTATAGCTCCGGCTTTTTGCAAAGCTGTTTTCATTTTGACCACCGAAGCATGGCTGACTCCGTCCTGACACAGAAAGGCTACCTGTCTGGTTGCAATCGTATTGGAAAGGGTTTTGTTTTTCAGCATACTCAATGCTGGTGAGACGGCTGTCTGCTGTTTGATTCCTATTTTTGATTCGTGCTTTTTTGGGTTAGCATCCGCACCAATACCATAGTTCATAGGTTTTTCTGGCGTTCTAGGGACTTCCATTCCCAATCCTTCCGCTATTTAGCGGCTAGCGTTGCATCAATCTGTGACAGCAGTCTCAGCATTCTGGTTCTGATAGCTTCTGTTTCTACTTTTCCTAATTCGAAGCGTAGGGCTTTAATAATATGTCCCTGCTCAACAGGTGTCTGACTTTGAAAGAAAAGCGTGGCCTGACTGAAATGATCGGAAAAGCTTTCACTGCGATCACGAATTTTCTGAGCATCTATACGCTCATTGAAACTAGCAAATCCGCCTTCTTCAATTTTTGCCTGAAAAGGACAACCACCACCAAGGGAATTAGGATGATAACTTACCCTTCCGGTATTGATTTCCTGTCTCATTTGACCTTCACGTTGGTTATTGTGCATGGGTGCCACGGATCTGTTAATGGGTATTTCGTGGAAGTTTGGACTGCCAAGTCTTGAAAGTTGTGTGTCAGTATATGAAAATATTCTGCCCTGCAGTAGTGGGTCATTTGTAAAATTAATTCCAGGTACTACATGTCCTGGATGGAAAGCGACCTGTTCCGTTTCTGCAAAGAAATTATCCGGATTTTTGTTTAGTACCATTCGACCAATTATTTTAACGAGAACCAATTCTTCGCAGGAATAATTTGAATAAAATATAATGTTCCTGCCATGAAGCCAGATATAGATAATCTTTGGGCCAGCATGAATAGTATCAGGTAAATTGGGATGATTTACACTATAGAAAGTATAGAAACAATATTGTTCTTGTTTTATTTCTTCTGTAATGTGGGAATCTTGAAATTCCTTTTAAAAATTATGAAACACTTACCATAAATAATGTATCTAATTTTACTTAACAATAATTCAGTTTTCTATTAACTAAAGAATTTCAAAGCAACTAACAGAATTACACTTTCCAAAAAATTAGTGTTATTCAAAAAATAAAAACAGTATGAAAAAAATAAAGCCTCTTACGGTAATTACACTATTGCTTGTTCCTTTTTTATTCACTTCTTGTGAAGTTATAGAAGGTGTTTTTAAAGCAGGAATGGGTTTTGGAATATTTATAGCCATTGCAATAGTTGTAGTAATTGTATTTATCATAGCGAAAATGGCGAAAAAATAAATAGAAGAACCAGTGTCAAACATTTTAAATAATAACAAAGATGAATAATTTTTTCAAAACAGTAATAGCAGGCTTTGGTACATACAAATTTGGGGGCTGAATTATTTGTAGCATATTCGTTTTGCAGTAATCTATTTTTTGTTAGGTTGATGCAGTTAAAAAACAAAGAAATCATTTTAAAAATAATTATAAACAATTTAAAACTAAAGATTATGAGTACAGGTAAAGTAGTATCAGGAGTATTGGCAGGTGTTGCCATTGGAACGGTTTTAGGAATTTTATTTGCACCCCAAAAAGGTTCTAAAACACGCCAACAAATCATGGACAAAGGAAATGATTGTATGGATCAACTTAAATCAAAATACAACGATTTAGGAAGTTCCCTAAAAAATCAATTTGAAAGTTTAAAACAAGAAGCCACTGACTTAGGCGAAAAAGGAAAAAATAAATATGAGAATGTAAAAAATGATTTGCAGAATAATATGTGATAGTAAACATATTAGATGTCATTAATTATCTGAATTCATTCGATAACAATAAAAAAATAATATTATGAACGATAATGCAACTATACTAACTACTCTTTTAGAAAGAGCAGAAAATTATGGAATAACAACTTTTGAATTGTTTAAACTTAATGCAATAGACAAATCAGCAGATGTAGTTTCGTCACTAATTTCGCGTCTTGCGATTTTAATAACGGTTGTATTGTCGTTTATAATTATTAACATTGGTTTCGCACTATGGATAGGGAAAGAGCTTGGTGAGACATTTTATGGCTTTTTTATCATTGGAGTTTTCTACGCATTGTTAGCGCTTCTGCTTCATGCTTTCCGTCATCAATGGATAAAATATCCGCTTAGCAATTCTATTATCAAACAATTGTTAAAAAAGAAACATCATGAAAACTAAAAATGAAACCGATTCATTAAATGAGTTAATCATTACAATGAAAAAGAAACGTGCTTATGAATTGGATCTGTTAAAGAATCAACTTCATGTTGGATGCGAAAGTTTAAGACCCTTAAACCTAATTAAACATGTATTTCACGATATCACTGATTCTCCTGAAGTAAAACACAATTTAGTTAATAGTGTTATTGGTTTAGGAACTGGTTTTTTATCCAAAAAACTACTGATGGGCAATACGCATAATCCCATTAAAAAAGTATTTGGAACCTTACTTCAATTTGGTGTTGCCAATGTAGTTGCAAAACATACTGATGATATTAAATTAATAGCAGGGAATCTGCTGAAACGAGTTTTCATTTCAGACAAAGCGAAAAAAGCATAGTATGAAAAAATCAAAAAAAAGCGTTTCACACACATTCGAAAAATTAGCCACTTATGTCTGTAAAATTACTGGTAGTACTCCAGCATTTATCATTGCATTTTTGATAATAATTGCATGGGCAGTTTGTGGTCCTTTTTTTAATTTTTCAGAAACTTGGCAGCTTGTTATCAATACAGGAACTACTATTATTACATTTCTAATGGTATTTTTAATACAGAAAGCACAGAATAAAGATTCATTAGCCATTCAACTTAAGCTCAACGAGCTCGTGGCTTCCAATGAATTTTCAAGTAATCGTTTGGTTGATATTGAAAATATGACAGAGGAAGATATGATAATAATACAAAAATATTATAAAAGGTTAAGTGAACTTTCCAAAAATGATATATCGCTTCAAACATCACATTCTATTGATGAAGCGCATCATTTACATGAAGTTAAAAAAACCAAACCAAAAAGATCAATTACTAAAAAGTAATTTATAAGTAATGATTTCATGTATCATACAGTATTTTATTTACTGTTTTACATACATTGTCTAATCATTTGCCAGGCTACTAGTTTCTGTTCAAAAGACATTCCCGCATTGGCTGGACTGGTAGAAGGTAGATTATATAGCTTGTGTTTTTCTGAAACAGTGACATATTTTTTAAAATATTGCGCCGCCTTCTGCCCGTTAAAAAAGATATATTCAATATTAGAATGTGCTGCTAAAAATGTATTAAAATCATTGTGTACTTCCTGTTCAATAGCACTATCAAGGCTTCCTATTCGGGTACAGGTGCTCAGAACATCCCAAACCGCAACCTTATTTTTTAGGAGTATGTTTTTACGGGTTTCATATGCTGAGGAAAAAGGTTTGTCAAAAATGGTGAATATCAGTTTCCAGAACGCATTTCTATTGTGCCTATAATATTGGTTCAGGATCAAAGATCGAGTGCTAAGAATGGTGCCGAGTATAAGGGCTTTAGTGTTAATGGTTAATATAATGGGAAAGGAATTTAGTGTCATTATGTATTTTGAGTGAGAATTCAAAGTAAGAAAAATTGTTTTCAGTGTTTTAAATAAAATTTTTATTCAAATTTTGTTATTGGAAAATTACTCTTTTTAAAGGCGAGTTTTTTAAAGTGCTCAATTTTCTTTTTAATTCTTTTCTCACTAATTTCTGAATCTACACCAAATGATTTAAGGGCTTCAAAATTGACGTCTAGGTCAGAAAAAGCTAACCAATCGGGGTGTTTTTATTTTAATCTCTTTCAAATAATTACCTATTTATCTGATTTTTAGCTATATTTGTAGACTAAAAACATTTTTGTGAGTATCGAAAAGAAAATAGCAGCTCTAATCAGTTGGTTCTTATCACGTCCTAAGACCTCAGGTTTTATTGTTTTTATATCTCTATTATCATTTTGTAGCACTGTCTTTTTTTTTAAATACCAAGCTTTAAAACAAAATGAGCAACACGAAATGGAAAGTATTTTAGCTGTTGTTAAAAAAAATATTGAGCAAAACTTAAAAAGTAATTATGTAGCAACTATTACTTTAGCATTAACTATTGACGATAATGGGAATCCTAAAGATTTCGAACAAGTTGCCAAACAAATTATTAGCAGCAATAATTATATAGATGCTGTACAGCTAGTTCCCAACGGTATTATAAAATATACTTATCCGTTAAAAGGAAATGAAGCTGCAACAAATTTCGATATACTTCACAGTCCTTTACATCGTAAAGCTGCTTTAAAAGCTATTGAAACAAAGTCAATTTATTTTTCTGGACCTGTCCAATTAAAGCAAGGAGGACTTGGAGTTGTAGGCCGTTTGCCTATATTTAAAAAAGGTAAATTTTGGGGTTTTTCGGCAGTAATAGTTAAATTTAAGACCCTTATAAAATCAACTGGAATCGAGTCTTTTAAAAGCAATAAGTACTATTTCCAACTGTCAAAAATAAATCCAATAACAAATACTGAAGAGTTTTTTCTTGAAAACAAATCTCCAATACCTGACAAATCATTCGAAAAAGTAGAAATTCCTGAGGGAGATTGGGTTCTCTACATCATTTCTAAAGAGCAAAATTATTTACTAGTCTTTTTCCCAGTTATCATAATAGCTTTTTTATTTAGTTTACTCTGTGGAATTTTTGTTACAATTTTACTTAAAAGACCTTCGGAATTACAAAAATTAGTAAAGTTGCAAACAAAAAAAATAATTCAAAGTGAATTTTTATTCAAATCCATTTTTGAACATGCTGGTCTAGGAATTGTACATACAAATTCTATCGATGGCACTTTTATCGATGCAAATGACAAATTTTGTGAACTTATTGGTTATAACCAAGAGGAAATAAAGAAAATGAATTTCATGATGATTACACATTCCAATGATTTGGATGAAGATTTAATGAACATGAAAAAAATGAGAAATGGAGAAATAAGACAATTTTCTATGGAAAAAAGATATTATCACAAAAATGGAAAAATCATTTGGATAAATATAACGGTATCTTCTCTATGGGAAAAAAATGAGAGACCAAACAATCACATTGCTATCATTGAAGATATTTCAGGCAGAAAAGAATCCGAAAGACAAGTACAAGAATCACAACAAAAAATTAAAGATTTAATTGATAGTATTGATGGGATAGTTTGGGAAGGAAATTCAGAAGATCCGGGTGTCACTTATATCAGTAAAAAATCAGAACATATTTTAGGATATACTCCTGAAGAATGGGTTGAAGATGATCATTTTTGGAGAAAAATAATTCATCCCGAAGATAGAGATTGGGTTGTTGATTACACTACTAAGTATGCGCGTGACAAAAAACCATTTGATTACGAATATCGTATGATTGCCAAAAATGGTAGTATCGTTTGGGTTCGTGATATTGTAAGTGTTTATCATGAAAGTGAAAATATAATTAAATTTAGAGGAATTTTAATTGACACAACAAAATCGAAACAATTTGAAATAGATTTGAATAATTCTTTAAAATTAGTCACCGAACAAAACAAAAGATTGCTAAATTTTTCGCATATTGTTTCGCATAATTTACGAGCCCATACCAGTAACATTCAATCCTTGATTAGTTTAATTGAAATAAGCGAAGACCAAGAAGAACGAAACGAATTATTGGTTTTATTAAAATCGGTTTCTGAAACTTTAAATCAAACTATGAGCAACCTAAACGAAGTTGTTTCTATACAAACGGATATAAATCCTATTATTGAAAAATTAAATCTAAATAAATACGTTAATAAAACAATAGAAGTTTTACGAAATCAAATTATTAAAAACGAAGTAGTTATAATAAATACAATTCCAAATGACGTGACAGTAAGCTTTAATCCTGCTTATCTGGAAAGTATTTTACTCAATTTTATATCAAACGCTATTCGATACAAACATCCAGACCGAAAACCTGAAATTGAACTTAAAACATATATAGAAGACCATTATCAAATACTTGAAATCAAAGACAATGGTATAGGTATTGATTTAAAGAAAAATGGAAAAAAATTATTCGGTTTATATAAGACATTTACTAATAACCCAGAATCAAGAGGAATTGGACTTTTTATTACAAAAAACCAAATTGACACTCTAAAAGGAAAAATAGAAGTAGAAAGTAATATAAACATAGGTACAACTTTTAAAACATATTTTAATAATGCTCCAAAAGAGAATTTGCATCATTGATGACGACCCGATATACAAATTAATCACTAAAAAGTTGATTCAAAAAACCAAACTTTACAGTGAAACCATAGAATTCAATAACGGAAATGAGGCCATGATTTATTTTGAAGCCACTTCCGATTTACCTGATATTCTTCTTCTTGACATAGAAATGCCCGAAATGGATGGATGGGAATTTCTTGATGAATTTTGTAAATTAGAAAAAAGAATCAATAAAGAAAGTATGGTTTATATCGCCAGTTCTTCTATTGCAATCGAAGATAAATTAAAAGCAGAAAAATACGAATGTGTTAAAGAGTTTTTGAGCAAACCAATCAATTTAGACAAATTGCAAAAAATAGCTGAGTAAGTTTAAATTATATTTGCTTATAAATTAAAGACATGAGTACCGATTATATTTACGACAAAGAATACAACAACATTATATTTTCTAATTACGAAATCACACAAAAAGAATACGAAAATTGTGTTTTTAATCATTGTGATTTAACAGCTTGTAATTTTACAGGTGTACATTTTGTAGATTGTACTTTCAATTTTTGTAATTTTAAAGAAGCAAAAATTGGTCACGTAGGTTTGCGAAATGTACTATTTAAAGATTGCGATTTCACTTCAGTAAACTTTGCGATGACAGACCAGATTATTTACGAATTCAATTTTAAAAATTGTAAATTAGATTACGTTCAGTTTTATGATTTGAAGTTGAGAGGAATGTCATTTATAGATTGTAGCATGATTGCTGTCGATTTTATGCAATCTGACCTTACCGAAGCCTTATTCGATAATTGTAACCTACATTTAGCTGTTTTTAGTGATGCTATTGCTAATAAAACTGATTTTTATTCCAGTTATTTTTTTTCGATAGATCCTGAAAAAACAAAACTTAAAAAAGCTGTTTTCTCGCAAGAAAATATAAAAGGTTTGTTAGATAAATATGAGATAATAATTAGATAAAACACGAATTTCACTAATTTACACGAATGATTTTGTGCTAATTAGTGAAATTTATGTTATTTACTTCAAGATAAACTACTTCAATCCAGCCAAACTCTGCTCGATTGTAGCAATTTTTGCTAAAGCATCGGCTTCTTTTTTGCGTTCCATTTCTAGCACTTTTTCTGGAGCACCGGCAACGAATTTCTCGTTTGATAGTTTTCCTTGTACCGATTTTAAGAAACCTTTGGTGTAATTTAATTCTTCAGTTAATTTCGAAATTTCAGCTTCTACATCGATATTTCCTGTAATTGGAATAAAATATTCGTTCGATTTTACTCGGTATGATAACGCACCTTCTACTTTTTCAGAAACATATTCTAACGAAATGATATTTCCTAATTTGGTAACTACCGAATCAAAATAAGTTGAAGCCTTATCATTGTTTACAACTCTAAGTTCGATAGTATCTTTAAACGGAATATTTTTGTCCTTTCTGATGGTTCTAATGCCTGAAATTACTTCGATTGTATTATCGAAATCAGAAATTAGGCTTTCGTTGAATGGTTTTATTTCTGGCCAAGTAGAAACTATCAATGCTTCTTCTGGTGTTCTTTCTTTAATAGTTTGCCAAATTTCTTCTGTTAAAAATGGCATGAACGGATGCAGTAATTTCAAATTATTTTCTAACATTTCTATCGCTTTCGCAAAAGTTACGCTGTCAATAGGTTGTTGGTAAGCTGGTTTTATCATTTCGAGAAACCATGAGCAGAAATCGTCCCAAACCAATTTGTAAATTGTCATTAATGCATCGGAAATTCTGTATTTTTCGAAATCATCATCAATAGTCAATAAAGTTTGTTGCAATTTTGCTTCATACCACTCTATTGCTACTTTACTTGATTCTGGCTGCGGAATAGTTTCAGAAACTTCCCAACCTTTTATTAGTTTGAAAGCGTTCCAAATTTTATTGGTAAATCCTTTTCCTTGATTACATAATTCTTCGTCGAACATAATGTCGTTTCCTGCCGAAGCACTTAGCAATAACCCTACACGAACACCATCGGCACCAAATTTTTCGATTAATCCTAATGGTTCAGGAGAGTTTCCTAATGATTTAGACATTTTACGACGTTGGCTATCACGAACCAATCCTGTTAAATAAACATTCGAAAATGGTTTTTTACCAGTATATTCATAACCTGCAATAATCATTCTCGCTACCCAAAAGAATAAAATATCTGGACCAGTTACCAAATCATTCGTTGGATAGTAATATTTAAAATCTTCGTTTTCAGGATCTAAAACTCCACCAAAAACTGACATTGGCCACAACCAAGAGGAGAACCAAGTATCTAACGCATCGGCATCTTGTCTTAAGTCGGAAGTTTGAAGTTGGGCGTTTGAAGTTTTTATTTTGGCTAAATTCAAAGCTTCTTCAATATTTTCGGCAACTACAAAATCTTCTTTTCCGTCACCGTAGAAATATGCAGGAATTTGTTGTCCCCACCACAATTGACGTGAAATATTCCAATCGCGGATATTTTCTAACCAATGACGATATGTATTATTAAAACGTGATGGATATAATTTAACTTCTTCAGTTTCTAGAACAGCTTTGATTGCTGGTTTAACCAAATCTTCCATACGCAAGAACCATTGGTCAGACAAACGAGGTTCGATAACTGCTTTTGTTCTTTCTGATGTTCCTACGTTATTGATGTGGTTTTCTATTTTAGAAATGGCTCCTAAAGTTTCTAATTCTTTTGAAATTTCTTCACGAACCACAAAGCGATCTTTACCTTGATAATGCAATCCGAAACTATTTAAAGACGCATCATCGTTGAAAATATCTATAATTTCGAGATTGTGTTTTTCTCCTAATGTCTTGTCATTCATATCATGAGCTGGCGTCACTTTTAGACAACCAGTCCCGAATTCTAAATCAACATATTCATCTTCAATAATTGGGATAATTCTTCCAGAAATTGGAATAATCGCTTTTTTACCTTTTAGGTGTGTATGACGCTCATCATTTGGATTAATACAAATTGCAGTATCTCCAAAAATAGTTTCAGGACGTGTGGTGGCAACGGTTAGGAAATCTTCACTTCCTTCAATTTTGTATTTTATATAGTACAATTTTCCTTGACGTTCTTCGAAAATTACTTCTTCATCAGACAGTGTCGTTTTTGCTTCTGGATCCCAGTTTACCATACGATAACCACGATATATTTGTCCTTTGTTGTATAAATCTACGAATGATTTTATTACAGAAGCTGACATATCAGGATCCATCGTAAACTTAGTTCTGTTCCAATCGCAAGAGCAACCCAATTGTTTGAGTTGTTCTAGAATTGTTCCGCCGTACTTGTCAGTCCATTCCCACGCATGTTTTAAGAATTCTTCACGTGTTAAATCATTTTTATTGATTCCTTCTGCTTTTAGTTTTGCTACAACTTTTGCTTCGGTTGCGATTGATGCATGGTCTGTTCCAGGAACCCAACAAGCATTGAATCCTTTTAGTCTGGCACGACGAATAAGCACATCCTGTAATGTATTGTTTAGCATGTGTCCCATGTGTAATACTCCCGTCACGTTTGGTGGTGGAATTACGATGGTATATGGCGTACGATGGTCTGGTGTAGAATGAAAATAATTATTTTTCATCCAATAGTCATACCATTTTTGTTCGGTTTCTTTGGCGTTAAATTGTGCTGGAATTATCATATCTGTTGATTCGGTTATTCGGTTGTTGAGAACGACTAATTTGTGTTTAGCCCTGATGGAAGTGGAAATCCTTGTCTCGTTTTTTAACGAGATAAGATTGCAACGTACAGCAGGAATAATGTTGTTATAGAAAGTGAATGTTCTGCTCCTAAAAAAGAAAAAGAACTTTGGTACACTTTTTGTAATTATATGCAAAAGTAGGTAAACGGATTAAATATAAAAAGAGTGTTAAAACATTTGTATGTTTACTGAAACAAATCTATTTTTACTAATAAATTGAAATTGAAATGAAAAAAATCTTTACTCTTATAGCAATTGCTGCTTTTGGTTTTGTATCTCAGGCGCAAAGTGGTGCTAAAATTGAGTTTTCAGCCAAGGATAATACTATCGATTATGGTACTGTAACTAAAAACAATGATACTGGAATTAGAACTTTTGAGTTTACAAATACTGGTAATGAGCCACTAATTATTAAAGATGTAAAATCGTCTTGTGGATGTACTGTTCCTACAAAACCTACTGATCCTATTTTGCCTGGAAAAACAGGAAAAATTGATGTAAAATACAATATGAATCCTGGTCCTATTAGAAAAACCATTACTGTAGAATCGAACGCTATAAACTACGAAGGGGGTATGGTTCCCTTGAAAATAAAAGGTACAGTTGTTGTTCCTGAAGAAGTAAATATGATGGAAAAGAAAAAATCTTTACCTAGTAATTAGAAAAAAAGCCTCGATAATTCGAGGCTTTTTTTATAGTATTTTTTTGAGTTCAAATTTGAGTTTTAGGATTACTCCTTTTCTTTCTATTTCCATGTAAATGGTTTTTCCATCCTCGGATTGTAATAGTTCTGTTATGTCTTTTAGTTTGTATTTGAAAACGTGATTTCCATTTATTTTAGCAATTATATCTCCTTTTCTAACTCCTGCTTTTGCTCCTGGAGAATCTTTGCGAACATTTGTAACTTCATACACTGGTTTTAGCAAAAAGTTATACTTAACACTTTTTTCTCGCTCATCTATTACTGATATTTCAGCATTTACCAATTGGGTTTTAAGTTCGACCTCTTCTTTTATCCATTGTAATCCATTGTGTTGTACTTCAATTCCGCTCATATTATAATTGAATGGTTCATAAAAATCTGAATTTTTTTTGAGATACATTTTTTTGTTTTGGTAATCAAAAAGAACATTAAATTTTTTTAGGATTTCGCCTCCTATAGAACCGTTTCTACCTTCGACCATGTTTGCATTTTGTAACGATAATGAGTCTGGAAAAGAAATTGTAGGATAAGGTATTTTATGATTACCTATTTGAAGTTTTTCAATTCGCGACCGTTTACCATATATATTTCCACTAAAACCATAACCCAAAAAATCATTGAAATAAATAGGTGGGGATTTAATGTTTATTTTATTTTCAAACAGCCACATAGCGTCACTTCCGCCAGAATCTACGAGTAGTTTTGTTTTTATTTCTTGGTTATTTAAATTAGCAAAGGCTTCTATATATGGCTTTTGCAGTTCTAAGGAAATAGGAATTTCATCATATTGTTTTAATTTATTGATAGAAAAATTTAGATTATTTTTATAAATATTTAACCTTTTTCTACTATAATTTATTTCTATAAAATGGTTTTTAAAGAATTCATAACCAATAATGCCATGCACTGGAATTCCCAATTGCGAAGAAAAATTAATTTCTTGATCTAAGATGATATATATCTCGTGATTATTATCTGTAAAACCTTTTATCGAAATTTTATTTTTTTTAGAATGCAATGCATCAATAGTATTACCACTGCCTAAACCACGAATTTTTATCTTTTCGATATTATTAAATTGTAATGAGTCTGAGTCATCTAAACTAAAAAGGACAGTGTTTTCGACACCTGTGTCCAATAAAAAATTAAGTTTTACTCCGTTTATTTCTACTGGAATTATTACTAAATTATTAATTAATTGAAAAGAAATTTTTATGTTTTTTT
>NZ_JAYWDT010000039.1:0-2127 GCF_043779715.1 Flavobacterium sp.
ATCGTATTTCTAGGTAATTTTAATAATTTATAAGTACTATTTCCATAATGATTATAGCCTGCAATATCATTTGTAATAGAATTAGCATTGTTAAAATAGTCGATAAATTGCATGATTTTTACACTCGTTTCAGCAGCATTGCTAAATGAGTTGAGGGAAATTGTATTGTCAATTATAGTAAAGGAATACATTTTGTTATATCCCGAAAAATATTCTATCAGTGTAGCATTGGCTTTTTTTAGTTTCAAATACAAGCTTTTTAAATCGATGTTTTCTTCACTATTACTTTGATTTTTGCTTCTGATTTTTTTTAGCGAAAGGATCAATTCGTTTTGGTTTTTTAAGGCTGCGTTTATTTGCGAAACGTTCGCCAAATCTCCTTTTTGTTGTTCTTTTAGAATGGTATTATTCCAATTTTGTAATTGTTCCAATTGTAATTTTTCTTCTCTAGAAGCTGTTTTTTTATTAGAAAGATAACTTCTTAAAACGCCTGATTTGGTTCGTTCTGCAAGTAAGAAAGCCTTTTCTATATAGGCGATTTTATTTTCTTTTTGGTACAGAGCCTCGTATATAGCAAGGCATTTTTCGGTTCGATTTCTAATGCGGATTTGGCTAATGATTTTAGAGTTTTCATAAACGAGTAAGTTGGCAAACAAATCTTCGATTTGAAACGAAAGTGCATAAGCTTGTAAGGCTTTTGTAGGTTGATTTTGTTCTAAAAAAATAACTGCCTGCAAATCAAGTGCGTCCAATAAAATTGTTTCGGCATAAAGGGATTTTGAGTTGGGTAAAATGCTTGCTCGATTGGAATAATGAGGGATTAATATCTTGAAAACATTAGAAATAATTTCGGTCGCTTCAACGTATTTTTTTTGTTCCAATAACAAATTAGCTTCTTCGTATCTGAATTTGGCTAGCTTTTGAGGAGATACATTGGGAATTTCAGAAAAATAGGTGTTAGCTTTTTTAAAATAGGAATTAGCCAACTCAATATTTCGCCATTGCAAATTCAATGCAGCTAAGTTTCGATAACAATTTGCAAGTGTTTCAGATTGCGATTTTTCAAATTGCAACAATTGGATTGCAGTAAAATAGGTTTTTTCTATTTTGTTGAAAATACCAGGAATTGGTTCAGATGAATTAGAGTGCTTATAGCTCCATACATAATTATTACCCAAATTATTCAGGAAAATTCCTTTTTGTATGTTTGATAATCGCTCTGTTTGAATCGTTTTTTCAAGTAATTCTATAGCTAATAAACTTCGGCCAGAACTTAGATACACATTAGATAAATTTAAAATTGCTGCTAATTTCTGTTGCTGATTTTTAGCATTAGACGCAAGATAAAAGTATTGCTTAATAGTGCTTTCTGCATTGTCGTAATCGCCTACAATGGTATATAAATTCCCCAATGGTTTCAAGCAAAACTCAACAATATCGTAATTTGTTAATTTATTTTTTTGAAAAACTTCTAATGCTTTTTCATAACTGGAAATAGCTTGATTGGTTTTGCCAAATTGATTTTCATAGTAGGCTTTGTTGCAATTTAGAACAACGTAAGCCAAGAGTGTATTTTTGTTAGAAGTTACATCGAGCGCAGTCGAGATGCTTTTATGAAACGTCTCTAATTTGTTTAAATTTTCTTCATTGGGATTTGCGGTAAACGCATCAAGTGCTTTGTATATCCTATCTTCTACTGTATTTGGTTTTTGTCCAAAAACAGTTAGCGTCGCGAATAGTAGCAGCAGAAAAATATTTTTAACCATATAAGGAATGTAAGGTCATTTAAGCGATGCTATTGGCAATGTTCAATCGAGTAGTAAAGAATTCTTAATCTTGGACACGTAACGATTTCTCAGATTTTACCAATAAAAAATTAGTAAAAAACCGCTCATTTTAAGTTATTATTTTCTAAAACTTCCAAATCCCATACAACTGAAAATAACTAAAATTTTCTTTAAAGTTTATAACATATCTTGCGCCTAAACTTGGGCCAATTCTAGCAGCTCCAAGGGTTAAATCTAAGATTAGACCACTTTTAATACTAGTAAAAGATTGAGAAGAAGCTGAAGATTCTGAACGACTACTAATCAAAAATTTATCGGTAATACCCTCATAGTTGTTAAC
>NZ_JAYWDT010000040.1:0-4639 GCF_043779715.1 Flavobacterium sp.
GTAGTTCCTCTAAATTGAAGGATGTCTAAGTCGTAATTAACAATAACACTTGCAGGAACATAATTTTCGAGCAATACAGTATCGAAAGCTAAACCAATATTTCCATTTGCCGAGCTGGTCTTTTTTTTAAGGATTGGAGCTGGACTGCTATTTTTATTGGGCATAATACTATTTGCTGTTCTTGAGTTTAAATTGGAAATGGTATTTAATCTTGAATAATTTTTTCTGCAATAAAATTTATATTTTTTATCTGTAATTCCAAACAAATGTCCAGATGCCCCAATCGTTTCTGACTTCCCTAGCATTAAACAACCTCCATCATTTAGCGCATAATGAAAAGTGGAAATGGCTTTTTTCTG
The DNA here is from genome assembly GCF_043779715.1 of Flavobacterium sp. Classification (GTDB taxonomy): domain Bacteria; phylum Bacteroidota; class Bacteroidia; order Flavobacteriales; family Flavobacteriaceae; genus Flavobacterium. Next base: position 360 of record NZ_JAYWDT010000040.1, read on the forward strand.
AGCAATTGTGTCTAAATAAATAAGCACATTGCGGCAACTAATTAAGTCCATTTTAGAAAATGGTGGATCGAGCAAAATATTGTGTAGAGCAAAAACACAAACATCTCGCAAGGATTTACAAACGCGATATTTATCTTTAGTTTTGGTAAAAAATCGCTGCAATCTTTCTGGAGAAACATTTGCCAATTGATGGGCAGAATATTCACCAATACGCGCTAAATTAATAGCTTCTATACTTAAATCTGATGCAAATATTTGAAGAGGAATGTTATCAGATGTATGGTCTTGAATTTCTAATAGTAACATAGCTATAGAATATACTTCTTCGCCTGTTGCACAAGCTGCAATCCATATTCTTACACTCTCACCAGCAGTTTTATTTTCTATAATTTTGGGTAAAATTGTATTTTTTAAAAGTAAAAAAGCATCGGTATCTCTAAAAAAAGCAGTTACATTTATGAGTAAATCTTGGTAAAGTAAATCAATTTCAGAAGTTTGATCGAGAAGCAATGCAGCATATTCTTTTAATGTTTTTACATTGTGAATCAGCATCCTACGTGTCATCCTTCTCTTGATTGTATTCATCTTATAATGACTAAAATCTACATTTTTGCTTTTATGCAAAAGTTGCAAAATGAGTAGCAAGTCGGGATCGCTATTTTCTATTTCTGCTTCGGGAGTTTTTTTTATTGAATTTTGTCTAACTAAAGGATGTTTGCTAATTCGGTTTATTTCCAACCCAATTTCTTTGGGAGATAAAACAAAATCTACAATGCCCTGAGCAATAGCAGAGTGGGGCATACTAACAAATTTTGCGGAATCATCTTGAGCAAATGTAATTCCTCCAGCTTGTTTTATTTCTTTTAAACCAGATGTTCCATCATGAGCATTTCCAGATAACACAACTCCAATAACATTTTCTTTATGCGTTTCTGCCAATGATGAAAAAAGTAAATCAATTGATAAATTTGATTTACGTTTTTCTGGTCTTGGAATTAATTTTATATGCCCATCGACAACTTCAATTTCTTTGTTATACGGAATTACATAAACATTATTAGGAATCATTTTTTCCATATCATCAATATCTTGAACTACCATTTGGGTGGCTTTAGATAATAATGCGGGAAGCATGCTTTTGTGATCTGGACTTAAATGTTGGACATATATAAAAGCCATTCCAGTAGTTGGCGAAAGATTTTGCAAAAGTTGGGTTACAGCCTCAAGTCCGCCGGCTGAAGCTCCAATGGCAACAATCGGGAAATTATGTAGAGAGGTTTCATTAGTCTTTGGTGGAATTGTTTTCATTTTCGTCACAATTTTTATTTGGAAAAAAAAATAGTAAATCTATTTTACACCTAAACAAATGTTAAAATTATATTAGTCGCAAACAAATATATTCAATTTTAAAGCCATTTGCTATTAAGTTTAGTATAATAATTAATTTTATGTTACCAAAAGTATTTATTTTCAAAGTCAATTTTAGTTATAAATAAAAACACATTAGTTTGAACTATAATTTATATTATGTAAAATAGAATATTTCAAATAAGGTTTCATTCTTCTAAAGAATTATTCTAAATTTACAAAATAGTAATCTTATATCCTATTATGAAGAATTCAATTGCAGAAAGTGTTGCCAATTTTCTAAAAGACTTTAAACCTTTTAGTTTTTTAAGTTTTGAAGACTTAAAAAGTATTTCTAAAACGATTCGTGTGATTCATTTAGAAAAAAATCAAAAACTTTTTCAAATCAATGATACTTTACATGATGTGTTTTATGTAATGAATTCTGGTGTGGTACATTTATCGGTAATTTCTGACGCCGAAGAAACTTTACTTAACAAATGCTATTCTGGCGATGTTTTTGGTTTGCGTCCATTTTTTGCAAAGAATAATTACCAAATGACTGCAAAAACCAATGAAGAAGCTATTTTATATGCGATTCCTATCGAAAGTTTTAAACCATTTGTAGTTCAAAACAATGAAGTTTTACACTTCTTACTAGAAAGTTTTGCTCAAAATTCTAATAACTCATCAGATAAAAGTGCTAATAAATTAATTTCAGATTCTGTACAACTATCTGAATTTCAGAATGATTTTTCCTATTTTCAAGAATTAAATTATAATAAAAAGCCTTTAGTCGTAGCCTATGACCAAACCATTCGCGAAGTTGCAACTCTAATGGCTGATAACATATTAGATTCCGCATTTGTAAATAATAATAATAAATTAGTAGGTATTATTACCGATGCTGATTTTAGAGAAAAAGTAGCCACAGGAAAACATGACATTCAGTCGTATATCGATAAGATTATGACTCATGCAGTCATTACTGTTCCGGAAAATATTTCACTGGCAGAAGCCCAATTGGTTATGCTTTCACATAAAGTGCATCATTTATGCGTCACTATCGATGGTACTATTTATACTGATGTAAAAGGAGTTATTGCTCAAAACGACTTGGTTCAGGCACAAGCCAATTCGCCAGGAGTTTTAATAAAAGAAATAAAACGTTCTACAAATCCTTCGGAACTAAAATCGATACGAAATTCGCTTGCAAATATTATACAACAAGCGGTAACCAAAAATATTCCTTTGCAACATATTTTCAATGTTTCTGGCGAAATTACATTGGCAATTATTCGAAGAGCCATCGAAATGGGTATTTTAGAATTGGGCTCTCCTCCTGTTCCATTTGCGTTTTTGAGTATAGGAAGCCAAGGCCGAAAAGAACAATTATTATTGACAGATCATGATAATTTTTTAATTTTTAATGATGTAGATATTCAGCAAGTTCGAGATGTGAAAGATTATTTTAACCAATTGACTAAAAAAGTAAATGAAATTTTAGAAAAAGTTGGATTCAAACATTGTAATTTTGGTCACCATGCTAATAATCAAGATTATTCTAAGTCATTGACTGAATGGGAGAAACAATACGAAAACTGGATTAATACTCCCGGTGAGTTTACAAACGAACATTGCTCGATATTTTTTGATTATGAATTTGTTTTTGGAGATCAAAATTTAGAAAATAGTATTACCGAAACTATATTTAAAACTAAAAATAAAGCCTTATTCTTTGATTATTTAGGTAATGATGCTTTAAAAAAACCAGCGCCGCTAAATTTCTTCAAAAAATTTAATGAAGAAGAAGATGGTTTACATAAAGATAAATTTAATATCAAATCTAAAGGAATAAATCAATTGGTAGATATTGCTCGTTTATTAGCTATACACCACGGATTGAAAGGAATTAACAATACATTTTCGAGATATAAAGAATTAGCCATCAAGGATACTTCAAATGCTGAAATTTATTTGAATGCTGCCGATACTTTCTTACTTTTGTCACGATATAGAACGCTGGAAGGACTTAAAAATGACAATTCAGGAGAATATATTGATTTAGAAAAAATATCTAAATCAGACAAAGAGAAACTAAAAGAATCTTTACATGTTTTAAAAGATTTAGAAGAAATTGTAAAAGATACTTTTCAACTAACACAATTTTCCTAATATGCTCGATTGGTTAAAAAATATAGGCAAAGATTACCCAGAATTCTGGAAAAACTACCTTGTTCAGTTTGAAACTCTTACTGCAAGGAAAGTCGCGTTATATCTAGAAACTACAGGAATAAATCCTACCAAAGATAAAATTATATCTATTGGCGCCATTGCTATCGAAAACAATCAGATTCGTATAGAAAATTGTCTAGAAATAGAGTTAAATAAAGCCGATATATTAGAAGGTAAAGATTTAAGTTACCAAGACATTCAGGCTATAGAAGCCTTAATAAATTTTATAGGAAATGCTACTCTGGTTGGGCATCGCATTCATTATGATATTGAAATTATTAATGAATACTTGTCTAAATTACAAAGTGGACGTCTAAAAAATGATTTATTTGATGTCGAAGTGATGCATAGTAAAATTATAGACCAAAACTCGAAACAATTTTCATTAGTCGAATTGTTATCAATTTATAAAATTGATTCTCCGCATATTGCTACATCAGCAAATATCTCATTTTCAGTTGCTATGTTGTTTTTGAAATTGAAAAGTAGATTAAAAATGGAGTAAATGAATGATTTGTGGCAGATTAAAAACTTGAATTGCACAAATGAGACATTGACCTACAATTGATTACAAAAAAATTGAATAAAAATAATAATGAAAATAAACATTGATTTTCTAAAAGAGTTTAGTGAAAATTTCAAAAACGGAAAATTTAATTCAAAAATAAATTTAGCAAATAAAATTATAAAAATTGTAA
>NZ_JAYWDT010000041.1:0-10477 GCF_043779715.1 Flavobacterium sp.
TAACGGAACATTTGTGATGGATGAACCTGAAAGTATTGATGGAAAAGACCTTGGGCCAGATCCATATTCCACACTTTTAGCATCATTAGCAGGTTGTACTTTGTCTACTTTACGAATGTATATTGATAGAAAAGGTTGGGACATCCCAGAAATACATATTTCACTAAATTTATCTCAAGAAAACAATCCCGAATTAACTACAACCATATCAAGAACGATTACTTTTTCAAACACAATTGAAGAAGATATAAAAAGCAGGTTATTAATCATTACCGAAAAATGTCCTGTTTCTAAAATTCTAAAAAACACTGTTTTAATTAACACAACTATATAATTATGGACCCAAGAAACATTAAAAAAGAATATACAAATGGTGAAGTGACCATTGTGTGGCAATCTGGAAAGTGTACACATTCTGGAAATTGCGTGAGAAATAATCCTGATGTGTTTAAACCTAAAGAACAACCATGGATTACACCTGATAATTCAACAACGGAAAAAATTATTGAAACTATAAATAAATGTCCGTCTGGCGCTTTATCTTATTATTTGAATACAAAATAAATGGTTCAATTTCCAACTACCGTAAACGCTTCTTTGGAAAAAGTTTGGAAACATTTAATTCTTAAAATTGAAAAGCCAGAAAACTTTGTTCCAGGCGTAAGTGATGTAATTATTTTGGAAAAAAATGAAGATTTCGTTACCAGAAAAATGACAATTACAACAGCAGAAAATACCACAACTTTTATAGAAAAAATCACTTTTATTCCCTATAAAGTAAGGTTTCTGCTAATAGAACATCCGAAATTTGAAGGTTATGTAGATAACGACATTAAAGTTATTTCTGAAAACGAAACAGAAATGACTTTTACCATAAATTGGAAAGACAAAACAACTAAATTTGAATTTGATAATTCAGAAATGGTGAAAAACGCCGTATTAAAAACTAAAACTTTTATAGAAAATAACTAATGAGAAAAATCATCGCTTTTGCTGCTTCGTCAAGTAAGACATCCATAAATAAACAATTGGTAACGTATGCTGCCAATCAATTTGAAAATGCTTCCGTGGAAATTTTAGATTTAAACGATTATGAAATGCCAGTTTTTTCTGTGGATAAACAAAAAGAACACGGAATTCATGCTTTGGCAACCGATTTCTATGCGAAATTAGGAAGTGCCGATTTAATTGTGATTTCCTTTGCAGAACATAACGGAAATTACTCCACAGCTTTTAAAAATGTTTTAGATTGGACTTCAAGAATTAACGCCAAAACATTTCAGGAAAAAGAAATGTTGTTATTAGCGACTTCTCCTGGTGCTCGTGGTGGAAGTTCAGTTTTGGATATTGCCACCAAAAGATTTCCGTTTCAAGGCGGAATTGTAAAAGGAAGTTTTTCTTTACCAAGTTTCAATGAAAATTTTGATACTTCTAACGGAATTATTAATCCAGATTTAAAAAATCAGTTATTAGAAATTGTAAAATCTATCGAATTATAATAAAAATACTATTTTTGTTCTGGTTTTATAACAAATTAAACACAAAAGATGAAAGCATACATATTTCCAGGTCAAGGCGCACAATTTTCAGGAATGGGAAAAGATTTATATGAAAATTCAGCATTAGCAAAAGAATTATTCGAAAAAGCGAATGAAATACTGGGTTTCCGAATCACAGATATTATGTTTGAAGGAACTGCCGAAGAATTGAAAGAAACCAAAGTGACACAACCAGCCGTTTTTTTACATTCAGTAATTTTGGCAAAAACATTAGAAAATTTCAAACCAGAAATGGTTGCTGGACATTCTTTAGGAGAATTTTCTGCATTGGTTGCCAATGGTGCTTTATCATTTGAAGACGGATTAAAATTAGTTTCACAAAGAGCAATTGCAATGCAAAAAGCTTGTGAAATCAAACCTTCAACAATGGCAGCGGTTTTAAATTTAGAAGATAAAATTGTAGAAGATATTTGTGCTTCAATTGAGGGAATTGTTGTGGCAGCAAATTATAATTGCCCTGGACAATTGGTTATTTCTGGCGAATATAAAGCAGTTGAATTGGCTTGTGAAAAAATGAAAGAAGCTGGAGCAAAACGAGCACTGATTTTACCTGTTGGCGGTGCTTTTCACTCGCCAATGATGGAGCCAGCTCGAGAGGAATTAGCCGCAGCTATTGAAGCTACAACCTTCTCTACTCCTATTTGTCCCGTATATCAAAATGTAACAGCAAGTGCCATTTCTGACCCAAATGAGATTAAGAAAAACTTGATCATTCAATTGACTGCTCCTGTAAAATGGACACAATCGGTACAACAAATGATACAAGATGGCGCGACTTTATTTACAGAAGTTGGCCCAGGAAAAGTATTGGTTGGATTGGTTGGAAAAATCGATAAAGAAGCGGAAACTGCAAGTGCTTAGTTTTACTTTAAAATCAATAAAAAAACTCCAAATTCAATACTAATTTGGAGTTTTTTTATTTTTCTATAATTTCTTTCTTTTTATAATTAATGATAAAAACACCCAGAATAATTAACGCTGTTGCAATAATAAAATCACTAGTAATTACTTCGTCTAGGAACAACCAGCCTAAGAAAACGGCAATAACTGTATTAATATAATTTAAGATTGAAACCTGAATTGCAGTGACTCTTTTCAATGCATATAAGTAACAGAAGAAAGCCAAAACGGATCCAAAAACCGCTAAATATAAAGTAGCAAAAATACTTCGAGAACTCCACAAACTTACATCGACATTTGGAGAAAATATAAGTGCTAAAAAAAACTGGATAATAGTTGCAATCCCAAATTGATAAAACAAATTGAGTGCAATATTATTAGATTTATGAATATGCATTTTAGAATAAACCGTTCCTGCCGACCAACTTAAAATGGCAATACTCAAAAACAGAATTCCAGTTTTGTAGTTTGGTTCTAAAATAGCACCTAATCCATCTCTGAAAATAAAAACAACACCAAGAAAACCAATAATAACACCAATAAACCCTTTGATGCTTGGTTTTTGTAAACCAAATAAAATGCTTCCAATAAAAATAACAACTGGAGACAAAGCACTTAATATCGATGTCAAACCACTTGGAACACTTTTTTCGGCAATAGTCGTAAAACCATTGGCAATAACAATCATTAAAATTGATGGAATAAACTGAAGTTTAAAATTTTCCCAACCTATCCATGATAATTCTTTTTTGTAAAGTAAAATAACCATCACAATAATTGCAGCCAAACCTTGTCTCATCGAAGTAATGTACCAAGGTGGAATAGTTTCGACAGCAACTCGAATCCCAAAATAAGTGGTTCCCCAAACAATTGCCACTACAATTAGACAGAATAATAATTTGAAATCGGTTTTTTGATTCATTTTTTTTAGAGATAATAGATAAAATACGGATCGATGATAGATTTTAATTAAAATCTGCAATCCGCCTACTGCTTCCTAATCTTCCGTTCCCATTTCCAAGCACTTGCTAAAGCTTCTTCTAATGTAGATTGCGCTTTCCAATCCAAAACAATATTTGCTTTATCCGTATTTGCATAAGCAGAAATGACATCGCCTTCGCGACGAGGAACAATTTTATAAGGTAATTTTTGTTCAGAAACTTTTTCGAAAGCTGTAATAACTTCTAGAACCGAACTTCCTGTTCCAGTTCCTAGATTGAAAGTTTCTACTTTATCTAAATTTTTCTTATTTAACAATCGTTGTAAAGCAATAACATGGGCTTTTGCCAAATCGACAACGTGAATATAATCACGAATACACGTTCCGTCTGGCGTTGGGTAATCGTCACCGTAAACCGATAATTCTTTTCGTAAACCTATTCCTGTTTGGGTTATATACGGAACTAAATTTTGTGGAACACCAATAGGTAATTCGCCAATTTCGGCACTTGAATGCGCTCCAATTGGATTGAAATATCGTAATAAAACAGCTTTGATAGCACTGACTTTACAAACTTCGGTAATAATTTCTTCACCTATTTGTTTTGTATTTCCGTACGGAGAAACGGCTGGTTGTATGAGCGCATTTTCGGTAATCGGCATTTTTTCGGCTTGACCGTAAACCGTGCAAGACGAACTGAAAATAAAATTAGCCTCGGTTTTTTGTTGCAATTCTTGCAGAATATAAACCAATGTATTAATGTTATTTTCGTAATACAACAAAGGGTTTTCGACACTTTCACCAACTGCTTTTGATGCTGCAAAGTGAATTACGCCATCAACATCGTTATGTCTTTCGAAGAAATTTCGCACCAATGTTTTTTCTCTCAAATCTAATTTTTCGTACAAAGGCATTTTACCTGTAATGGCAAAAATTCCTTTCAAGACTTCTTCAGATGAGTTAGAAAGATTATCGATGATAACCACTTCGAAACCTTCATTTTGTAATTCTACAACGGTGTGAGAACCTATAAATCCCAGACCTCCTGTTACTAGTATTTTCATGAAATGTTTATTCGGTTAATCGGTTAATCAGTTAACCAAATTCAACTATTTTAAAAATTCCAAAACAGAATCGGTTATAAATTTTATTTGTTCGTCGTCAAGTTCCGTGTGCATTGGCAACGACAAAACTTCCTGAACTAATTGATTTGTGACTGGGAAGTCTTCTTCTTTATATCTAGAATCTAAATAGGCTTTTTGAGAATGTAGTGGAATTGGGTAATAAATAGCACATGGAATTTCTTTACTTAACAAATAATCCATCAAACCATTTCTGTCCGCATCGATTATTCTCAAGGTATATTGATGAAAAACATGACAATCGCAAACATCACAAATATTTGGTGCTACAATATTTTTATGTCCTTCAAAAGCTGCCGAATATTTTCTAGCCGCATCTTGACGAGCTTTACTATAAGTATCTAAAAGCGGTAGTTTTGCATTAAGAACTGCTGCTTGAATACTATCTAAACGAGAGTTTACACCTACAACATCATGATGATAACGCACATACATTCCGTGATTTACAATTCCTCGAAGCGTGTGAGCTAAGTCATCATCGTTTGTAAAAATGGCTCCACCATCACCATAACAACCTAAATTTTTAGAAGGAAAAAATGAAGTTGCTCCTACCTGACCTATTGTTCCTGCTTTCTTTTTTGTACCGTCAGAAAATTTGCAACTGGCTCCAATAGCTTGTGCATTGTCTTCGATTACAAAAAGATTATGCTCGTTTGCAATTTGCATAATCGCTTCCATATTCGCAGCGCGACCAAACAAATGTACCGGAATAATGGCTTTTGTTTTTGGTGTTATTGCTTTTCTAATGGCTTCAATATTAATGTTCATATTGTACATATCGACATCGACTAAAACTGGCGTCAATTGCAAAAGTGCAATAGTTTCGACAGTCGCTGCGAAGGTAAAATCGGCAGTAATGACTTCGTCACCAGGTTTCAATCCCAATCCCATCATGGCTATTTGCAAAGCATCGGTTCCATTAGCACAAGGAATTACGTGTTTTACATCTAGATATTCTTCTAGCATTTTTTGAAACTTGTGAACTTCTGGCCCGTTTATGTAAGTATTTGTATCTAAAACTTCCTGAATAGAAGAGTTTACTGTATCTTTTATTTTTTCGTACTGACTTTTTAAGTCAACCATTTGAATTTTTTTCATCTTTTTTATTTATGACAAAGTCTAATATTGAATACAAAAATAGGGATTTTAGAAGAATGAATTCAAACATATTTAAAAGAAAGTGTATTTTAGCATCAGAAATATTTTGATATGCTTTTTCTATATAATTTCATTGTTTATATTGCTAGTTTCCTGTTGCAAATTGTTGCTATTTTCAGTCCAAAAATTAAACTTTTTGTTGACGGTCGAAAAACTATTTTTACAACTTTACAAAGCAAAATAAGCTCAGCAGATAAGACCATTTGGTTCCATGCGGCTTCGCTAGGCGAGTACGAACAAGGCTTGCCCGTAATTGAAAAAATAAGAGAAAAATTTCCTTCTCATAAAATTGTGGTTACTTTTTTTTCTCCTTCTGGCTATGAAGTTAGAAAAAATAATACTGTTGCTGATGTTACCGTTTATTTGCCTTTAGATACCAAAAATAATGCACAACAATTTTTAAAATTAGTTCATCCAGAAATGGTTTTCTTTATCAAATACGAATATTGGCCCAATTATTTGAATGAACTCAAAAAACAGCATATTAAAACCTATCTAATTTCAGGAGTATTTAGAGAAAAACAATCTTTTTTTAAATGGTATGGCGGTTTTTATAGAAATGCTTTACAATCTTTCGATTACTTTTTTGTACAAAACGAAAGCTCTAAAAAACTCTTGCAAAGCATCGGTTTTAATAATCTGAAAATCTCTGGCGACACACGCTTTGACAGAGTAGTTTCAATTTTAGAACGTGACAATTCATTAGATTTTATCGAACAATTTAAAAACAATACAACAACTATTGTAATTGGAAGTTCGTGGCCAAAAGACGAAAGTTTATTGGTAAACTACATTAATCAATCATCAAATGAGGTAAAATTTATTATTGCGCCACACAATATTAAATCGGAACAAATTCAAGAATTGAAAAATTCCATTTCAAAAAAGACCGTTTTATTTTCAGAAAAATCAAATACAAATCTATCGAAATACGATGTTTTCATTATTGATACCATCGGGATTTTAACAAAAATATATTCTTACGCTGACATCGCGTATGTAGGTGGCGGTTTCGGAAATCCTGGTGTTCATAATATATTAGAACCTGCAACTTTTGGTGTTCCAATTGTTATTGGTCCAAATTTCACTCATTTTGCCGAAGCAACTGCTTTGGTAAATATGACTGGTTGTATTTCGATTTCTAATCAGAAGGAATTGAATGAAATTCTCGATAATTTAATTCAAAATCCAGATGAAAGATTTGAAAAGGGACATATTTGTAGCACTTTCGTGAATATGAATAAAGGTGCGGCAGATGTGATTTTGAAGCATATTTCTTAATCAAATCTTAAAAAAAATAACCCCATAAATTAAATTCATACATTGCACCCTTCAAAAAAATATTACTTATGAAATTTATCAAACTATTACTTCTATTATTTGTTATTCAAACGCAGGCACAACAAGGTGGCATGTGGATTCCTTCGTTGCTAAACGGAATGAACGAAACAGAGATGAAAAATTTGGGTATGAAAATCTCTGCCGATGATATTTATTCGGTAAATCATTCGAGCTTAAAAGATGCTGTTCCACATTTTAACGGTGGTTGTACTTCGGAAGTTATTTCTCCAAAAGGGTTAATTCTTACGAATCACCATTGTGGTTTCGATGCGATTCAGAACCATTCTTCTACACAACACGATTATCTAACCGATGGTTTTTGGGCTATGAAAATGGAAGATGAATTACCAAATGAGAATTTAGTAGTCACATTTATCGTAAGTATAAATGATGTAACTACTCAGGTTTTAGATGGTGTTGCATCGATTACTTCGGAAGCAGAAAAACAAAAGAAAATTCAGGAAAATATAACTAAAGTTTCTGGAAGTTTTACAAAAGAAGCTTGGCAAGAAAACAAAGTGCGTACATTTTTTGAAGGAAATCAGTACATTTTGTTCGTAACAGAAACTTTTAAAGATGTTCGTTTGGTTGGCGCACCACCAAGTTTGATAGGAAAATTTGGTTCTGATACCGACAATTGGGTTTGGCCACGTCATACAGGAGATTTTTCGATGTTTAGAATTTATGCTGACAAGAACAATCATCCAACAACGTATTCTAAAGACAATGTTCCATATACACCAAAACACTTTTTACCAGTTTCCTTAGATGGTATTCAGGAAGACGACTTCACAATAGTTATGGGTTATCCTGGAAAAACACAGGAATATTTACCATCATTTGCAGTGGCACAAATTGTAAACGAAACAAATCCTGCAAAAATAGAAATTCGTGATGCTGCACTTAAAGTGCAAGATGGTTTTATGCGAAAAGACAACGCCATCAAAATTCAATATGCTTCAAAATATGCTGGTGTAGCCAATTATTGGAAAAAATGGATTGGCGAAAGTCAAGGTTTGAAAAAATCGAATGCGATTGGTATCAAACAAAATTTCGAAAAAGATTTTCAGCAAAAAGTCATCCAAACTGGCAAACAAAACGAATACGGAAATTTATTGTCTGAATTTGAAAAGAACTACAAGGAAATCACGCCTTATTCTTTAAGCAGAGATTATTTCTCGGAAGTGGTTGTGAAAAATACCGAATTATTAAGCTTAGGATACAAATTATACCAACTGGAACAAGTATTTACAACCAAAGGCGAACAAGCATTTAATGATAGAAAAGAAAACCTAATTAAATCTCAAGAGGATTTTTATAAAGATTTTAATGCAACTGTAGACGAAAAAGTTTTCGAACAACTCATTGCTCTTTATGGAAACAAAGCGCCAAAACAGTTTCTGCCTGCTTCATTATTAAATATAGATTATAAAAAACTAACAACATCAATATATAGCAAATCGAAATTAGTAGATTATGCTAAGTTTAAATCACTTTTAAGTGGTGATGCAAAATCAGTCTTAAAAAAATTGAATTCAGACAAAGGTTACATTTTTGTAAAATCATTAGCGGATAATTACAGTAAGAATCTTGCTCTAAAATATGACGAAATCAACCTGAAAATAACTGCTTTACAAAGAACTTATATGAAAGCGCAGTTAGAATTATACCCAAACTCGCGTATTTTTCCAGATGCAAACAGCACTTTGCGTGTTACTTACGGAAAAGTGAAAGGTTATGCGCCAAAAGACGCTACTTATTACAATCCAGTAACTTACCTAGATGGAGTTATGGAAAAATATGTTCCCAGTGATTACGAATTTGATGTTCCAAAAAAACTAATTGAACTTTACAATAACAAAGATTATGATCAATATGCCGATAACGGAAAGTTACCCGTTTGTTTTATTGGTACAAATCACACAACAGGAGGAAACTCAGGAAGTCCAGCGATAGATGCCGAAGGAAATCTAATTGGATTAAATTTTGACCGTGTTTGGGAAGGTACCATGAGCGATATACATTATGATCCTTCTATTTGCCGAAATGTAATGGTCGACATGCGATATGTTTTGTTTATTGTAGATAAATTTGCTGGAGCAAAACATTTAGTTGACGAAATGAAATTGGTTCACCCAAAGAAAAAATAAGTCGTTAGAGTTCAATATTTTAAAAAATATTGAAGTTTTAGATATTTTTTTAAACTAGTAAAGTTTTGGCACAGAAATTGTAATTAAACTAGATGTTGACAAAGAGTAAAAAATTTTAAAAAAAAGTAAAAAAAAAGTTTTACATATTAAAAAATTTATATCTTTGCAAAGAATTAATAATTAACCTTTATAATTAAGTAAGATGAAAAAAATTGTTTTAAGTTTAGCTTTAGTAGCTATGATGAGTGTTTCTTTTGTATCATGTAAAGATGCTGCTGCTGAGGCTCCAGTAACTGAAGAAGCTCCAGTAATGGAAGAAGCTGTTGATGCTGCTGCTGAAGCTGTTGATACTGCTGCTGCTGCAACTGAAGCTGCTGCAACTGCAACTGAAGCTGCTGCAAAAAAATAATTAGAATCTAATTCTAAAAATTTTAAACCACGCCATTGGCGTGGTTTTTTATTTATAATAGTTTTTCTTAAAAACTATTATAACACTATTGTTGTTTATAAATTAGTCCGATTTCTACGCCAAAGCAATCGACGCTTTTAGAGAAGCGTTATTAGACAAATATATTAGCTAAGATTATTTATAACTCAGAAAAAAAATGTTCTAACTATTCCTTTTCCTCTAAACTATCAAAGAAAGCAAAATCATTATTAGAAAAGTCTAGTATTTCCGATTTAGAGGCATATTTTACAATTTCATCGATTCCTTTTTGCAACAGCAATTGTGTAGTATATTTTCGGCTAATAGCCATTTCTTTTTCGTGAATAATTAGTCTGAAAAAAAATTTACCTCTTGAGGATTTGAATTTTAAAAAAACAGCATCTCCAACAGATGCTTTTAAGAATTCTATTTCATTCTCACATTCAAATTTTAGTTCGAAGTTGTTACTCGTAAAAATAACTTTACCTCTTCTAGAAGTAAATTCAAATTTATACTCGTCGTTAATTCTTTTACTAATAACAAATGTGCTCATCTTTTTTGAATATAATTTGAAAGTACTAATTGATAAATGAATTAAAATAAAAAAAGCTCCAAACATAGTTTGAAGCTTTTGTACTCGGGACGGGACTTGAACCCGTACGACCATTACAGTCACTGGATTTTAAGTCCAGCGTGTCTACCAATTTCACCACCCAAGCGGTTTTATTTAACAAAAATCAAATATAATTTTTGTTTGGCATAGAGCGAAAAACGGGGCTCGAACCCGCGACCTCGACCTTGGCAAGGTCGCGCTCTACCAGCTGAGCTATTTTCGCGTTTTCAAATTTTAAAAAGAACCG
>NZ_JAYWDT010000042.1:0-23116 GCF_043779715.1 Flavobacterium sp.
GACCAATTCATCTAACAAATCCGAAACCTTATTTGCATTGGGTGGAATAAAATTTGCACCTGAAATACGAACACCTCCATTTCTAATTCGACCTGCAAAATCATCTTCAATAGTTCTTAAAACATAACCATGCAAAGACAAAATATCTATGCTTCGCAAATTGTAATCTTCATTGATAATAGAATACAAATAATTGATAGCTTTTTCGTGATTCTTAGCCTCAAAATGCTCTCGAAGTGACTTTCCTCTTATAGTGATACCATCTTGGAGAACCATTTGAGTTTCTTGTAAACTGAGCGTATTCCCTTCGATACTATTCGAATTATATGTCCATTCGACAGAAAGCGCTTCTTTAATTTTACTTAAAGCACTGTTTGACAAAGGTCTGTTTTTAGAAAGCATCGCTTGTTTGTCATACAATCTTTCGAAAGTTGACTCAAATTCTTGCAAGTATGTTCTATTTATATTCCACATAACGTCACAAATATACTAAAATCGGATATAATAAAAAAATGTGTTATACGATATTAAAAATTAAACATAAAAAAAGTCAAAATAATTACTTTTGACTTTTTTTATATTTAAATACTCATTCTAAATTCTTCAATTACTGGATTTGCTTTTCCAAAATCGATTTCTTGAATAAAAACTTCTACTGCTTGGTCAGCAGTACCAAAACCTGCTAATTTAGCTGATTGTATGTTATTTTTCACAATTGTGTTTACACCAACTGCTTCTATTTTTGCTTGTAATGCTTGTGCTAAAATTTCGCTTCCCGAAAATATTTTCATTAATCCCATATTATATTTACTTTAAATTAATTTTCATCTTCTTCGTCCATTTCGAAAAACAAAGGTTCGATCATTATTTTATCTGCCAGAGATTCTACTCTTTCGGTTAAATCGGTGGTAAAGAAAAGTCTTTGTGTTTTATCGATACTATTTGACAAACGGTGAATGACAGCGTCCATGCGGTTTCTGAAAAGAATATCAGCATCATCGACCACAAACATTTTTACTGTACTAATGTTAAATCCTGCCGAAGCAAACATGGCATTTATCCTATTTGGAGTTCCAATAAGCACATCTAATCCTAATGAAATAATGTTTTTATCATAATCGATATCGCCTTTGTCATGCACTCCTAAAATGCTTAAATCATGATATTTAGCATATTTCAAGAACATTTCTTCCATTTCCACAACGCGTTCTTTGTTTTCGACAATGACTAATGCTCTTGTACTTTCGCCAATAGATTTTTCCATTCGCTGAATCACATTAATAATTATTGTTGTCGATTTTCCAGAACCTTTTGGTGCTACTACAACCGCATCGGCACCACTTTTTATGGTACTAAATGTTTCTTGTTGCAACTCATTGGCTTCGGTTAAACCGTTTTCGATAAGTGCTTGTTGCAGATTTTCGTTTATTTTTTTTAGTTTCATTTTTTATGATTCAAAGATTTAAAAATTTAAAAATTAAAAGATTCCGAATCCTTCAATTTTTAAATTTTTAAATCTTTTAATTGATTATTTACTAGCAAAAAGTTTTACATCGTCTTCAGAAATTTCGTTTCCACCTAAAATAATTAAGCGTTCTACTACATTTCTTAATTCACGAATATTTCCCGTCCAGTCATATTCTTGCAATAATTTTACAGCTTGTTTAGAGAATGTTTTTGATACATTTCCTTGTTCTGAGGCTATCTTATCATTGAAATGTTCTATTAATAAAGGAATATCATCACGACGATCATTTAAAGCGGGAACTTTTATCAAAATTACTGCCAAACGATGGTATAAATCTTCACGAAAACGACCTTCGGCAATTTCTACTTTCAAATCTTTATTGGTTGCAGCTACGACACGAACATTTACTTTTATGTCTTTGTCCGCTCCTACTCTTTGTATTAAGCTTTCTTGTAAAGCACGTAATACTTTGGCTTGTGCCGAAAGACTCATGTCTCCAATTTCGTCTAGAAAAATGGTACCACCATCGGCGGCTTCGAATTTTCCTGCTCGGTCTTTTACTGCCGATGTAAATGCTCCTTTTACGTGTCCGAACAATTCACTTTCTATTAATTCTGATGGAATCGCAGCACAGTTCACCTCGATTATTGGAAAATTAGCTCTTTCGCTTTTTTCGTGTAATTGATGTGCTACGAGTTCTTTTCCTGTTCCGTTTGGTCCAGTGATTAAAACTCTAGCTTCGGTTAGCGCTACCTTTTCAATCATCTCTTTGATATGATTGATGGGTTGGCTCTCTCCTATCATTTCGTAGTTCTTAGAAACTTTTTTCTTTAGAATTTTGTTTTCTACAACTAGTTTCGTTTTGTCTAAAGCGTTACGAACAGTATTTAACAAACGGTTTAAATCTGGTGGTTTCGAAATATAATCGAAAGCACCTAAACGCATTGTATTTACAGCAGTTTCTAGATCTCCGTGACCGGAAATCATGACCATTTGTATTTCGGGTTTGATTTTTTTTGCAGCTTCTAATACTTCGACACCGTCCATTTTTGGCATTTTGATATCGCAAAGAACCAAATCGTAGTCTTCGTTTTTTATTTTTTCCAAACCTTGTAAGCCGTCTTCGGCTTCATCAACAATATAAGTATCGCTTTCTTCAGAAAGTATTTTGGTTAATACACGTCGGATTGCTGGTTCGTCTTCGATGATAAGGATTTTTGACATCTCGTTGTTCGGTTATTTGTGGATTCGGTTATTTACTTCGTCTGTTCGCTGACGCTCGAGTGATTAACCGTTTAGTCGGCAAAAGTACGAAAAAAATTATCTTTAGCCCTGATGGAAGTAGAAATCCTTGTCTCGTTTTTTTAACGAGACAAGATTGTAACGACAGCAGGAATATGGCTTGCTGAAAATGCCCTAATGGTTCGCTCCTCCTCTTTCCAAATCAACAAATAACCGAATAACCTATTTTAATATTTAAGCCATTTGTATAGTTCTTTCCATGTTGGTTTTTTGCCATACATTAGAATTCCTACTCTATAAATTTTTGAAGCAAACCAGACTACGCCTAGGAATGTTGCGAATAATATGGTGATGGATAGTGCTAATTGCCACCATGGCACACCAAACGGAATTCGCATAAGCATAACGATAGGCGATGTGAGCGGAATCATTGAAAAGACTGTTGCTACTGTTCCGTGAGGATCATTGACTACAGTAAAAAATCCGATGTAAACGCCTAACATTAATGGCATTATAATTGGTACTAAAAATTGTTGAGAATCAGTTTCGGAATCGACAGCCGCTCCAATAGCTGCATAAAATGAGCTATATAGAAAATAACCACCTATGAAATAGATTACGAAACAAGTAATTAATGTTCCTAATGGTAAGTTGAAAAACTCTTTAAGATAACTTTGCATTGTAGTTCCCAGTTCATGCTGTACTGCATTCATCATAGCAGGATCAACGCTGGCTTGTGCGCCTGTTTGTATACCAAAGAATGCCGAAACTCCAAACAACAAAACAGCTCCTACGATTGCCCAAATGGCAAATTGTAGAATCCCCGCTAATGAATTCCCTATTATTTTACCCATCATTAACTGATATGGTTTTACCGATGATATAATTATTTCGATAATTCGAGATGTTTTTTCTTCGATAACACTTCGCATGACGAAATTTCCGTAAATAATAATGAACATCATGATTAAGTATCCGAAAGCACCACCTATCATAATCTTCATTTCGTTGATACCTTTTATGGTATCTTCTCCAGAAAATTTAATTAAATGTATATTGGAATCTACTTTTGCTTTTTCTATTTTATCATAATCGAAACCTATTGTTGTCAGATTATTTCTAGTTAGTTTGGTGTCGATAACGTCTTCCATTTCCATGATGAATTCCATACTTGGACTATCATCTGAAATATATTGGACTTTAGTTGCTAAATCTTGAATATTGGCTGCTTTAGGAATAAAAATAAGACCTTCATAATTTTTGCTTGCGGTGTCTTTTGCTAATTGTAATGGCATTCCAGACAAATCAATATAAACAGTTTCTTTGGTATTTTTGAAATCGGATTTTAAGATTCCCGATTCATCGTGAATAGCGATTTTTGTAACTTCATCTTTATTCATACTAGCGAGATAGCCTACGAAAAATGACAATCCTACGATTAGTAATGGACTTAGAAAAGTCATTATAATAAATGATTTATTACGAACTTTTGCAATAAATTCTCTTTTTATGATCAATGATAATACAGACATTTTAGATTATTAGATTGTTAGACCTCTTAGATTACTAGACTACTTGGATTGTTAGACTTCTCAGGTTTTTAGACTTTTTATCATCTAAGTCGTCTGAAAATCTAACTATCTAAGCAAGTCTATTTACTTACAGTTTGAATAAATATATCGTTTACGCTCGGAATGTTTTCTGCAAAATGTGTTACTTGACCTCTACTTGTCAAAATACTTAACAATTCGTTTGATGTTGCTGTTCCCAAATCTATTTCTAATTTTAAATCATCATTTAGAGATTTAAAATCCGTTTGACCTACTGTAAATTTTTGGGTTAAATCATACATTAAACCTTCTACATTGTTTGTCATGATTCCTACTTGGAAAGTATTTTTTCTGTACTGACGTTTTACATCTTCCAGTTTTCCTTCAATCAATTTATTCGATTTGTGTATTAAAGCAATATCATCGCACAATTCTTCGACACTTTCCATTCGATGCGTCGAGAAAATAATAGTAGATCCTTTTTTCTTTAATTCTAAGATTTCGTCTTTTATTAAATTGGCATTAACAGGATCGAAACCAGAAAATGGTTCGTCAAAAATTAATAATTTAGGTTGATGCAAAACCGTAACTACAAACTGTACTTTTTGCGCCATTCCTTTGGATAATTCTTGTATTTTTTTGTTCCACCAACCTTCAATTTCAAATTTTTCGAACCAATATTTGAGTTGTTTTTGTGCTTCTGCTTTAGACAATCCTTTTAGCTGTGCGAGATACAAACATTGTTCGCCAACTTTCATGGTTTTATACAAACCACGTTCTTCTGGCATATAACCTATATGTTGAACGTGATGCGGTGCTAATTTTTCTCCATCTAGAATTATTTCACCACTATCTGGCATTGTAATTTGATTGATGATACGAATTAAAGAGGTTTTTCCAGCACCGTTAGGACCCAAAAGCCCATAAATACTACCTTTAGGAACTTGTAATGAAACACTATTTAAGGCAGTATAATCGCCGTATTGTTTGACTACATTTTTAACTTCAAGAATATTACTCATTGTATAAAGTTGATTTATTTCGTCTGTTCAGTCTTTTTGACCTAGCATGTGTAAATGTAAAGAATTAGTAGAAAAATGTAGTGATTTGTTACAAAAAACCCACCTTAATTTGCACTAAGATGGGAAAAAAAATAAAACGGATATAAAACCCGTTCTATAAATTATGAAAACATATCTTTTACTTTCTCAAAGAATGATTTTTCTGATTTTTCTGGACTTGGAATAAAATTTTCATTTGAAATATTACTTTCAAAAAAATGTTTTTGTTCTTTGTTTAACGTTTTTGGCGTCCAAACATTTACATGAACTAGTAAATCTCCATTTCCGTAACTATTGATACTTGGAATTCCTTTTCCTTTTAGTCGGAGAATTTTTCCTGATTGTATTCCTTCCTCTAGTTTGATACGAACTTTTCCATTTACAGCTTCAATATCTTTGGATATTCCTAGAACCGCTTCGGCAAAACTAATATACAAATCGTAATGTAAATTTTCGCCTTCACGTTTTAAGAATTCGTGTTCTATTTCTTCGATAGCTACAATAAGATCACCTGGAATTCCGTTTCCTGGCGCATCGTTTCCTTTGTTAGAAACTTTTAGTTGCATTCCATCTACAACGCCTGCAGGGATTTTTATAGAAACTGTTTCGTCTTCAAGAATCATTCCTTGCGCATCGGCATTGGCTGGTTTTTTTTCGATAATTTGACCAGAACCTCCACAAGTTGGACAAGTTGAAGCCGATTGCATACGTCCCAAAATAGTATTGGTTACTCGCATTACTTGACCTTGACCATTACAAGTAGAACAAGTTTTGTATGAAACTCCTTGCGCCTGAATTTTGCGTTTAACTTTAACTTTTTTCTCGACCCCGTTGGCAATTTCTTCTAGCGTTAATTTGACTTTTATTCTCAAATTACTTCCTTTAGTACGACGTTGACCTCCGCCTCCGCCACCAAATCCGCCGAAACCACCACCACCGAAAATATCTCCAAACTGGCTGAAGATATCGTCCATGTTCATTCCGCCACCGTGAAAACCGCCGCCTCCACCGCCGTTACCGCCTTCAAAGGCTTGGTGTCCGAAACGGTCGTATTGTGCTTTTTTCTGAGCATCACTTAACACTTCATAAGCTTCGGCTGCTTCCTTAAATTTTTCTTCGGCAGCAGCATCACCAGGATTTTTATCAGGGTGAAATTCGATTGCTTTTTTGCGATAAGCTTTTTTTATTTCGGCTTCAGATGCACTTTTCGTAACACCTAATATTTCGTAAAAATCTTTTTTCATTTTTAAATTATGGATTAAGGATTTTAGAATTAGGATTTAATTCAAAAAATCTTAATATTTAGTTTCCAATAACTACTTTAGGAAAACGGATGATTTTATCGCCTAATTTGTAACCTTTTTCAATTACATCAACTACTTTTCCTTTTAGCTTATCACCAGCTGGAATTTGTGTAATTGCTTCAGCAAAATCAGCATTAAAAGCATCTCCAGTTCTTACCTCCATAACCTCTAACCCTTTAGAAAACAAAGTGTCTTTTAGTTTTGTGTGTATAAGCTCTACTCCTTTTATTAAATTTTCGTCTTCCGATTTAGAAATTTCAACAGTTGCTCTGTCAAAATCGTCCATAACTGGCAACATGGCTTGCAAAACTTCTTGATTGGCAGTTTTAAACAATTCTATTCTTTCTTTTGTAGTACGTCTTTTGTAATTTTCGAATTCAGCAAAAAGACGTAAAAACTTATCTTTTTCGTGCGCTAAATCTTTAGTTAATTGTTCTTCAACACTTAATTCTTCTATGATTAATTGCTCACCATTAGCATTTTCTTCTAATGTTATTTCATCTAATTCTTTATCAATTTCAGTATTCTCGGTAGTCATCTTTGATTTATTTTTAAATATATTTTGAAACATTCTTTACCCATTGCAAAATTACTGCCAATTATGAAACAATGTCAAATTGTCATTAAAAACTTTAATACAATTTTAAGATAAAAACGAGATTAATTGTTTAAATTTGAAAATAATAAATAGAAATTACACAATAGCTCTTTATATACAATTATTAATTCACCATACTAAAAAGCATTTGCTGCGGCAGGTGCTTTTTATTTTTCTAGAAGTTGCTTTAGAGCCGATTGTATTGATTTGTACTGGAATTCGAAACCAGCAGTTTTTATTTTTTGTGCATTTACATTTTGGCTTTCGAAAAGTAAAGTATGCATTTCTCCCAAAATTAATTTCATAAAAAATCGAGGGATATTGGGCATAAAAAAAGGTTTTTCTAAAATTTTTGCTGCGGCATGGTTCAATTCGTAATTAGTAACTGGAGAAGGTGTTACTGCATTATAGATACCATGAAGATTATTTTGCAAGACAAATAGAAACATATTGGCTAGATCATGAATGTGTATCCAAGACTGCATTTGCTTTCCTGACCCAAACGCAGAACCAATTCCCAAATTTATTGGTTTTAATATTTCTGGAAGCGCTCCTCCTTTTGTAGAAAGCACTAAACCGATGCGAAGTTTGCAAACATTTATATTTAATCTTTCGATTTGATTGACGGATTCTTCCCATTTTACAACTACATTAGATAAAAACGAGTCATTAAATTTTGTAAAATCCTCAAAATAATAATTTTTTAAACTATCTGGATAAATTCCTATAGCTGATGCCGATATGACTTGTTTTACTTGATGCGGATTATTTTTTAGAGCATTAAATAACAAGTTTGCCGATAGTACCCTACTTTCAATTATTTCCTGTTTGTATTTAGATGTCCATCGTTTTGCAATACTTGCTCCTGCTAGATGTATAATTGTTTTTACACCTATTAGACAATTTTCGTCGATAACTCCAGACTCTGGACTCCAATAAAACCCATTATAATTGGGTTGGTGTTCGATTTTATTTTTGTTGGTTGTGAGATAATTAATTTTCATACCATTTTGCAACAGCAATTCAGTAATTGCTGTTCCTACAAGACCAGTTGCACCTGTAATAAGGACTTTCATTATAATTTTTATTTAAAATTAATAAATGATTGTCTTAAGTATTTATTAATTGTATAGAATTTAACTATTGTTTGAATTATCTTATTTCAGTCGAATACTCCATTCAAAATCCATTTCAGAAACTTGTTCTCCTTTTTCGTTGGTTCCGATCGATTTCATCCAGAAAGTTTGACCTTCTCCAGTTTCGATAGTTTTCTTTACCGCCTCTTCGATAAGATGTCCGTCGTTGCAAGTAAAAGTGATTCTTCCTGTGGCTTTCTTTGTAAAATTCCCTTTGTTATTTGCTACTAACATAGATATGTTTCGCTTACTTTTCTGAATATGTAGCATAACCATTGCTCCTGTTGTTAGTTCAGCAGCCATGGCTTGTACCGCAAAATACATTGATTTGAATGGATTTTGATTTACCCAACGATGCTTGACAGTCACGACACATTGTGTTTCTGTAATACCCTTTGCTCTAACGCCAGACCAAAAAGCTGATGGTAATTTGAAAAATAAAAACTTATTTAAATTTGATGCTGAAAACTCCATAACGCTATATTTTTCGCTAATGTACAAAAAAATATTATGTACGCATAATATTTTCAAATGTTAAATAAATGTTAATATTTAGTACTTTGTAATACATAATAGCTTTTTTTAACCGTATCTTTGCATAAGAAATTAATAGCTAAAAGAAAGTACTATTTGTTTTATCATCAAAAAAAATCAAAATTATGGAAGCAGTTCTAACATCAAACAAAGAAAAAAATTACGCCTCATTTATTCATCTGAGTGCTTTAACAAAATATTTTATTCCTTTCGGAAACTATGTTTTACCTATTGTATTATGGGGAAGCAAAAAAGATTCGTCGGAATTTATAAATCATAACGGGAAACAAGTACTAAATTTTCAACTAAGTATGTTGTTATATTCTATTCTCTTATTAATCATTTCGATTCCTACTTTATTGTTTTCGATATTCAATAATGTAAGTTATGACGAAATTGAGAATGGTAATTTTCTAATCGAAAAATTATCATCTGGAAATATTACAGGCATTGTTACCATTGCTTTAGTTGCTATTGGCTTGTTTTGTTTTATGAAAATCGCCGAATTTTTCCTAATCATATATGGTGCAATAAAAACCAACGAAGGAGAATATTTTAAATACCCGTTGACTATTAATTTTCTAAAATAAGTTTCAATCATCAGCCGAAAGGCAAATCAAAAATCAATCAAAAAATGAACAGTTTAATCATTAAAAAAGAAAATCTATGAACATTGAAAACACAAAAGCGCAAATGCGAAAAGGTGTCCTCGAGTTTTGTATCTTATCGGTCTTAAAAGACAAAGAAGCATACACCTCGGAAATTTTAGACACCCTAAAAAACGCAAAGCTACTGGTGGTAGAAGGCACAGTATATCCTTTACTTACTAGGCTTAAAAACGACGAATTACTTAGCTATCGCTGGGAAGAATCTACTTCTGGACCGCCAAGAAAATATTACGGACTGACAGTAGAAGGACAAACATTTTTAAACGAATTAAATAGCACTTGGACGGAATTGTCTGATGCAGTAAACATTATAACTATCCAAAAATAATAGCCATGAACAAAACAGTAAATATGAATTTAGGAGGTTTTTTCTTTCACATAGATGAAGACGCCTATCAGAAATTAAATCGCTATTTTGATGCTATAAAGAGATCTCTTTCTAGCGACGGTCGTGACGAAATCATGAACGATATCGAAAGTAGAATTTCGGAACTTTTCTCAGAAAAATTAACTTCTGAAAAACAAGTGATTGGTCTAAAAGACATTGACGATGTTATAGCCGTTATGGGACAACCTGAGGACTATAAAATTGAAGACGACAATTCAAGTAAAATGAATTACACTTCAGCTTCAACTGGTTCAAAAAAACTATATCGTGACAAAGAATCAGGTATTATTGGAGGTGTTGCATCTGGTTTAGGACATTACTTTGGTATGGATCCAGTATGGATAAGAATTATTTTAGTACTGCTGGTTTTTGCTGGTTTCGGAACAGGAATATTGGCTTACATTATTCTATGGGCGGTAACTCCTGAAGCTGTAAGTACATCTGAAAAACTAGAAATGAAAGGAGAACCTATAAATATTTCTAATATTGAGAAAAAAGTAAAGGAAGAATTTGAAAATGTTTCTGAAAAATTTAAAAATGCCGATTACGGAAAAATGGGAACACAAGTAGGAACAGCTGCCGGAAAAATAGGGAGTTCTTTAGGTGATGTCTTAGTTTCTATATTCAGTGTGTTTGCAAAATTTATAGGTGCATTAATGGTTTTAGTTACTTCAATGTCTATCATTTGCTTGTTAGTAAGTTTGTTTACCGTAGGTTCAACTTCATTTATGAATGTGCCTTGGTTGGAATATTTCAACACTTTCAACTATACAAATACTGCAATGTGGTTTATTAGCTTATTATTTTTCTTAGCAATTGGAATTCCTTTATTCTTCTTATTAATTTTAGGTTTAAAAATATTGGTAACCAATATGAAATCTATCGGAAACGTAGCAAAATATACATTATTAGCTATTTGGATTTTAGCAGTTGGTGTATTAATCACTTTGGGAGTACGTCAAGCCACCGAAATCGCTTTCGAAAACAAAGTAGTTCAAAAAGAAATCATCAATATCAATCCAACCGATACACTTTTTGTGAAATTCAGATACAATGATTATTACACAAAATCGATTGACAATCGTGAAGATTTCAAATTCGTTCAGGATTCAGCCAATAACAATTTGATTTATTCTAACAATGTGAGTATCGAAATTATGCCAACTGACGAAAAGTTACCATTCATTCAAATTGAAAAAAGAGCCAATGGTAAAACTTTTACCGAAGCAAAACAAAGAGCCGAAAAAATAAACTACGGATTCAAAATTGAAGGAAACCAATTGATTCTTGACAATTATTTATTAGCCGATGTAAAAAGCAAATACCGCGGTCAGGAAGTAGCATTATACTTGTATTTACCAAAAGGAACTTTACTAAAACCAGATAGTTCATTAAGAAATTATGACGACACTGATGGAGATTACTTCTCTTGGAACCCAGATTCTGATAAAGATGCTTACAAAGTAGGAACTGACAAAGTAGAATGTTTAAATTGTCCAATCGAAGACGATGAAGACGAAGACGATGAGCATACTGCAACTGTTACTATTGATGAAGACGGTGTGAAAATTAAAAATGACACTGTGATTTCAAATTCAAACGAAATTAAAGAGCTTAAAATAAACAAAGACGGAATCATAATTAAAACCAACTAACTTAAAAATGAAATCTTTATTAAATTTAAAAAATAGTCTTTTAGCTTCTGTAGTTTTTTTAGCAAGTATAAATAGTAATGCACAAAACAACATCAAAATTGTGCATTACCCGGAACAACCGTTAAAAGAAAAAAACAGCAATCAATACAACTTGAATTTCGATTTTGTTATCGAAAACAGCTCGAAAGATACTTTAAGGTTAACACGTTTGGAAGTGCAAGCATTCGACAAAAATAATGTGCTGGTTCAACAAAAGTTCTTAGACAACAATGGAACCGCACCAAGTATAAATACCATTCCAGAAATTCAGTGGAATGGTATATCGAAAAATATTTTGTTCAATCCATTTCCAGAAGTAAATTCAATCATTAGTAAATTGGAATATACTTTCACTTTCAATAATAATATTGAAGTTAAAAACACCGTTATTCCCAAAGATTACGAGCAAATGAAAGATTTTAATTTGCCTTTAAAAAGCAGATTATTGATTTATGATGGTCATGATTTGAATTCGCATCACCGTCGATTTAACTATGAGTTTACTCCTATTCATCAACTAGGGTTTACTGGGAATTTTATGCGATATGCGTATGATTTTGTAGTTTTAAATTCTGAAAACAAGCAATTTGCAAACAAAGGTGAGAATGATACAGATTGGTTCGGATTTGGAAATGATGTTCTTGCAGTTGCCGATGGGGAAATTGTAGCTGTAGAAACCAATCAAAAAGACAACAAACAATTTGACATTCCTGCTCTGAAAAACAATCCGTTGGCATTATACGGAAATTATGTAGTCATCAAACACAATGACAATGTTTATAGCATGTATGGTCATTTAAAAAACCAAAGTTCTATAGCTTTTAAAATTGGGGATAAAATAAAAAAAGGTCAGAAAATTGGCTCGATTGGAACATCAGGAAGTTCATTTTTCCCGCATTTGCATTTCGAAGTTAGAAATAATATAAATCATGATGCAGAAGGAGTTCCATCTTATTTTACTAATTTTAACCTAATTTTAGGCTCAGAAGTAAAGGAAATAAAAAAAGGAACTGTAAACACAGGTGACATAATTCAAACAAAATAAAACAAACAAACAAACAAACAAACAAACAACTAAAAACCAAATAATCATGATAAAACTAATGGTTGATTTAGTCCGAATAGTAATTGCAGCATGCATTGCACTATTATTTAATTCTTGCAAATACGACATAGAATTAGGAGAAAAAATCACAGGAAGCGGTCATATTGTTACAAAAGAACGAAATTTAGAGCCTTTTACAAAAATTGAAGTAAGTAAAGGTTTAGATTGCGAAGTAACACAAGGAAATGATCAAAAAGTACTAATTGAAGCCGATGATAATTTACAAGATGGCATCATTACTACTGTTACTAATGGTGTTTTAAAAATATCATCAAAATACAATAATTATATCAATGTAGGTTCTAAAAAAATCAAAGTTCAAATACCAGAAATTTTAAGTTTAGAATCTACAAGTGCTTCTTCTTTAGTTACTAAAAACATTATAAAAGGAAATGTTATTTATGTAAAATCAAGTAGTGCAAGTAATTTAACTGCAAATATTGAAGCCGACAAAATTATACTTGAAGCTTCTAGCGGAAGCGATTTAAATATTGAAGGCAAAGCACTAGAGCTAACAACAGCCTCGTCTAGCGGAAGTAGTATCAATGCCGAAAATTTATTAGCAAACGATATAAATTCTCAAAGTTCGAGCGGAAGTTCAACAATCGTAAATCCAATTCTGAGACTAAAAGCACACGCATCAAGCGCAAGCTCTATATCGTATTCTAAAACTCCTAAAAGTTTAGCTGTCGAAGAAAATTCTGGTGGAAGCGTAGACAAAGAGTAAAAAAATTTAAATTTATCAAAATCATTCATCAAAAGTGAATGATTTTTTTATATTTGTGATAAACAAATTTGAAAATGAAAAAAACTATCCTACTTATCTTTACAATCTTATTAACTACAATAACTTTTGCCCAAAAAAAGGAAAAAGTAAAAGGATCGAAAATAGTAACTGTCGAAAAAGTTGAAATTGCTGCATTTACAGAAATTGAAATTGAAGACAATCTTGAAGTTTTTTTAGTAAAAGGTGATAAAAACACTATCGAAGTAGAAACTGACGAAAATTTGCATACTGCTATCAACCATCAAACTTATGGTAATTCTTTAAGATTAAATACAAATAAAGACATTTCGGGTTTCAAAAAATTAGAAATTAGAGTAACCTATACTGATAGTTTGAAATTAATCTCGGTAAAACACGAAGCAAAACTAAATGCCATTTCCGAATTAGGATTGAAGAATATTACTATAAAAACTTACGATTACAGTAAGACACTTATTAATGCAAATGCTCCTAATTTTACCTTATTGGCAAACGACAAATCTAAAGTAGAACTAAACTTAAAAAGTGAAGATGCATTTATAGAAATGAGCAAAAACGCTGAAATAAAAGCACACATTTCTTCGAATAAATTAAAATTTGATATGTACCAAAAATCTGAAGCAATTGTTGATGGTGAAATTACAGAATTGAAACTTCGTTTAGATAATAATGCCATTTATGATGGTCAGAAATTAACTTCAAAAATGCTTAGTTTAACCACCGAAAGTAGTACAAAATGTAGTGTTTACACAAACGGAAGTTTGTCTATCGCTGCTGCAGGAAAATCGGAAATTTCGATATTTGGTGAACCAAAAATAGAACTAAAAAAGTTTGGAGACGAAGCTATTTTGTATAAGAAAGTAGTGAAGTAATTGTTACAAATACATAAAAAAATCCCACTTCAATGAAGTGGGATTTTTTTATGATTATATTTTTCGTTATTCTTTTGCAGCCAAATATCTTTCGGCATCTAACGCAGCCATACAACCTGTTCCAGCAGCAGTAATTGCTTGTCTGTAAACATGATCTGCAGCATCACCAGAAACAAAAACACCAGCAACATTAGTTTTAGCAGTTCCTGGAATATTTACAATATAACCTGTTTCGTCAAGAGTGATATAATCTTTAAAAATATCGGTATTTGGTTTATGGCCTATCGCTACAAAGAAACCAGTAGCTGGAATATCAAAAATATCTCCAGTCGTTTTATTTTTTGCTTTAACACCCGTAACCACTTGACCATCTCCCAAAACCTCAACAGTATCGTGGTTCATTAAGATTGTAATATTTTCGGTTTTGCGAACACGAGCTTCCATAATTTTTGAAGCTCTAAATTGTTCACTACGAACTAACATGGTTACTTTTTTACACATTTTAGATAAATAATGTGCTTCTTCACAAGCTGAATCTCCTGCGCCAACGATAACAACTTCTTGATTACGATAGAAAAACCCGTCGCAAATTGCACATGCCGAAACACCACCACCAGTTTTTAGATAATGTTGTTCAGAATCGATTCCTAAATATTTTGCAGTTGCTCCAGTCGAGATAATAACTGTTTCGCAGTGTAATTCTTTGGTATCATTTATCCAAACTTTATGAATATCTCCCGAAAAGTCAACTTTTGTAGCCCAACCATCGCGAACATCGGTACCAAAACGTTTGGCTTGAGCCTCTAAACCAATCATCATTTCGGGACCTGTAATCCCTTCAGGATTTCCTGGCCAGTTTTCTACTTCGTTTGTTGTTGTAAGTTGACCTCCTGGTTGCGTTCCTTGATATAAAACAGGGTTCATATTTGCTCTAGCAGCATATATTGCTGCAGTATAACCCGCAGGGCCTGAACCTATAATTAGGCATTTTATTTTTTCGATTGTATCGGACATAATGAATATTTTTATAAATATGCAAATGTAAACTTTATTATAAAAAATTCACTCTTTAATAAATTGAAAAAACTTATTTGTTTATAGAAAAATACTTTTACAATTTTATATGCTGAATTGCCCAGATTAATAATGTATTTTTTTCTTTTGGCAAACCTAATTTTTCAATAATATTACTTCGGTGTCCTTCAACTGTTTTTTCAGAAAGAAATAGTAACTCTGCAATTTGCTTACTTGTTTTTTGTTGGGCAATAAGTTCTACAATTTTTCTTTCGGATAAGGTTAGTTTGGTAAGCTCATCATTGTTGTTTTTATTATCTACAACTAAATCATCTTCTAGAAATTCACTAACATACTTATTACCTTTTGCAACTTCAATTAAACAATTTTCTAATTCTGTTTGGGCATGTTCTTTGAGAATATATCCATAAATTCCATACTCATTTGCTTTCTTGAAAATAGTCATTTCTTTGTGCATCGTGAGTAAAATGACTTTGGTTTTAATTTTGCTTTCTTGCACTTTTCTGGCGACATCTAAACCGTCAAGACCAGGCATATTAATATCTAAAATAGCAATATCTGGCAAATGCAAAGTGATTAAATTTAATGCAGAAATTCCATTTGAACAAGTGTCTATTACTTTATATCCGTAAGATTCTACAAAGCTTTTTGTACCTTGTAGTGTAAATGGATGATCGTCTGCAATTAATATTTTCATTATGTTTTTTTGATTTCAATCGTTATAATTGTTCCGTTTTTATCTGAGATTATTTTTGCTTCACCACCAATAGCCCTGCCTCTTTCGATGATATTGTGTAATCCAAAAGCATTTTTTCCGTTTAATGTCTCTGAAACATTAAACCCTTTTCCGTTGTCTTTTATTTCTACAAAAAGGTTTTCTTTTTTCTGAGAAACCGTAATTTTTGCTGCGACTGCATTTGCATATTTGATGATATTAGACAATGCTTCCTGAATAATCCTATACACTTGCAATTCATCATTTGTTGATAAGGAGTTATTATAATCAATATCTGCTGTTACCATAAAATCATTTACCGATTGAGCTCTCTCTACTAATTGTTCGATACTAGATTTTAGCCCTATTTTGTCAAACATTATTGGGTGAAGATTTCTACTAATAATGCGGATATCATTTATTATAGAATCAATTTTAGTATTAGTTATATCATTTTTCTCTTCAAACGAATTTTTTAGACTTAGTAATTCGTGACTCACACTATCATGCAAATCACTAGCAATTCTTTTTCGTTCTTCCTCGGTTTTTTCTAATAATTGTTTGGTGTATTGTTGTGTGTTCTGTTTTTCTAGTTTTAATTTTTTCTGTTTTTGTCTAGTAATGTAAACCACCCCTATTAGAAATAATCCCAGAAACAGTGAGGCTAAAAGTGCAATTGTTGTGTTTTTATTTAAAATAGTTGTTTTTTGTAATGTAATTTGTTGTTCCTTTTTTTGGGTTTCGTATATAGTTTCTAGTTCGGCTATTTTTTCTCTAGTTACAATGTCTGATATGCTATCGGCAATAATTCGTTTATCTTTTTCGATGGTAAAGGCATTTTTAAAATCATTATTTTGAAGCGCACTTGTTTGTAAAACACCATAAAACATATTGACTTTTTCGTATTGTTGATTAGTTATTAATGTTGGTAATGCTTTTTTTATATCTTCAAAATTAGAATAATCTGGGTTCTTTTTTATTTCATATTGTGCCAAAGCAACTTTGTACTCTAAAGTTAAATCATCAGAATTAATTTCTTCGACTATTGGTTTTAATTCATCAATTACTTTTTTAGCTTCGGGTAATTTATTCGCTTGTACTAAATTTTCAATTTTAAAATCATATAATTTAATTTTCAAAATTTTACTATCATCTTTACTATCAATAAACGCTTGATAAGTAGAGTCAATAAGTTCTGTTTTTCGAGAATCATTCATAAAATCATATATGGAAATTTTATTAATCAAACCGATGTAAACATTATACGTATTGTTAATACTCTTATAGGATTTTATAGCTTTATCTGCATTGTCAATAGCTCTTTTTTTATCCCCAATAGCTGTGTAAATATTTGAATAATTTGAATAAACAAAAGCCAACCCTTTGGGATTATTAATTTTAGTAAAGTATTCAAAAGATTTCTGATTGGCAGCTAAACTCAGATTTTGCTTACCAGTAATATAATATATATAGGATAAATCATAATAAGCTCTGGCAATATTATAACAACTATTGTAGTCATTTGGCTCTAATAAAGTGATGTTTGTAAAATACTCTCCTGCTTTTTTTAAATTGGATTTATCAAAATAATAATTGGCCAAATAAGCATCTACAAAAGTGGTTTTTAGTGCAGGTACTTCCTTTCTATATAGCGTATCAAATTCTTTAACGACAGCCATAAAGTTATCATTAAAATCATAAGAATCAGCTAAATAAACACAAACAAAATCCAATAATTCAGCAGCTTTTAAATAGTCTTTTTTAGAAATATTTGAATTATAATATTTGTAAAAAACTGGCAAATAGTTTTTATCCTTTTTATAATTTTCTACTTGGTGCAAATAGGCTTTGGTAGCATCTTCTTTTACGGGTGACTCTTTAATAAAAACGACATTATTTTCTTTTTTATCACCACAACTTAAAAATAACAGAATTGAAACGACGGTTAGTATACGTAGAAATAGTTTGAACATCTTATATTAATTTTCAACAAAAGTATTTAATTAAACTTCAAAAAAAAGTGTTTACTAAAAATCAGGGGTTTCCCCCTGTATGATTTGAATTAAATATGCCACAACTTTGTAAAAAATTTTAAAGATTATACATCATAATTAAAATCTAAAAATCAATTAATTTTTTAAAAATCCAATTTTTATGAAACAAAATGTACTTCAAAAACCAATTCCTTCCTTTACAAAAGAAAAATTTTGGACAAAAACAATCGCAATGTTGCTTTTTTTTGTGGCGCTTAACATAACAAAAACAAACGCACAAATCGCATTTACCGTAACAGGTAATACAAACGCAACACCAAATCTAGCAACTTCCTACACCTCGTTGACTAACATGCTTACTGCCGTAAATGCTATTACAGCGGTCACTGGCAACATTTTTATTGGTGCCAGTGTGGGGTCAGAAACCGCTCCTATAAAAGGATTTACCATTGGTAGTACCTCTTTGAACGCCGCTATGGCAGGAAGTACTTTCAGGATTTACATATCAGGAAATGGTTCTTCTACTACCATAAATGCAAATGTAGGAACGGCCACACCTTCCAGCCCTAGCCCAGATGGAATGGTAAAACTTGTTGGAGCAAATAATATCCTTTTTGGTAATTTTTTTCTTGTAGATGGCAACACGACCAACCCGGCCACTATGGAATTTGGTATTGGTTTGTTTAAAGCTAGTGCCACCGATGGTTGTATCAACAATGCCATTTATGATAATGAAATTAGAATGCAACGTGTCAATTTTGCTCCAGGAAGTGGCTCTATGCCCGCTGGTGCAACAGGAATTATTATGGTAAATTCGACACCAACTGCAGCAATAACCCCTCTAACACCAACTAGTGTTGCGGGAGCCAATTCTGATAACCAAATAGCAGGAAATATAATAGATGGTGGTAATAATGGTATACACTTATCTGGTTATGGGATTATATCACCTAATAGCGACTATAATAACGTGATTGGTAACTCAAATAATATTCGAAATTTTGGTGGTGGTGCAAATACAGCTTCATTTGCAACGGGCATAACCGCAAACAACCAGTGGAATGTTTTAATTACTAACAATATTATAGACAATAATACAGGTACAGGCGTAAACACGCAATATACTTTGTATGGAATATCTGTAGGAGGTGGAGGTAATAATTCCAATGTAAACATTGCATACAATGCCATTAAACTACAAAGCGCTAGCGGAACCTTTTTATTGTATGGCATCTTTAATAGTGCAGGTAATGGCACAGGAACAGTAAACATAAACGACAACGTTATAAATTTAGGTAGTGCAAATCGTACTTCGGGAACTATTAATGGAATAATAGACGCTTCTACGCCCGCTGTATTAAATATGAATTACAACACAGTCGAAGGGATTGTAGGTGTTCCTTTAGCAGGAACTGGAGATATAAATGGTATTATAAATACATCAAATATAGCCACGGTAAATACAACGGGCAATAATGTCAGAAATTTTGATAGAACAGGGACTTCCGGAAATTTATTTGGTATGCAAATTACTGCGACTAACTGGAATGCAACAGGTAATACAATAGATAATCTTAAATTTTCCGCAGTAAGTTCAACAGGAACTATTTATGGGCTGTATTCTAATAGTACAAATACAAACTTAAATTCCAATATAATTAAAAATCTTTTTATTCCGTTTACGTCAACTATTTACGGAATTTCTGATGCAGCACCTGCAGGAACAAAAACAATAAACAGTAACCAAATATTCAATTTTGGTACTAGTACTGGTGGTACTGGCGGTTCAAATTTTTATGGAGTATATTGTATAAATGGTACAGTTACTGTAGGAAACAACAACATTTACAGCCTTAATATTTCTGGAAACAATGCCACTGTAGCTAGTACTGTAAGAGGCATACGCCTTGATTCTCCGACCAATACTATTTTCAATAATAAAATATATGATCTTTCTGCTAATTCTACTTTTGGGTCAACTCTGGGGATTTCAACTTCAACAGGAAATACTACGCTTTATAATAACGTAGTTTCAAATTTGAGAGCACCTAATTCAACTGGTACATTTGCTACAACTGGATTTCTTATCAATGGAAGTGTCAGTTTATATTACAACACTATTTTGCTAAACGAAACGGTAAAAAACGCAGGAAATTCAGGTTCTACTGCGGTGTTTTTTAATTCGTCTGGAACGTTAATTTCTAGAAATAACATTTTAATTAATACATCGGTAGTAAGTGGAACAGGTAGAGCAGTCGCATTAAATTGCGCTAATTTTGCTACTACTTATGATACGTCATCAAACAACAATTTGTTACATGCGAGTACCCTTTTTGTTAGTGGTGGTGTTAGTGATACAACACTTGCGGCTTTCAAAACAAGAATGGCAACCCGTGACCAGAACTCTGTTACCGAAACCACTACACCGTTTATCAGCACTGACGGTTCTAGTGCAGATTTTTTACGATTGCCTTTAAACGCAAATACAGAAGCCAATAATAATGGGGCACCTATCACTTCTCCAGCTATCACACTTGATTATTTTGGCGAAACAAGAGATACTACTACACCCGATATTGGCGCATCAGAATTTTCAGGAACTCTAGGAAGTGAAACTTTTAGTTTTAATTCTAAAATATCGGTATATCCTAATCCATCAAAAGATATATTTTCTATCAACAGTGATGCTCGCGGATCGATTGTAATTTACGATATCATGGGCAAAATAATCAAAACAGAAAATTTAGATTTAGGCATGACTAAATTAGATTTAAGCAATTATCCAAACGGGATATATTTAATGAAAGTGACTAACGAAAGTAATCAAACTAAAACGATGAAGTTGATAAAACAGTAAATAGATTTAGTTTTTAATAAAAAAAGGCTTCCAAAATATTTTTTGGAAGCCTTTTTGTTTTTACTAAAATTCAGGGGTTTCCCCCTATATGAATTCATTTTCTATTACACCAACTTTGTAATCTGATATAAAGGATTACCGAGGTAATCCTTTTTTTTAAACATTAATATAAAAAATAAATTATGAGAAAAAATGTACTTAGAACAAAAAAACATGCTTCTATAGGAAGCAAAATATTTACAAAAATAGTAGCCACTTTTGTTTTTGTTTTGTTGACCAATACTATGTTTAGTCAAGCAGGTGCTTCGTTAGATTTTGATGGTGCAAATGATTATGTTCAGGTCGGAAATATTATGCCAGCAACTTATACTAAAGAGGCTTGGTTTTATGTATCAAACTTAGGGCTTCAAAACAATCTTATTTCTGGAGGTGCAGATGGGCAACATGCTCTGTATCCTTCAACTAATTTTGGAAACAGATTATCTGCGGGACACAATGGCACTTGGAATGCAGTGCAAGATCCAACTCCTATAGTAGCCAATACTTGGTATCATGTTGCTTTGACTTATGATGCAGCAACAACTACGATGAAATTATATAAAAATGGAGTTTTAGTTTCAACAAATACAAGCGTCCCTGCTTTTACAGGTGGTAATGCTTTACGACTTGGTTCTTATGATGCAGCCTCAAATCAACTTGGAGGTAAATTAGATGAAGTTCGTATTTGGAATAGAGTTTTACCACAATGCGAAATTCAAAATAATATGAATGGAGAGTTACCATCTGGACAAGTAGGACTGGTAGCTTATTACAAATTTAATCAAGGGGTTGCATCTGGAAACAATGTTGCAATAACTACTCTAACTGATTCTAGTGGAAATGCTAATACAGGAACATTAAACGGATTTGCATTAACAGGAGCTACCTCAAACTGGTTAGCATCAGGAGGCGTAGTCACTGGAACTATGAGCCCCGCTCCTTTGTCAGTTACTAGCCCACAAGTTCTTTGTACGGGTTCAACAGTTACAAATTTAACCGCTACAGGAACTACTATCAAATGGTATAATATTTCAACAGGAGGTACTGCTTTGGTTTCTACAACAACATTGGCTACAGGTACTTACTATGTTACACAAACTATAGGTACTTGTGAAAGTCCAAGAACGGCTGTAACAGTAACAATAAATACAACTGCAGTACCAACAGCTACTACACCACAAACCTTTAATAATGGTGCTACGGTTACCAATCTTACTGCTACAGGAACTACTTTGAAGTGGTATTCAGTTTCAACAGGAGGTGTCGCTTTAGTTAGTACAACACTATTAACAACAGGTTTGTATTATGTTTCTCAAACCGTTTCAGGTTGCGAAAGTACAAGAATAGCAGTTCAGGTAAATATTAATGGGGCTGCTTTAAATTTTGATGGGGTAAATGATAGAGTATCTATTACTAATCAACCCGTTTCTAACCTTAATAATTTTACCTTAGAAGCTTGGGTATATTCAACAAATTCAGGTTCCTATCAAACTATTTATGCCGAAGGTAATACATCAGACAGTAATCCTATGTTCTCTCTAACTAAAATGACAAATACAACAGGTTTTGAAATTGTATTGCGAAATACTTCCGGTGTTGGACTTGTAGTCTCAAGTACAACAGGATATGTGCCCTTAAACACTTGGACTCAGGTAGCCTTTACAAGAACTTCTGCTACAACAGCAAGTCTTTATATTAATGGAATAAATACCGATAATTTTACGTTTGTAAACCCAGGAAGTATTCCTGTAAATGTAACCAATATTGGTGTGCGTCAGCGTGTTGGCTTTGATGGTTATTTAATTGGTAACTTAGACGAATTCCGTATTTGGAACCGTGCTTTACCTCAAGCTGAAATTCAAAACAACATGAATTGTGAACTAGGTTCAGGACAAACAGGATTGGTTAATTATTATAAATTCAACCAAGGAATTGATAAAGCAAACAATGCAACAATAAATACACTAACAGATTCTAGTGGAAATACTAATACTGGAACATTAAACGGATTTACACTTACAGGAACTACTTCAAACTGGGTTGCAACTGGTGGTGTAACAACAGGAAATACTTGCTCAACTTTTTTAAGT
>NZ_JAYWDT010000043.1:0-10394 GCF_043779715.1 Flavobacterium sp.
GAAGCTTTTCAAATGAAAAGCTTCTTTTTTTATAAAATTTCGTCAATATTTTTCTTAATGTTTTCGGCAATTCTTTCGGTAGGTAAATCGTTTTCGTCATTACCAAATGGTTCCTCAATCTCTTCTGCAATTAGTTCTAAACTTGCTAAAACATAAAAAATAAAAATGACCACAGGAATTGTATAATAACCCAAAACAAAAACATAACCCAAAGGCAAAGTCATAACATAAAAAAAGATAAATTTTTTAAGAAAGACACTGTATGAAAACGGTATTGGAGTATTTTTTATTCTTTCGCAAGCACCACAAATATCTGTAAATGATACTATTTCGGTATTGAGAAATAAAAGCTGTTCTCCAGTTATTTTTTTAGATAAATAAAGCTCATTAATTTTTTTGAAAAGTAATTTTACAACTTGGTTTGGTTTGTGCTTTTTATGATCAATATTAATATTGTATTCATCAAATAATTCGTGGCTAATATTTTGATTTTTAAGATGTAAATTCAAAACACTGGCATAATAAGGAATAATTTTTTTAAAGAAGATTTTATCTTCTTTTTCAGTTAAAATAGATGATAATTTTAATGCTAAGTTCCGGCTATTATTTACGAGTGATCCCCATTGTTTTCTTCCTTCCCACCAGCGATCATATGCTGTATTTGTTCTAAAAACTAATAACAAAGAAATTACAAAACCAAGCATGCTATGCATGATAGTTATGTTTTTAAGATGATGATTATCTGCTAAATGTAAATAAT
Organism: Flavobacterium sp.; assembly: GCF_043779715.1. Lineage (GTDB taxonomy): Bacteria > Bacteroidota > Bacteroidia > Flavobacteriales > Flavobacteriaceae > Flavobacterium. The sequence goes on from NZ_JAYWDT010000043.1 coordinate 761, forward strand.
CCTGAACAAAATAAACAATAATTCCACTATAGATTGATATGCCAATAATTAGTGGAAGCAAAGTCCTAAAAGTTTCTGCTTTATGAAAATTGAATATAAAAGTGAACCATTCTTTGGGATTATATGATATCATATTTGATTATTCAACACGTTTTAATTCTATTTTTTCTGGAGCGTGAAGTACCATTGGAAATTTTTCTACTTTCACAGAGCTACTGTCCAATCCGAAAGCTTGTTCTTCTGACAAACTCATTTTTTTGAAGAAGAAATAAGTATTCATAACTAGTTTTTCGTGCCAATGCATAAAACTATCATTCGATAAGAATTTTTCAGACAATACAAATTTGAAATCACCAATAATATTATTTTTACTTAATGATTCGTAGCGACTTGTAATATCCACTTCGCCTTTTTTTACCATATCTTTAATAACTTCCTTAAACATTAAGTTTATTTTAGTAGGCTCTCTAAAACCAAGATTAAAATCGATTCTAAATAAATCATCTTTTATAATTTGAGTTACTTTGTATTCTTTTTTATAAGGTTCATTTGTAATATTTACGTGTACAAACCAGTACAAATCGGCTCTTTTTGGACGTTTTTGTAAAATAGAATACATTACTTTTTCTTCAATTTCATCTATACGATTGGCATTAGTCATATAAACTAAATGGGTTGCATATTTAGGTATCGATAAATCGACACTTAGCTCCGCCAATACCTTTTTGTAATGGTCTATTTTTACAATTTTGGTGTAGTTTTTACTAATTCGCTTGGCCATAAACCAGATTGACATTATGAATATCAGAACCGCTGCAATAATAATAGTTACATAACCGCCATGAGGGAATTTATCTAAACACGCAATTAGAAAACTAAATTCGATGACTAAATAAATTAATATTAATGGTAAAATTAAGTACAAAGCCACTCTTTTTATAATCATAAAATAAGTAAGTAAGATAGTTGTCATAATCATGCAAAGAACAATGGCAAGACCATAAGCCGCTTCCATATTACTCGCTTTTTTGAAATATAAAACGACTCCGATACAACCAGCTAATAACAGCCAATTGATTGACGGAATATATATTTGACCTTTTTGATCTGTAGGATATTTAATTCTAACTTTTGGCCAAAAATTCAAACGCATCGCTTCGTTTATCAATGTAAATGAACCACTTATTAATGCTTGTGAAGCGATTACAGCTGCTAAGGTTGCAATTACAATTCCGTAAGGTTGAAACCAATCGGCCATAATCAAGTAAAACGGATTTGCATTATTTGGATTAATACTCTGCAAAGTAACACCTTGATGTTTTATTAAGTACGCACCTTGTCCGAAATAGTTTAAAAGCAAAGCTATTTTAACAAATATCCAACTAATACGAATGTTTTTTCGACCACAATGTCCCATATCAGAATACAAAGCTTCTGCACCAGTTGTACAAAGAAAAACAAATCCTAAAACGTAAAATCCTTCAGGATGAACACTTAATAATTGGTAGGCATAATAAGGATTTACAGCACAAAGTACATCAGTATTTTTTGTGATTTGAATTATTCCTAAAACAGCTAACATTCCGAACCAAATAAGCATCATTGGAGCAAAAAATTTCCCCACTAGCTTAGTTCCAAATTGTTGTATTATAAATAAAAGGACTAGTATTCCAATAACAATAGGAACAGTATTTAAATCAGGATAATATGTTTTTACACCTTCCACAGCCGATGAAACTGAGATGGGTGGTGTGATAATTCCGTCGGCTAAAAGGGCGCTTCCACCAATAATTGCAGGTATTATGAGCCATTTTACTTTCGTTCGTTTTACTAATGCATAAAGAGCAAAAATTCCACCTTCACCATGATTGTCTGCCGAAAGGGTTATTAATACATATTTTAATGTGGTTTGTAATGTTAATGTCCAAAATATTGCAGAAATTCCTCCCAAAACAACTTGAGGATCAATAGCGTGTTTGCCTAATATCGAACTCATTACGTATAAAGGAGAAGTTCCAATATCACCAAAAATGATTCCTAATGTTATTAATATTCCGCCTAGCGATAATTTACTGTGAAGATCGTGATGTGATGAAGCACTCATTATTTTGTGTTTGAAAAAGAGAACAAAATTAAAATATTTAATCCGATTTGAATGTTATTTTTATTAAAATTATGCATTATGTTATATAAAAAACAGTAATTTAGAATCTTTAAACTATAGTATGAAAAACATATTTTTTATTTTATTGATTGTCAGTACCTTACATTCTTGTAATACAAGCGAAAATTTTATATCTAATCCGAGATTTTCTAAAATTATGGTAGATACTATCTTTAGCGAAAAAATAAGTTGCAGAGCATTAGCAATCGATAATAATAAAGTATGGTATGCAGCGAATAATGGAAATTATGGCTTTATTTCGCTCGATTCTTCAACAAATTATAGCGGAAATATTGCTAAAGAAAATTATAAAATTGAATTTAGAAGTATTGCGCAAACGGCAAAGCATATTTTTATCCTTTCGGTAGGAAATCCTGCATTATTATATCGAATATCAAAAGACGGAACCCAATCTAAACTAGTGTATCAAGAAAATCACGAAAAAGTATTTTATGATTCGATGCAATTTTTTAATGACAATGAAGGAATAGCAATAGGTGATCCAACCGAAAATTGTCCATCGATGATAAAAACGACTGATGGTGGAGAAACTTGGGAAAAAATCACTTGTGACAAACTACCAAAATTGGTGGATGGCGAAGCTTTTTTTGCTGCCAGTAATACCAATTTAATCATTAAAGAAAATAATATTTGGATGGTTTCTGGCGGAAAAAAATCCAGAGTTTTTCATTCGGAAGATAAAGGAAATACTTGGGAAACTATAGAAACACCAATTGTGCAAGGACAAACAATGACAGGTTCTTTTACTGCCGATTTTTATAATGAAAATATTGGTTTTATTGCTGGTGGAAACTACGAAAAACTGGAACAGAATTTTCAAAATAAAGCCATCACAAACGACGGAGGAAAAACTTGGCAACTTATTGCCGAAAATAAAGGATTTGGTTATGCTTCGTGTCTTCAATATTTGCCTAATGGTGGAGGGAAATCGATTGTTGTTGTTGGTGCCACAGGTGTTTTTTATTCGAGAAATGCAGGAAAAAAATGGAAACAATTATCGACCGATAAAGATTTTTATACCATTAGATTTTTAGATAACAAAACGGCAATTGCTGCAGGAAGAAATAAGATTGTAAAAATAAATTTTAAATAAAAACCGCTAAATTTTTAGTTTAACGGTTTGATATATTTTATTAATCTTCGGATCTCGAGCCTTGTCGCTTTTTTAATTGTTTCAAAAGTGTGTTCTTAAAATCTTCTTCCAATTTTTTTAGCAATAATAATTTCTGAGGAGGAATTATACCTTGCAAATCTTTTGTAAGCAAACGTTTGTTATTTTGCATATCAGCGTCAATTTTTTCCGAATCATCTAATAATTTAAGAGTAACAGCATCAGACATTCCAGCTGTATTTTCTGGTTTAAGCTTAAACATAAGCTGTCTTTTTTGCTTATATAAGAAGATTTGTTTCTCATCAAATTTATTAAAAATAGGCCAAAATTTTTCAGCTTCCTGAGATGTTAAATCTAATTTAGTAGATATAAATGCCACACGAAGCGCTTTGATGCGTTCTGCTCTTTTCTCAAAATCTTGACCAAAACTTATGGTACAAACAAATAACAATAAGAGTGTAATTATTTTTTTCATTTTAGGAGTTTTAGTATAAATATTCTTTAGCATAATTTTGGGTATCTTGATCGTATAAATCCAATGATTCTTCAATTGCAGTAATGTCATCGTCGGATAAATTTTCTATAATATCTTCAGTACTTATTGTTGTTTGGCAAGCCAAATAATCTTCGGTACTTATATTTTCAGTTTTTGCACTATTCAAATACATAGTAGTAAATAAACCAATAAAAAAGACTGCTGCCACTGCCGAAAACCAAAATTTTCTAGTTTCAAAAATCGAAATTACTTTCACTTCTTTTTTAGGAAGCTGACTCATCATTTTAGCTTCAAACTGCTCAAAATAGTTTTCTGGGATTCTAAATCCGCTGTTTATTTTTGGGTCGTTATCTAAATCAAATTGTTTCATATCGTTAAGACTATTATTGTGTAAAAAGGTTTAATCTATTTTCAAAAAATCTTCAATTTTCTTCACTGCATGAAAATATGAAGCTTTCAAACCACCAACTGAAGTTCCTGTAATTTCGGCAATTTGTTCGTATTTTAACTCTTCAAAATACTTCATTTTAAAAACCAATTGTTGTTTTTCTGGCAAAATCGCAATCGCTTTTTGCAATTTCAGTTGAATCTCATTACCATCAAAATACACATCGCTTTCCAACTTATTTATCTCTTTTTGTTGCACTTCCTCGCTAGAAATTCCACTTTTTTTAGCTCGTTGTTGCATAAACGTGATGGCTTCATTGGTCGCAATGCGATACATCCAAGAAAAAAGTTTGCTATCTCCTTTAAAATTCTTCAAATTCTGAAAAACTTTTACAAACGTATTCTGCAAAACATCGTCGGCATCATCATGACTCAAAACCATGTTTCGCACGTGATGATACAACGGTTTTTGATACAATTGCAAGAGCTTCCTAAACGCATCATTTTGCGTTTTCGGATTCAATAATTCAGCGATAAAAGCTTTTTCGTCTTGCAAAAGTAGGTTGGTTTTATAAGTAAGACTAAAGATATCTAAAAAGGTTTAATTTATTTATTTTTTTGAAGCGAAAGTACAGTTTGTATCAGTAAAGGTAATTCCTGCTTTCGTTACAATCTTTTTTCGTGTTCTCGATACTCCTCGCTAAAAAAAGCGAGGAACTCGAACTGACGAAAAAAGGATTACCACTTCCATCAGGGCTAGTTTAGGAATCCATTTTACTATTTATAAACGACTAAAAACTTACTACCTTAGCAGCTTAGAACTTTAGCCACTTAAAAAAATGATTCAAACCGTAATTTTCGACATGGACGGAGTAATTGTCGATACTGAACCCGTTCATCATTATGCTTACAACCAACATTTTGTCGAATTAAATATAGAAGTTTCTAACGAAATGTATGCCACATTTACAGGCAATTCGACTCGAAATGTTTTTCAGAAACTAAAAGAAAATTTTAAGTTAAATCATGATGTCGAGGATTTAATTTTACGGAAACGTCATTTATTTAACGAAGCTTTCGATACCAAACCAGATTTAGAACTCATAGACGGCGTGCAGAAACTAATTCAGGATTTGCACATTAACGGAATACAACTAATAGTTGCTTCATCTGCTTCAAAAAGCACAATAAATAGGGTTTTTAATAGATTCGATTTGCATCAGTATTTTACACATATTGTTTCGGGCGAAGATTTTCCAAAATCGAAGCCACATCCCGCTATTTTTTTGCATGCAGCAACATTATCTATAGCTTCTAAAGAAAATTGTATCGTTATCGAAGACAGCACAAACGGAATAAAAGCAGCAAAAGCCGCAGGAATTTATTGTGTAGGTTATGATAGTGTGAATTCGAAATTACAAGATTATTCTTTGGCAGACAAAGTAATCCGTGATTTCGACGAGTTGAGTTTTGAGAAGATAAAAACAATCAATTATTGTTAATATAAAAAGCCAGTTCAACTGGCTTTTTATTTTTAAGGGCTTTTTATTTTTTGATTTCTACATCAACATCTTTACTGTCTAAGGAAACCCCATTTCCACTTATTTTTACGGAAGTTCCATTTTTAGCAGTAGTGTCTTGTACCTGAACGGTTTTGACAGTTTCTACTCTTTCAATAGTTTTGGTTTCGTTATTTTCTACAGTTTTTTCTTCTTTACCCCCACAAGATATAACGAGTAAAGAAGTAAATAATCCTAAATACAATCCTGCTTTTTTCATAATTTAAATATTAAGTTAATGTAAATATACTCAAAAAGGAGCTTGTTTGATCATTTAATTTGAGCCAACCGCTTCTTTATAAACTCTCAAGCAACGTTCTCTTGCAAATTTGTGTTCTACAATAGGTTCAGGATAATGAGAAGTCTCTAATTCTGGAATCCATTTTTTGATGTATTTTAAGTCTTTATCGAACTTTTTTATTTGCTCAGTTGGATTAAAAATTCTGAAATACGGCGCTGCATCTACTCCAGAACCAGCTGCCCATTGCCAGTTACCTACATTACTGGATTGTTCGTAATCTAAAAGTTTTGTGGCAAAATAAGTTTCTCCCCAACGCCAATCGATTAGTAAATGTTTGCATAAAAAACTGGCTACTATCATTCGTACTCTGTTGTGCATGTGTCCAGTTGCATTAAGCTCTCTCATGCCTGCATCTACAAATGGATAACCTGTTTTTCCTTCGCACCATTTCTGAAATAAATCCTCGTTATTTTCCCAAACAATAGTGTCGTATTTTTCTCTAAAACTTTTATTTATAGTATGTGGAAAATGCCATAATATTTGCATAAAAAATTCCCTCCAAATGAGTTCTTTAAAAAAAGTTTCGTTTTTACTTTTTATAGCTTCGTTTATCATTTTTCTGACAGAAACGGCTCCGAAACGAAGATAAATTCCTAGAAATGAAGTTTTGTTTAAAGCAGGAAAGTTTCTTGTAGCTTCGTAATTGTCTATTAAATTATCAGAAATATCATAAGGTGTAACGGTTATTTTTGAAGTTTCAAATCCTATGGTTTCTAAACTCAAAAAAGGGTAGGAGTGAACCGTAATTTTATATAAATAATCCTCTGAATTATAATTTTTTAGAGTTACTTGCTTAAATTTTTCTTTCCATTTATTAGAATATGGTGTATAAACAACATAAGGTTTTCCGTCATCTTTTGTTACTTCGCTTTTTTCGAAAATGACTTGGTCTTTGCTGGTTAGAAATTCGATATTATGACTTACAAAAAGCTGATTCAGTTCTTTATCTCGTTTGCGAGCATAAGGTTCATAATCATGATTTGTGTAAATTGTTTTTACTTTATTTTCGGTAATTAGTTTTTCGAAAATTTCTGATGGTTTTCCGTGAAAAATGGCTAATAATTTTCCTTTATCTTGCAATTTTTCTTGCATTTTAGACAATAATTCGTGAATAAAGGTAACACGTGCATCATCTTTGGGTAATTGAGAAAGTATAGTATCATCGAAAATGAAGATTGGCAATACATCCTCACCGCTATTTAGAGCGTGAAAAAAACCTACATTATCATCTAATCTCAAATCTCGTCGGAACCAGAATATATTCATTTGTATGTTTTATTGTAAAAAATGTTGTAAAAAAACGTCAAGTTACGATTTAGCCCCGATTAAAGTGGAAATCCCGAGCTTTTTTGCGAGGATTGGAACGAAAAGCGGGATTATGGTTGTAAAGAAACCGAATGTTGTGCTCCTAAAATTTTATCCGTTGACTAAAAGTGTCGACATTCCGCCATCAACATGGAAAATTTGACCAGAAATCCAACTGCTATTATCACTAATTAGGAAGTTTGCCATTTGGGCAATATCATTTACAGTTCCGAAACGTTTCAACGGATGACGCAAAGCTGATTTTTCCTTTTTCTCCTCGTTATTTAAAAATTTATCGGCCAATGGTGTATCTGTTAATGATGGCGCAATTACGTTTACTCTAATCTTTGGTGCATACTCGGCAGCTAATGCTTTTGCAAAAGCTTCGATAGCTCCTTTTGCAGCGGCAACACTAGTGTGAAAAGGCATTCCCATACTTGCTGCAATGCTACTAAATAGTACAATACTTGATTGTTGTGAAGCAATTAGGTTAGGTAAAACAGATTGAATTACTTTGACAGCTCCAATAAAATTTATTTGTAAATCGTTTTCGAAAGCTTCTATTTTTAGGGCTTTAAACGGACGTAGGTTGATACTTCCTGGGCAATAAATTAATCCGTCGATAACTGCGGGCAATTTTGTTGTATCTAAAGTGTCAGTTATTACATCAAAAGGTATGTGCGTGACATTCAAATCGGTTAAACCTTCGCTTGTTCGGGAAGCTACAAAAACGTTATTTTCTAACTGTAATTCTTTGGCAATAGCCAAACCAATTCCGTAGGAACCTCCTATTAATAATATATTTTTCATGATTATTGTTCTTTATATTCTCCAAAAAGTTCAATTAGTTTTTTTTCTCGGTATTCGAATATTTCTTTCAGTTTTGGTTTAACCAAAAAGGGATGAACCAATTGTCCTAATATTCCCATTGGAATTTTATAATCTACAATGTCTTCCATTTCGACACCACCAGGAATTTCTCTTAAAAAATGCTTGTGATGCCAAAGTGAGTAAGGGCCAAAACGTTGCTCATCGACAAAATATTTTTTGTCTTCAATATGTGTGATTTCGGTCACCCATTTGGTTTTTATTCCTAAAATTGGCGTTACAATATATTGAATAATTTGTCCAGCAAACATCGGTTTATCGGCACCTGATTGTATTATAAAACTCATATAACTTGGTGTTATGGTTTTAAGATTTTTAGGGTCTGAGAGAAAACCCCAAGCTTGTTGTAAAGTTATTGGAAGGTTTTGTTTTGTATGTAAAGTATAAATTTTCATTTGATGATAATTTTGTGTAAATGTATAAAATGTTTAACATTTTTATAGTAAAGTTAAACAAAAAAATTTCATTTTATCTTTTTCTTAACAATTGATTTGGATTTGAAACTTTATCTTTGGGAAAATAAAATCACAAAAAAATGTATAAATTAATTGTTGCCTTAGCTCTGATGATTGCTTCTTATAGTATTGAAGCTCAAGTTAAAATTCCACAAGCGAGTCCAAAAGCGTCTGTTACACAGAAGGTTGGTTTAACTGATGTTGAAATCGATTATAATAGACCAGGTATGAAAGGAAGAGTTGTTTTTGGAGATTTAGTACCTTTTGACAAAGTATGGAGAACGGGAGCTAATGAGAATACAGTTGTTTCTTTTAGCGAAGATGTGGTTATTAATGGCGCTACTTTAAAAAAAGGAAAATATTCCATTTATACGATTCCAAATGCAGATAATTGGGAAGTTATTTTTTATGCAACTACAGACAACTGGGGAAATCCTGAGACTTGGGATGAAACTAAAGTAGTTTTAAAAGTAAATGCTAAACCAGAAGTTTTGAACAGAAATGTAGAAACTTTTACCATCGCCATTAATAATATTGATAATAATTTTGCCAATTTAGAATTTTCATGGGAAAAGACTCTAGTTGCGGTAAAATTTGAAGTTCCTACACAAAAAACTGCCTTGGCAAGTATTGATAAAACATTGGCTGGACCAGCGGCAACTGATTATTTTTCGGCAGCACAGTATTTTTACCAATCGAATGGTGATTTGAATAAAGCATTGACTTATGTAAATAAAGCATACGAAATGCATGACAAAAAACCATATTGGTACACACGTCTAAAATCTCAAATACAAGCTAAATTAGGAGATAAAAAAGGTGCAATTGAAACAGCAAAATCATCATTGGCAGCAGCACAAGCAGCAAAAAATGAAGATTATGTAAAAATGAATCAAGATAGTATTTCAGATTGGTCTAAAAAATAAAAACATTAAAAAAATAGATTT
>NZ_JAYWDT010000044.1:0-4596 GCF_043779715.1 Flavobacterium sp.
GTGAAAAAACTAATAAACGGCAATTCTAAATACAGTAAAGAAATAGCTTTTTTTGTAGATATGGGAATTCCCTCCGGCAAAAATCGTTTTTTTATATATGATTTAAGAAGCAATAAAATCATAGACAAAGGTTTGGTTGCTCATGGTTCTGGATCTGAAACCAGCATTCAAGGCAAACTAAAATTTAGCAATATAGACAATTCGCTTTCTACTTCTTTGGGGAAATATTCGATTGGAAATTCATATGTAGGAAAATTCGGTAAGGCTTATAAATTATACGGTCTAGACAAAACAAATAGTAATGCTTACGACCGAAATATAGTTTTGCACAAATATTTTGATGTGCCTTATGACGAGCAAGAAAATTATATTTGTAACAGTTTTGGTTGTCCTATGGTAAATGAAAAATTTTACACCCGAATTGAAAAAATAATTGACAATTCGAAAACAAAAATTATTTTAAACATATATTACTAAAAATCTGAATTTTAAATTCAAAACCTACTCACATTTCCAAGTGAAATTGGACAAATTATCTTTTCTAGAACCTCTCAGATTATAATGCCACCATTCGGAATCGAAGGATTCAAAATTATTTCGTGTCATAATTTTTTTTAATAATCGCCTATTTTTAAGTGTTCTTCGAGGGAAATCTCTGTAATCATGACTAGATTCTATACCAAAAAAATCGAAAGTAGTTCCCATTTCAAGCTCGACACCATTTTCGTCGACTAAAGTAATATCTACAGCGCCGCCACGATTGTGAATAGAACCTTTTACAGGATTTGCTACGTAATTTGCATCGGGAACAATGACCCACATTTTTTTCTGAACATCTAGCGGTCGGTAACAATCAAAAATCTTTATTTGATATCCTTTTCTCTTAAATTGGTTATTGGCTTCTATAAGATTGTTTATCGTTTTTAATCTCAAAAAACAGGATTCACAATCATATACTTTTGTTTTTAAGAAATTATCATAGGTAGCATATTTCATATCCAAAATAAAATCGGAACTATAATCTTTTATATTTACGAAAGTGGTATCATTAATAATTGCTTGATTTTGTTGTATATTTTGTGATTTACAGGGAATTATACAGTTTATAATAAATCCGAAAATCAATAGTGTTTTTATTTTCATTCTCCTTTGAGTTGCTAAACAAATATAAATAAAAAACCACCAGTTTCCCAGTGGTTTACAGCTTACTTTTTGCTATATTTTTTATATCCAAAATAACCTAAACCGAGAATCAGAGCGATTCCCCACAGTTGCACGACAAATGCAATAATTCCTTCGAGCATAAACCAGCCTGTTTTTAAGCTATCCCAAATTTGCAAACCAATATTAGGACGATAAGCATTTATACTTTTTTCATTGGCAACCATTTCTTGTTTTATGGCTTCTCTTTGGTAAATTTGCAAAGTTAATGTACTAAAATTTACTTGGTCTTTTAGTGATAAATTTTCGATTTTACTAGCATCATTTTGTTCTTTTTTGTTCTCTAAATGATCTTCGGCATCAATAATATTATTTAGTTTTTTGCCTTTTTCATCAATCGCTTTTTCGATTCTTTTCTCGGAATTACTACTTCTGTTTTGTGCCATTTGGTTCGATAACACTTGCAAAGTAACATCGTCGGCTTTTATAACCCGAAAATCAAGAAAATCTATCTGTTTTGCAATCGTTTTTATGACCGTATCTAATCGCGTATTAGGAACTCTAATAGTAATGTTATTTTCGACTGTATATTTTGTGGTAACCAGCGTACTATCTTGGCTTACCTTAGTTTCGTCTTTATTAGAAATGTTACTTTCTAAATTTGTGTAAGTTACAAAACCACCAAATTTTGTAGCAGCATCTTCAATTGCGTAAGTCGATTTTGGAACGTTTTTTACTTTAAATTTAATATCGGCCGTTCTAACAAATTTTCTTTTCGAATTTTTGGGTTCGACTGCTGCCGATGACGATGTTGCTACTTTTGCATCAGAATTTGCACTAACAGATTCTTCCATTGCTGGACCAGATACTTCAGTTGTTGGTGCTTCAGCTGAAGCTTCTTTACAAGAATAAGCAATGGTTACCAGTAGTAATGCGAAACCAATTGTGGGAGTTTTTTTCATGATTTTCATATTTAATATTAATTGAGGTTACAGTTAAAGTCGAAAGTTGAAATGTCATAATGTCGAAAGTCTTCATCCAATGGATTTTATAACTTTAAAAAAATATAACTACAACTTAAATAAACAGGTAATTTTCAATCAATAATTTAATATGAATTTATTTGTTAATATATAATTCTAGCTGCACTAAAAACTGTGCCAAAAACTTTTATCCATTAAAGGTAAAATGTTGTAATTTTGTTAAATATTCATTTTCGATTTGAGAACATCTATTTTTAAGGATTTACAAGATCCTATTTTATTTAAAAAGCAACTTTTGGCTTGGGGAAATCAGTACAGAGAAGTTGTTTTTCTGGACAGTAATCATTATGCGCAAGAATATTTCAGCTATGATTGTGTTTTGGCTGTTGATGCTTTTACATCAATAAAAACTGACTATCACAACGCTTTCGAAGATTTAAAACAATACCAATCGCAAACACGAGATTGGCTTTTTGGTTATTTATCATATGATTTAAAAAACGATACCGAAGATTTGGTTTCTAAAAATCATGATGGTTTGCATTTCCCAGATTTGTTTTTCTTTCAACCTAAAAAACTATTTTTATTGAAAGGAAATCAGGTAGAAATTCAATATCTAAATATGTGTGATGATGAAGTGGAAGACGATTTTCTTGAAATAATAGAAAACCATCCCGATAGCTATCGGGAGGCAAAAGGCATTAGTGATGCCAATCTTAAAATAGAACAACAAATATCTAAAGAAAAACACTTAGTGAAAGTTAGTGAAATACTAGCACACATTAATCGTGGCGATATTTATGAAGCTAATTTTTGTATGGAATTTTTTGCAGAAAACGCAGAAATAAATCCATTAGAAATTTATAATAAACTGAATGCCATTTCGGAACCACCATTTTCTGTATTCTTCAAAAACAATACAAATTATTTGCTTTCTGCATCGCCAGAACGTTATTTGCGAAAAGAAGTAACAAAAATAATTTCGCAACCTATAAAAGGAACTTCAAAACGCTTTTCTGATGCTATTGAAGATGAAAAATCGAAACTAGAATTATCACAAAACCCGAAAGAACGCTCAGAAAATGTGATGATTGTCGATTTGGTTCGCAATGATTTGTCACATACTGCTACAAAAGGTTCTGTTCAAGTTGCGGAACTGTGTGGTATTTATACTTTCAAGCAATTACATCACATGATTTCGACAATTATTTCGGAAGTCTCACATACAACTTCTCCGATTGAGATTCTAAAAAGTACTTTCCCAATGGGAAGTATGACTGGTGCTCCCAAGATTTCGGCAATGAAAATTATTGAAGAATTAGAAGAAACAAAACGTGGTTTGTATAGTGGTGCAATTGGTTACTTCACTCCTACTGGCGATTTCGATTTTAATGTTGTGATTCGTAGTATTTTATATAATTCGGAAGAAAAATACGTTTCTTTTTCTGTTGGAAGTGCTATTACTGCTGGTTCAATTCCCGAAAATGAATATGAAGAATGTTTATTGAAAGCAAAAGCTATGTTAGAAGTATTAAGTTAAATTAAATAATTACTTTTGAAAATGCTTTTAAAACTACAAAATCATCTCTCTAAAAATTTCCCTTTTCTGAAAGAGAAAAAACTTCTTTTGGCCTCAAGCGGAGGAATTGATAGTATGATAATGTTGCATTTATTTCAAAAACTAAATTATAATATTGCTATTGCGCATTGTAATTTTCAATTGCGTGGTTTAGAAAGTTTTGGCGATCAGCAATTTGTTCAAGATTATGCTTCTAATCATAATATTGAAGTGTTTGTAACTCTTTTTGATACGGAGAATTTTGCTAAAGATTATAAGTTATCAACTCAAATTGCCGCTCGAGAACTTCGATACAATTGGTTTTATGAATTATTAGAAACCGAAAATTTTGATTATATTCTCACTGCGCATCATGCTGATGATAATCTGGAAACTTTTCTTATAAATCTAACTCGAGGAACAGGTTTAGACGGATTGACTGGAATTCCTGAACAAAACGAACTGATAATTAGACCTTTATTACCTTTTTCTCGTGCTGAAATAGAAGATTTTGCCAAAGAAAACAGCATACAATGGAGAGAAGATTCGAGCAATGCTTCCGATAAATATTTGCGAAATAAAATTCGTCATGATTTGGTTCCAATATTAAAAGAATTGAATCCTAATTTTCTAGATTCTTTCCAGAAAACACAAAACTACTTGCAAGAATCGCAAATTATGGTCGAGGATGCTACAATTATGATTTACCAGCAAGTAGTAAAAGAAAATAATGATATCCTTTCTTTCGATTTAAAAAAACTGACTCAATTACCCAATTACAAATCCTATTTGTACCAATGGTTGCGAGAGTACGATTTTACGGCTTGGGAAGATATTTATAATTTGGTTGAATCTCAATCAGGGAAACAAATTTTCTCAAAAAATTATCGATTA
>NZ_JAYWDT010000045.1:0-50388 GCF_043779715.1 Flavobacterium sp.
AAGAAATAAAAACAATGGATTGAGTAGTAAAATGTTATAATTCCAGTATAATTCTTTGTGAAAAGAGTAAATACACATGAAAGAAAACAATAATCCTATGAATCCCAAAACGGAAAAATAAATAATATTAGTTGCTTTTTTATTCAAAATTACAAACAATAATAATATAGCTATCAATGAATAAATACTATTCAAATAAGAAATTGGAGTTTTTCTTTTGGCTTCAAAAATAGTATTTGTTTCAGAAACTAAAGGTTTGTTCTTGTGTGAAATGTTTTTTAAATTATCATATAAATCTAACGGAAGAAAAATAGCAGTGGCCTGATCGTCTACTTTTCTTCCAAAAATTAGATTAATGCCCAATTGCTCATAAAAATGATTTTCAGCATACGGATATAAAACTTCTCTGTATGTTGAACTATTAATATTTTTCTTAACAATGGGTTTGTTTTCCAGTACTTCATTTACAATGTCAATCACTTTTGTGGTGCAATTTCTATCGATAAATTTATAAGTATAAAATGTATTTTCTGGTAAAAGGGAAGTGTTTAGTTTGTTAAATAAATTCTGTTTTTCAATAAGAGATAAGTTTAAAACCTGCTCGAAAATAGAACGATTGTCTTCTCTGTAACTGTACTCAAAATCTACATAAGGATAAGATGTCGCATAATATTGTAAATCTCCTTTTGTAAATTTTGCAACAAAATTTTCTGTAGTAAAATCAAACATTCCGTAATTGTAAACCAAGTCGATATTCAATTTAGAATCTTGGATCCTCAATGCAGTATGTCCGTATAAAGAATGTACTTCGTCAGCAAGTCCTACGGTGATAATGCTAATTTTTGTGTTCTCGGAAATGGAAAATTGTTGGCAATAGCCCATCGAAAATTGTATAAAACAAAACAGAAAAAGTGTTTTTTTTGTCATTGGAACAAATTTATCGGAAGATACTTAAATCAACTTTCAACGAAAATACGTTTGAATATAAAGCAGCACTTTGGTTTCCTAAATCGGTTAGTGCATAATCGATAGCAATTCCTTTGTACTGAAATCCCACGCCAAGATTAGGCTGAAATCCTATTTTTTTGCTACCATCAATTTGTTGTATTTTTTGAAAATTACCAAAACCAGCTCTTAAAAAAGCCAAATTGTTATAACCAAATTCAAATCCTAAAGCGGGATCTATACTCGCAAAACTTGTAGAAATTAAATCATTTGTTTGTTGAAATTGCATATTCAAATTTGCTGAAGCCAACAAGCTTGTGTCATTATGAAATTCGTATTTTTTAGCTACACCAAGTTGTACTTTTGGTAAAGTGATTTCGCTACTTTCTGGTAAATCTTGGTTTTGTAACGGGTTTAATGTTTGTGCGTCTTTTATTTTTTGAAATTCCTTTTCATTAATATTCCAAATATTATAAGTAGTCGTAATATCACGAACCATGAGTCCCAATTGCCAATCGTTTTTTTCAAATTGAAAACCCAAGTCGAAACCAAATCCCCATGAACTTGCAAAATCTCCAATAATTCTGCGAATTACTTTAGCATTTACACCATATTGAAATCCTTGTACTGGCAATTTTCGGGCGTAAGAAAAGGTAAAACCATAATCTGCGGTCGAAAATAAGCTAATTCTGTTGTAATCTATGTTTCCGTTGGCATCAATCAATTGGGTGGTGTTCAGAATATCATCAACACCAAAACGTATAATAGATGCACCCCAAGCACTACGATCATCTATTTTTTTAGCATAAGCTGCATAATCATATTGTGCAATATTTGCAAAATAATTAGCATGCATAAGAGAAGCTTCACTGTCTTCGATTTTTAGTAAACCTGTGGGATTCCAATAACCCGAATTTACATCGCCAGAATGCGCCACCATAGTGTTTGCCATGCCAAAAGCACGAGCATCGACACCAATATTCATAAATTCGTTCGAATATTTACGAATCGTTTGCGCTTTTGTAAAGCTAAATGTTACTAAAAATATAAAAAGTATGAGTTTTTTCAATGAAAATTAATTTGTACAAAGATTAAATAAAAATCTGATATAATAAACGCATCGATGTATAAACTTATTGTGTTAAATTTGCTGAATCGATAATTAAATTATTTCAAATGAACATCAAAAAACATATTCCCAATATTATCACTTTGTTAAATCTTTTTTGTGGTTGCATTGCTCTGGTTTTTGCATTTCAGCAAGAATTCGAATTGGCATTTTATTTTGTTTGTTTGGGTATTTTCTTTGATTTTTTTGATGGTTTTTTTGCTCGATTGTTTAAGGTTTCGGGTCCATTGGGTTTGCAATTAGATTCATTGGCAGATATGATAACCAGTGGTGTTGTGCCTGGCGTTATTATGTTTCAATTGCTTTTGAAATCGTTTGGAGAAGAAAAAACAATTAGTATTTCTTCTTGGGATAATTCGGTAATGATTTTGCCTTTTTTAGGATTTATAGTAACTCTTGGGGCTTGTTATCGTTTGGCAAATTTTAATATCGATACCCGTCAAACAGATTCATTTATAGGGTTGCCAACGCCTGCCAATGCTTTGTTTATTTTGAGTTTGCCTCTTGTTTTGCTAAATCCAAACCTAGAGTTTATTACAAGTTCGCTTCAAAATCATTGGGTTCTTATTGCAATTTCTATAGTTAGTGCTTATGTTATGAATGCCGAAATTCCTCTATTTTCATTGAAAGTAAAAGATTTTACCTTCAAGAAAAATGCTTTACAAGTTTTATTTTTGGCTTCTTCGGTATTGTTATTGCTTGTTTTTAGATATTTAGGAATTTCTATGATTATTGTTTTTTATGTCTTGCTTTCGGTTGTGAATAATATGATTAATAAAAAATAATAAATTAATGGCTGTACGAAAATCAGTAAAGTCTAAAAAGCAAAAAATATTTTTTAAGAGCAATACGTTTTACAAATGTCTTTTTATCGCATTTATTTTGCTAATTATATACAGTCAGCGAAATGTTTTGACCTATTATTTAGGTTTTAAAACCGATAAAATTATTGTAGAAACCAGAATTGCTCCGCTCGATAAAGTATTAGATGCACACATCGAAAAATCCTTCGGTATCGATATTTCTGAATACCAAGACAAAATAGATTGGGATAGTCCCAAAGAAATAGAAGGTGGTTTTCCTGTCGAATTTGTTTTTATTCGTGCCACTGTTGGTAATGATAGAAGAGATTATAAGTTCAAAAAATATTGGAAAAAAGCCAAAGAGAGTAAGCTTATTTGTGGTGCTTACCATTATTATCGTCCCAACGAAAATTCGATCGAGCAAGCCAATAATTTCATTAAAAATGTCAGATTGCATAAAGGTGATTTTCCGCCTGTGTTGGATATTGAAAGACTACCCAAAGAACAATCTATCGAAAGGTTAAAAGTTGGGTTGCAACGTTGGCTAGATGTGGTCGAAAAACATTATGGTGTAAAACCGATTATTTACAGTAGCGAAAGTTATTACAACGATTTTCTAAAAGAAGATTTCTCAGATTATCCTTTCTGGATTGCAAATTATACTGCTTTTTATACTGATATTGATTCCGATTGGTCTGTTTGGCAAGTAACCGAAAACGGAAAAGTAAGCGGAATAAAAGGTTGTGTAGATGTAAATATTTATAACGGAACTTCTTTAGATTTGAAGGAATTGTTGATAGATTAATTCCCCGTGTACAAATACAGATTTAATTTTGAGAATAACTATTCTACCTTTATTTTAAGGACTAAGATATTTTTGCATTATTATAATTATTTAAAATGAGTAGAATGGTCTAGAAAAATATTCTGTGTTTATTTTTTCTTTTATTTTAAATAAGAAAAATTATCCAAAAAAATCTATTTGTGTAGTTTAATTTGCTGATTTTTAGTATTGTTATTAAAATATTATTTATATAACTTTATATTTGTAAAAAAAAACAAATTAACTTCATATGTTAGACTTTGTAATAATCGGAGCAGCTCAAGCAGGATTATCAATGTCTTATCATTTACAAAAACTCGATAAGACCTATTTAGTAGTTGATAGCGGAAATGAAATAGGAGGATCTTGGTTAAGTAGATGGGATTCTTTAAAATTATTTACTCCAACGGAATACAACCATTTGCCAGGATTAAAATTTGATACTCCCAAGGGATATTATCCTGATAAACACGATGTGGCAAAATACTTTAAGCAATATGTAGCGAAATTTGAAATTCCAATACAGTTTAATACCTTAATTACTTCAGTAAAAAAGACGGAAAATGGTTTTCTTATTAGCCATGTGGATGGGTATTTTGAAGCTAAAAATGTAATTGTAGCAACAGGACCATTTCATACACCTTATATACCAGCATTTTATTCAAAAATTACTGGAGAGATAACGCAATTGCATAGTAATTTTTACAAATCTATAAATCAATTACAAGAAGGTGACGCTTTAGTGGTTGGAGGAGGAGATTCTGGCTATCAAATTTTAGATGAAATTTCTAAAGATAAATGTAGAACCGTTTATTTCTCTGGAGATACGAATGTGAAGTCTATTCCACAAGAATTTTTAGGAAAAACACTTTGGTGGTGGTTTACATTAATTGGTTTTTTGAGATTTAACAAATACAGTTGGATAGGACAAAAAATTAGAGCCAACATACAACCCGTTATTGGTACCGATGTAAAAGAGATTCTTTCACGCAGCAATGTCATTGCCGTGGGGAGAACAAATGATGCTTTAGAGGAAACTATTTATTTTGAGAAGAAGGAAGTTTCTAACATTAAAAATATTGTTTGGTCAACTGGATATCGTCCCAATTTTATCTGGATTGATGGTTTAGAATTAGACAATGACAACTATCCCAAAAATTACAGAGGCGTAAGTGATATCGAAGGTCTCTATTTTATTGGATTACCATGGATGTACACCAGAGGCTCTGCCACATTAGGGGGAGTATCTAAAGACGCAAGTTATTTGGCAAATATAATTAAAACTAAAAAAAATTAAAATGAACGAATGTTTTGATGATTTAGGAAAAGAGCATAGAGCAGACGGTTCTATGTGGTTTAACGACCTTAAAAGAGAAAGACAAAATGGTCCTAGTTTAACTACTAACAGATACGAATCGTGCGATTTTTCTACAAAATCTGTGCATTCTGGGCAATATGACGACCCGTTAACAAAGGCATTGGGGACACCAATTTATCAAAGCTCTACTTTTTACCTTTCAGAAGGTGTGTATGACTCTATTCACGAAGGTAGCGCTAGAGATCAAATGATATATACCCGCTATGGAAATCCATCGCAGTGGGCAGTGCAAGAAAAAATATCTGCATTGGAAAACGCAGAAAGTACCATTGTTTTTGCTTCAGGGATGTCTGCTATTTCTTCAGCTATTTTGTCTGTATTGGAGAAAAGTTCCCACATGGTAACATCAAGAGATTTGTATGGTGGTACCTATAATTTATTGTATGAGGATTTGCAACGTTTCGGAATGTCAGTAAGTTATGTGTCTCCAACAGACATCAATGAAATTGAAGCTGCTATTCAGGAAGATACAAAATTGTTGTATTTTGAATCGTTAACCAATCCGTTGTTAAAAATGGTGCCTGTTGAAGATTTAGTTGCTTTAGGTAAAAAATACAAACTAAGAGTCGTTATCGACAATACTTTTTTAACACCTTATAATTTAAGAGTGCTTGATTATGGTGTAGATTTGGTTATTAATTCAGGAACAAAATATCTAGGAGGACATTCTGATATTGTTGCTGGAGCGGTTTCTGGTTCTCGTAAATTAATGGACGGAGTTTGGGGGCAAATGCTAAAAAACGGTGGTTCATTAGACCCTCATGCTTGTTTTTTATTAGAAAGGAGTTTAAAAACGTTTGCCATTAGAATGCGAACTCATAACCAAAACGCAAAAGAATTAGCCGTATATTTAGAGAATCATCCAAAAATTAAAAGAATTTATTATCCAGGTTCTCCAAGTTATGCACAAACCGAATTAGCTGCAAAACAGTTAAACGGAAAATGTTCTGGAATGATGAGTTTTGAAGTTGTTGGCGGAAATAAAGCAGCACATTATTTATTAGATAATTTAAAACTAACCAAACAAGCTACCAGTTTAGGTGGTGTAGAAAGTTTGGGATCGTTGCCTTACAATACTTCTCAAGCCTCATTAACAGAAAATCAACAAAAAGAAATTGGTATTAATGAAGGATTAGTGAGATTATCCGTAGGTATTGAAGATATTGAAGATTTGAAAAAAGATTTTGAAAGAGTATTAAACACATTATAATATAAGCTATGTTAAATAATATAAATATTGCAGGTTTAAGCGAATTTGCAAACGAAGTAAAAACTTCGCCAAAAGAAGGAAAAGCAAAATACGGAATCGAATTGAATTGGGTTTCTGGAACAAAATCGGTTGTTAAGACAAAAAATATGCAATTGGGTGACCATAAATTAGTTCGAAATTTCGAATTTACTATTGACGAGCCAGCACAGTTATTAGGCATCAATTCTTTTCCTAATCCACAAGAGTATTTGTTAGGTGGATTAGCTGGTTGTATGGCAGTTACCTTTATTGCTGGTGCCAGTTTAATGGAAATTGCTTTAGAAAGTTTATCGTTAGAAATTGATGGTGAATTAGATTTGAAAGGTTTTTTAGGAATAGATGAAACCGATCACGTAGGATTTCCAGAGTTAAAATATACTTTTAATGTGAAAGGAAATGGAAGTAAAGAACAATATGAAACTTTAATGAAAAGAGTAATGCGTCATTCACCAAATTATGCAACAGTAGCCTCAGAAGTAAAGATGGTAGGAACTTTGAATGAATTATAATATGAGTTACTTTTTTAAGTAACGAAATTCCTGAAAAATGAATAATTTGATAATTCCTCTTTTTTAATAAGACTTTGTGAAATTTAAAATTTCGCGAAAAAATAATGAGGCTTTAAAGCCTCATTATTTTTTATTTACATACTTTATAGGGTTCCGTCCTATTTTTCATTCGGTTCTCTAAATATTCTAATTAAAACTCCAATTTCTTTCTTCTTAACTCAAAGTTCTGACCTAAATAAACCCTGCGAACCATTTCGTCTTCTACTAATTCTTCTGGCACACCCGCTTTTAAGATTCCACCTTCAAACATCAAATATGTTTTGTCTGTAATAGCTAGTGTTTCCTGTACGTTATGATCTGTAATTAAAATTCCGATATTCTTATTTTTAAGTTGGGCTACAATTCTCTGAATGTCTTCTACAGCAACGGGATCTACTCCTGCGAAAGGTTCATCTAACAAAATAAATTTAGGATCGGTTGCTAAACAACGCGCAATTTCGGTACGACGACGTTCTCCTCCTGATAATAAATCGCCGCGATTGGTACGAATGTGTTGCAAGCTAAATTCATCAATTAACGATTCCATTTTTGCTTCTTGTTCCGCTTTAGATAAATTTGTGAGTTGCAAAACACTTAAAATATTATCTTCGATACTCAGTTTTCTAAAAACAGAAGCTTCTTGTGCTAAATATCCAATACCGTTTTGTGCTCGTTTGTACATAGGATAATCGGTAATATTCATATCATCTAGATAAATATTCCCAGAATTTGGTTTTACTAAACCTACAATCATATAAAAAGAAGTAGTTTTTCCAGCGCCATTCGGACCTAATAAACCTACAATTTCTCCTTGATTTACTTCGACCGAAATGCCTTTTACAACACTTCTGCCTTTATAGGTTTTTACTAAGTTTTCTGCTCTTAATATCATTCTTTATGGTTATTTGTTGATTTGGTAATTCGTTAATTCGGTAAATTAACGAATTAACGAATTACCAAATCAACAAATTAACAATTATTTAGTTTTCTTCCTCAAGTGCTTCCCAAAATTCGTATGCACGACGTAAGTGAGGAATCACTATGGTTCCGCCTACTAAAGTGGCAATACTCATGGCTTCCATCATCTCTTCTTTTGTAATTCCATTTTTGTGAACGGTTTCTAAATGATATTTGATACAATCATCACAACGCAAAACCGCAGAAGCGACTAATCCTAAAAGCTCTTTAGTGCGAACATCGAGTAAGCCTTCTGTAAATGCATTGGTATCGAGATTAAAAATTCTTTTGATGACTTTATTGTTGTCAGCTAATAATTTGTCGTTCATTTTAGAACGATAATCGTTAAATTCAGTTGCTAAGTTGCTCATTTTTTTTTTCTTTTTTTACTACAAATACCGATATAAATATACTGGCTTCATATATTAATAACATAGGAATTGCGACCGTAATTTGACTCACAACATCTGGTGGCGTAACAATTGCTGCAATAATTAGAACAATTACAACAGCATATTTTCTGTAAGTTCTTAAGAAATTCGGAGTTACTAATCCTAATTTGGTTAAGAAATAAATAAGGATTGGTAATTCGAAAAATAAACCACTGGCAATAACCGATGTTTTTATCATTCCGATATACGAATCGAGATTGAATTCGTTTTTTACGACAGCACTAATTTTAAATGTTGCCACAAAATTGATAGACATAGGGACTATAACAAAGTAACCAAACAAAACCCCTAAAAAAAACAATATGGATGCTGAGAATATAAATAATTTTGCGTTTTTCTTTTCTTTGTCATACAATGCGGGACTAATAAATTTCCATAATTCCCATAAAATAAAAGGGAATGCAAGGATGAATCCTGCTGTAATACAAGTCCAGACAAATACATTTACTTGTCCTTCCATACTAGTGTTTTGAATGATAAAAGGCAATTCGGTAATGCAAATACTATCGGCAAACCCTAAATAATGTGAAGCATCACAAAAAAAACGGTAAGTGATAAAATTAGCATTTGTTGGTCCAAAAATAATAGTATCGAATATATAATCGCTAAAAGAATAAACAACACACGCCATAACAATAATAGCGATGGTGCTTCGTACTAACAACCATCTTAATTCTTCAAGATGGTCAAGAAATGACATTTCGCTGAGATTTTTCTTTGCCATTATACTATTCCTTCTTTTAAAATATCGTGTAAATGTAAAACGCCAGCATATTTATCTCCGTTTTCTACAACCAATTGTGTAATTGAAAAATCTTCTAAAATGTTAAAAGCATCAACAACCATGGCTGAATATTGAATTGTTTTCGGATTTTTAGTCATAATGTCTTTAGCCGTAAGGTGCGAAAAAGTATCATTATTGTTTAGCATTCTACGAATATCACCATCGGTAATGATTCCAATTATTTTTTCATTCTCTACAACTGCAGTCACGCCCAAACGTTTTTCTGAAATTTCAAAAATCACATTTTTAATAGATGAATCTGGACTAACCATTGGTTTGTGACTCATATCGAGCATGTCGCTCACACGAAGTAATAATTTTTTACCCAAAGCGCCACCTGGGTGGTATTTTGCAAAATCTTCACTTTTGAAGTTTCTCATTTCCATCAAACAAACTCCGATTGCATCACCCATAACTAGTTGTGCAGTAGTGCTATTTGTAGGCGCTAAGTTAATGGGGCAAGATTCGGCATCGACCGTAGTGTTTAAAACACAATCAGATTCTTTAGCCAAAAAGGAAGTCATATTTCCAGTAATTGCAATTAAGGTATTTCCAAAACGTTTCAAGATTGGAACCAAAGCTTTTATTTCGGGGCTATTGCCACTTTTTGAAATACAAATGACTACATCATCCGGCTGAACCATGCCTAAATCACCATGAATGGCTTCGGCAGCATGCAAAAATATACTTGGTGTTCCAGTCGAGTTGTAAGTTGCTACCATTTTTTGAGCAATAATAGCACTTTTCCCTATTCCTGTAACGACCAATCTTCCATTAGATTGATAAATAATTTCGACAGTTTTTACGAAGTCATCGGTAAGATAATCAGTTAGTTTAGCAATTGATTGACTTTCTGACAACATCGTTTTTTTGGCTGAAGCCAATATGTTTTCTTTTGATATCAAAACAGAATATTTTAAATTTGTGTATGTAAAAGAAATTTGTATCTTTATGTTCCCGCAAATTTATATAAAATACTATTACTAAAGAATGAATTCACACGAAATTGATATTCACAAGGAATTAAAAAAATATTTTGGTTTTAACCAATTTAAAGGTTTACAAGAACAGGTGATAAAAAGTATCGTAGCCAAGCACAATTCGTTTGTAATTATGCCTACTGGTGGCGGTAAATCTTTGTGTTATCAGTTGCCTGCATTGATGCAAGAAGGAACGGCAATCGTTGTTTCGCCACTTATTGCTTTAATGAAGAATCAAGTCGATGCGATACGAAGTTTGTCTTCGGAAGCAGGAATTGCTCATGTACTCAATTCGTCTTTAACAAAAACCGAAATTGCTCAGGTTAAAAAAGACATCTCTTCTGGCTTAACCAAATTATTATATGTTGCACCAGAATCTCTTACAAAAGACGAATATGTTGCTTTTCTTCAAAAAGAAACAATCTCTTTTGTAGCCATCGATGAAGCACATTGCATCTCAGAATGGGGACACGATTTTAGACCAGAATACAGGAATTTAAAAAACATCATAAAATTACTCGGCGATGTTCCAATTATTGGACTAACAGCTACTGCTACGCCAAAAGTGCAAGAAGATATCTTGAAAAATCTCGATATGCCTGATGCAAATACTTTCAAAGCATCATTTAATAGACCAAACTTATACTACGAAATACGTACCAAAACTAAAAATGTTGAATCGGATATTATTCGTTTTATTAAGCAACATAAAGGTAAATCTGGAATTATATACTGCTTAAGTCGCAAAAAAGTTGAAGCGATTGCACAAGTTTTACAAGTAAACGGAATTTCGGCAGTGCCTTATCATGCAGGATTAGACGCAAAAACTAGAGCCAAACACCAAGATATGTTTCTCATGGAAGATGTAGATGTTGTAGTGGCAACGATTGCTTTCGGAATGGGAATAGACAAGCCAGATGTTCGTTTTGTTATACACCATGATATTCCAAAATCACTAGAAAGTTATTATCAAGAAACAGGTCGTGCAGGTCGTGATGGTGGCGAAGGTCATTGTTTGGCTTACTATTCGTATAAAGATGTAGAAAAGCTAGAAAAGTTCATGTCTGGGAAACCAGTTGCCGAGCAAGAAGTTGGTTTTGCCTTACTGCAAGAAGTGGTGGCTTATGCCGAAACTTCTATGTCACGACGTAAATTTTTATTGCATTATTTTGGAGAAGAATTTGACAATGAAACAGGTGACGGCGGCGATATGGATGACAATATGCGCAATCCAAAGGTGCAAGTTGAAGCCAAAGATCAAGTTGTAAAACTGATAGAAGTAATTCGAGATACCAAGCACATATACAAATCGAAAGAAATTGTATATACGCTTATGGGAAAAATAAATGCAATGATTAAGGCGCATAAAACCGATACTCAAAAACTTTTTGGCTGCGGAAAAGCATTCGATGAAAGGTATTGGATGGCGGTTTTAAGATTGGCTTTAGTAGACGGATTATTATCAAAAGATATAGAAACTTACGGGATTATTAAAGTTACAGATAAAGGATTGGATTTTATAAAAAATCCACAATCATTTATGATGTCAGAAGATCATGAGTACAGCGAAACCGAAGACGAAGCTATTGTGTCAGCCTCAAAAGTGTCAGGAACTGCAGATGAAGCACTAATGTCTATGTTGCGTGATTTGCGTAAAAAAGTAGCCAAAAAACTAGGAGTACCTCCGTTTGTAGTATTTCAAGATCCTTCGCTCGAAGATATGGCACTTAAATATCCTATTACTTTAGACGAGTTAAGTAATGTTCACGGAGTAGGAGAAGGGAAAGCTAAGAAATACGGAAAAGACTTTATAGAACTTATTTCTAGTTATGTAGAAGATAATGAGGTTATGCGTCCAGACGATTTGGTTGTCAAATCTACCGGAGCAAATTCAGTAAATAAACTGTACATTATTCAGAATATTGACAGGAAATTATCGCTCAAAGATATTGCTAAAGCAAAAGGTTTAGATATGAATACGTTGCTCAAAGAAATGGAGCAAATTGTAAATTCTGGTACCAAACTAAATATAAAATATTGGGTTGATGAAATGCTAGACGACGATCAGCAAGAAGAAATTCATGATTATTTTATGGAATCCGAATCTGATGATATAGAAGACGCGCTCAAGGAATTTGATGGCGATTATGATATTAATGAATTACGATTAATGCGAATTAAGTTTATTAGCGAAGTTGCGAATTAGACTAAATAAACTTCTCCACGATGTGGTTTTAGGGCATCACGAACGGCAATCATATTCTCATCGGTCACAACCATAAAAGCGATAGCGTGCATATCATTTATTACTTCAAAACCTGTAATGTTTAAAGGAAATTTTTCAATAACAATGTATTCTTTCAAATGAATTTCGTGGTGTTCGGCAGTTTTTGCAGCAGCTTGTCCTCTAAAATCCCAAATTAGTTTTATTTGTCTAGACATTTTATAAAGTTTCTAATGCGCAAAGTTACAAAGTTTATTAGTTATAAAACTCATTTATAAATCCACTTCAAATTCTTACTTTTGCAACCGAATCGACTTTACAAAAATGCCAAAAGAACTTTTACTTCAAGTTACTCCCGAAATCGCTGCAAATGAAAATTTGCTAAAAGAATATTTATCGAAACAAATAAAAGTTTCTGTTAAAGATATTCAGCATATTTCGATTTTAAAACGTTCTATTGATGCACGTCAGAAAGCCATAAAAATAAATTTAAAAGTCAATATTTATCTTCAAGGAGAAAATTTTGTAGAACAAAAAATGCAACTCCCAGAATACAAAGACGTTTCAAATTCACAAGAAGTAATTGTAATAGGAGCAGGGCCAGCAGGACTTTTTGCCGCTTTGCAATTGATAGAATTGGGTTTAAAACCAATTCTCATCGAGCGTGGAAAAGATGTTCGTGGTCGTCGCCGAGATTTAAAAGCCATCAATGTTGATCATATTGTAAATGAAGATTCTAATTATTGCTTTGGAGAAGGCGGAGCAGGAACTTATTCTGATGGAAAACTCTACACTCGTTCCAAAAAACGTGGCGATATAGATAGAATTCTGAAGTTACTAGTCGCTTTTGGTGCCACACCAGACATTTTGGTAGAAGCACATCCACACATTGGAACCAATAAATTACCACAAATTATTCAGGATATTCGAGAGAAAATCATCGAAATGGGCGGAAAAGTCCTTTTCGAAACTCGTGTGATGGATATTTTAGTCAAAAATAACGAAGTACAAGGTGTTGTAACTCAAAATGGAGATACCATTGTTGCCGATAAAATTATATTAGCTACAGGACATTCGGCCAGAGATATTTTCGAATTATTAGACAGAAAAAAGATTTTTATCGAAGCCAAGCCTTTTGCATTGGGCGTTCGTGCAGAGCATCCACAAAGTTTGATAGACCAGATTCAATATTCCTGCGATTATCGTGGCGAACATTTGCCGCCAGCACCATATTCTATTGTGAAACAAGTAAATGGTCGCGGAATGTATTCGTTTTGTATGTGCCCCGGCGGTGTAATTGCGCCTTGTGCGACGAGTCCTGGCGAGGTTGTAACCAATGGTTGGTCGCCATCTAAACGAGATCAAGCCACTGCGAATTCTGGAATTGTAATCGAATTAAAACTAGAAGATTTCAAGCCATTTGAAAAATTTGGTGCTTTGGCTGGAATGGAATTTCAAAAAAGTATCGAGCAAAAAGCATGGCATTTGGCTGGAGAAACTCAAAAAGTTCCAGCACAACGAATGATCGATTTTACCCAAAATAAAGTTTCATCAAATATCCCAAAAACATCTTATGTTCCCGGAACGACTTCGGTAGAAATGGGTCAAGTTTTTCCTGATTTTTTATCACAAATATTGCGAGAAGGTTTTTCTGAATTCGGAAAATCGATGAAAGGTTATTTGACTAATGAAGCCATTTTACATGCACCAGAATCTAGAACATCATCGCCAGTTCGAATTCCAAGAGATGAAATCACGTTAGAACACTTGCAAATAAAAGGATTGTATCCTTGCGGAGAAGGAGCGGGATATGCTGGTGGAATTATTTCGGCAGCTATCGATGGTGAGAAATGTGCCTTGAAAATTGGGGAGCGTTTGTTGCAATAAATTTCTGAAATAGAAATTTAATTATTTTGTAGATTTGATAAATTTTAAAAACAACAAATGGCAATTGCAATAAATGATGTTATAGGTTATTTAGAAATAAACGCGAATACACTAATTGACTATTCGCCTAAACTAATTACTGCTTTTTTTATTCTTTTTGTAGGCCATTATGCTATTAAAATTTTTAAAAGATTAATTAGCAGAAAAGTACGAAAAAGAGAATTCGAGCCCACACTTTCTAAATTTCTTATCGATATTCTTATTTGGGTATTGCGTGTTTTGCTTTTTGTAACTTTTATATCTAAATTAGGAATAGAAACTGCTTCTTTTGTAGCAATTATTGGTGCTGCAGGTTTGGCAATAGGTCTTTCTTTACAAGGATCATTATCTAATTTTGCTGGAGGAATTCTTATTATACTTTTCAAACCATTTGAAGTTGGCGACTCAATCGAAGCGCAAGGTATTTCTGGAACTGTAGTCGAAATTCAAATATTTGTGACCAAATTAATTACGGGAAATAACCAAACGATATTTGTGCCCAATGGAAGTTTGTCTAACGGAAATATTATCAATCATTCGTTGGAAGGAACTCGTCGTGCGGATTTGTCGGTTTCAGTGTCGTATGATGCCGATTTGAAAAAGACAAAAGAAATAATTCAACGTATTTTAGATGCCAATGATAAAATACTAAAAGACCCAAAACCATCAATTGATGTGATTGCCCTTACTGATATTTCGGTAAAATTAGCAATTCGTCCTTGGACAACTAATGAAAATTTTTCATCAGTTTGCTCGGAAACTCTAGAAAGCTGTAAAACCGAATTGCATCTTGCAGGTGTTGTTTTAAAAAATCAATAAACGTTTAGTAATTCAGTCGTGATTATTTATAAGTTTGAATTAGAACATCAGTTGGAATATTTAAGAATTCGTGTAACTTTCTAATCATTTCAAGAGATAATTTCCTTTTGCGATTTAGAATTTCGCTTGCACGGCTTTTTAGACCTACAATATTTGCCAAATCATTTTGATTATAGCCCATTTGTTCCATTCTGAATTTTATTGCTTCTATTGGATCTGGTAAACCAATAGGGAAGTGTTCGTTTTCGTATTGGTCTATCAAAATCCCAAGTACTTCAAGTTCATCTCCTTCTGGCGTACCATTTTTTGAGTCAAAAATCATATCAAGTCTTTCAAGTGCTTGATTGTAATCTTTTTCTGTTTTTATAGGTTTAATTTCCATAGCTGTTAGATTTCGTTTGCGTTAATTTTGTCATATTCTGAATGCGTTCCAATGAATCGAATCCAAATCATTTGATAATCATAATTTATTTTGACTATCAATCTATAATTGTTACCTTTTATATTGAAAACAACTCGATTATCGTTCAAAATACTTGCACTTGGATATTCTTGCTTTATCTCATTTGGATTTTTCCATTCCGCTTTATTTGCCTCTTGAAACCAAGCCTTTAATTGTTGTTCACAATCGGCATGGGATTCCCAAAAATCTCTCAATATTTTTTTTGCAATTACTCTCAAGTGTTTTAATTTTAGACAAAGATAATAAAAAGTTCCCAAAACGGGAAACTATTTTTAAAGTATTATGGATACGAATGATAAAATACTCAAAACCATCAATCGATGTGATTGCGCTTACTGATGTTTCGGTAAAACTAGCAATTCGTCCTTGGACAGCTAATGAAAATTTTTCGTCAGTTTGCTCAGAAACTTTAGAAAGTTGCAAAACCGAATTGCATCTTGCGGGAATTGTTTTAAAAAATCAGTAACGTTTTGTGGCTTTAAGAAGTTGGGGATTTGTAAGCCTGAAACTTTCGATTAAGCACTGAAAATCAAAAGGATAAAACAAATTTTAAATTAAGCCTAAAACCCAAATCTTGCTAAAATGCTGTTAGTTGTAGTTGTATTATGCCTTCTTGTAATCGTTCATATTAGTATTTAGATAAACTTTATATTTTTTTTTATTTAATAAAAGAAGAGTCTTATTATTTTCTTTAATTAAATAAGCTATTTCATAAGAATAAAATGTCAAGTTTTCTCCATATGACACTAGTTTGTTGTCTAGAAAATAAAACCTATCTAAAGCATCAAGCATATTAAGAACTTGTTCTAATAAATCTGTTTCAATATTAGAATTTAGAATTAAAACTTCATTAAGTAAAGCTTTAACTTTGTCAGTTTTATATTTTAAGTATTCACGCCAATTATTGAATTGATTTATTTTGATTTCTGTAACAGGTAAAACTGGATTGATTTTTTCACAAGCTGCTTGCACAATATCTTTTGTAATTTCTGGTAATTTCTCTTTTATATTTAATGTTTCACATAACCAAGTTAACTCATTTGAAGCTGAAACCAACTTATTTCGAATATAACTATTTGACTTTACATTGCGATTTTCTTTAGGTAAATGTTGATTTATTAGAAAGAAAAAAAATGTTGCCACAATCGAATAGCAGATTTTTAAATACATCTCACCAATGGTATAAATGGTATAATTAGGAGATTGATATTCTTTGAGAACAAGTTCAATCAAAAAAATAGAAGAAAACGAAATTAAAAATGCAAATTTAATCTCGTTTCTCACAGACATTAGTTTGTCAATCAGAGTTATTGACTTTCGTTTATTTTTCTTCATGTTATTAATTTTCTTCAGGTTTTTCAATAATTACAGCTAACTTACAAATTTGACTGATAATTATTCTTATTTTTTAAACCTAGAATCGTCACGTTTTATAAATTCGATTCTTCTTTTTGGTGCTTCTACTTTAGGAAAACTCGCTTCCTCAGTTTTGCTAGATGGTTCGATGAGGTTGTTTAATTCTTCGATTTCAGCATCAGTCAAATCTCGGTAACGACCAACAGGAACATCTAACGAAATATTTATGATTCGAATTCTTTTTAGCGAAGTAACTTCGTAACCCAAATATTCGCACATTCTACGAATCTGTCGGTTTAAACCTTGTGTTAATACAATTTTGAAAGTGGTTTTGCTTATTTGCTCAACCTTACATTTCTTAGTTACGGTGTCCAAAATTGGGATTCCGTTACTCATTTTTTGAATGAATCTGTCGGTAATTAGTTTGTTTACTGTTACGGTATATTCTTTTTCGTGGTTGTTTCTTGCGCGCAGGATTTTGTTTACAATATCACCATCGTTAGTCATAAAAATAAGACCTTCGCTGGCTTTGTCTAATCGTCCAATTGGGAAAATTCGTTTCGGATAATTAATAAAATCGACAATATTATAACGTACATCTAAGTTTGTGGTACATTCAATTCCTACAGGTTTGTTGAAAGCGAGATAAACTGGTTTTTCAGTTTTTTCTCGAACTAATTTCCCGTCGACACGTACTTCGTCGCGATGCGAAACTTTGGTTCCCATTTCTGGAACGACGCCATTTATCGTAATGCGACCTTCGTCGAGTAATTTGTCTGCTTCACGACGCGAGCAATAGCCTGTTTCTGATAGAAATTTATTAATACGGGTTAAGTTTTCTTCCATTTTGCAAAGATAAGGATTTCTGGATTGTCACAAGTCATAAAGTTATAAAGTCATAAAGTCTGCAAGTATTTCTGAATTTTGCTTTTAGCCCTGATGTCCCGATAGCTATCGGGATGACAATCCTTTTTTTCGTCAGTTCGAGTTCCTCGCTTTTTTAGCGAGGAGTATCGAGAACACGAAAAAAAGATTGAAACGACAGCAGGAAACTAGATTCCTGAAAATGCCCGAAAGATTACGCTTCAAATAAAAACTGATAAATGGTTTGGTTTAATTTATCGTCGTGCATGCTGTGACCAAGGTTTTGAGTTTCTATAAATTGTGCATTTTTCCAAGCTGAGGCAATTTTTTTTGCTTCCGAAAAATCAATGACATCATCATGAATGTCATGTGCAACAATGCCTGAAATTGTACTGTTTTTTAGAAAATTTTGACTTGTAAATTCGTCGGTATTTACATTAAATCGTTGTTTGATGTAGGTTTTGATGAGTTGACAGACTTTAGAATTTAGTCCCAACAGATTAATATAATTTTGCATTAAAACATTAAAATCTGACGGAGAACCCAATAATATCATTTTTTCGAGATGATTTTGTTGGTAATTGTGCTGATAATAGGCACAAGCTACACCGCCCATCGAGTGTCCGATGATGAATTTTGGTTGGTAAATTTTAGAAAAGACATTGATAAATTCGGCATAAACAGGAATGTTAAATTCTTTGCCACTACTCAAACCGTGTGCTGGTGCATCGATAGCAATAATGGTACTTCCGGACTTTATTAACAACCGAATTAGTTTTTCCCAACGTGCGGCATTGCTTTCCCAACCGTGAACTAGTAAGATTTTATTTTCATTACCTTGCCAGGTGTAAGTTTGAAAATAATGCTGGTCGTGACTAATGGTTTCTTTTGTGGCTTCTTGCAAAATTTCGGGAAGGTTGTCAGGTAATAATCTACCATTTCTAGGCTCACTAAAATAGCCGTAAGCCATAACCAATGCCTTGTCTGGCATTATATAACTTAGTAAGTTAATATAAAACCCAATGGTTTTTGTGAGTATTAATATGTAAATTTTTTGCATAAAAAAAGCCTTCATTTAGAAGGCTTAATATACTACATTTTGGCGAATAATTTCTCCATTTTTTCTTTTTCTTCTTC
Source organism: Flavobacterium sp. (assembly GCF_043779715.1). GTDB lineage: Bacteria > Bacteroidota > Bacteroidia > Flavobacteriales > Flavobacteriaceae > Flavobacterium. The sequence continues at coordinate 18,838 of NZ_JAYWDT010000045.1, forward strand.
AGCTAGTGAGCTGTCTACTAAAATACGACCACTGTGCTCATCGGTAATTACTTTCTTGCGAGAAGCAATTTCCATTTGAATTTGTGGTGGAATTGTAAAGAACGATCCTGCTGAAGCGCCTCTTTCGATAGAAACTACTGCCAATCCGTTTCTTACGCTAGAACGAATTCTTTTGTAAGCGATTAGCAAACGTTCTTCGATTTTTGCTTCGTATTCTGATGATTTTTCAGATAAGAATGTTTCTTCTTTCTCAGTTTCAGACATAATTGCCTCTAATTCTGATTTTTTATGCTTCAAGTGATTAGATTTTGCTTCTAATCTTTCTTTCGATTGATTGTAAACTTCTTTCTTGTGCTCGATAGAAGCTTTCATTTCTTTAATGTGCTTCTCAGATAATTGAATTTCTAATTCTTGGTATTCAACTTCTTTTGTTAAAGAGTTAAATTCTCTGTTGTTACGAACACTATCTTGTTGTTTTGTGTATTTTTTTATTGATTCTTTGTGTTCATCAATAGCATTTTTCTTTTCCTTGATTTTTTCGTCGATAGACTCTAAATCAACTTTTAGTTTTTCTAAACGAGTGCTTAATCCTGCTACTTCATCTTCTAAATCTTCCACTTCTAGTGGTAATTCGCCTCTTACATTTCTAATTTCGTCAATACGAGTGTCGATTAACTGTAAATCGTATAACGCTCTTAACTTCTCTTCAACGTTCAATTCTTTTGTAGCTGCCATATTTATAAGTACTTAACTGGATTTGTATTTTCTTCTGATAAAACGATTCCACTAAAAGCCGAATCGGGTGCAAAATTAATGATTTTTTTCGTAAGATAATCAAATATATAGTTTTTTGTGTATCGTTCGCTTTCAAAATGACCAATATCTGCTAAAAGTAACTGATTTTCAGCTTCATAAAACTGATGGTATTTTAAATCGGCGGTCAAAAAAGCATCTGCTCCAGCCGAAATAGCATTTCTAATAGCAAAACTTCCTGCTCCACCAAGAACAGCAACTTTTTTTATTTTTTTATTTAAAAACTGACTGTGGCGAATGCCTCCGCATTGCATTTTGGTTTTTACCAACTCTAGAAAATCTTTTTCATTCATTTCAACTTCCAGTTCGCCAACCATTCCCAATCCTATATTTTGATGCGAATTTTGTAAATCGTAAATTTCGTAAGCCACTTCTTCATATATATGTGTAGCAAATAATGCTTTTAGGATTTTGCTTTGCAAATGTTTTTCGAAAACCACTTCGATTTTTATTTCGTTGGTTTTTGTGAATTCTCCTTTATTTCCTACGGATGGATTACTATTTTCGTTTCCTTGATAAGTACTGAAACCTTCGGAATTGAAACTGCAATGGTCATAATTACCGATTGTTCCTGCTCCAGATTGCAACATTGCGGTACGAATTGCATCAGCATTTTCGGGAATGGTATAAGTGATTAATTTTTGAATGAAATTCTGTTTTGGTATTAAAACCTTCGTGTTTTTTAACGCTAATGCATCACAAAAAATCTTGTTTACGCCTTGCTGGTGGTTGTCTAAAGCGGTGTGAACAGCATAAATAGCAATATCATTTTTTATCGCTTTTATAACAGCTCGTTCTACATAATTCTTGCCCGTAATCTTTTTTAAACCTGAAAATAAAATAGGGTGGAAGCAAACTACAAGATTACATTTTTTAGCAATAGCTTCATCAATTACATTTTCTAGTGCGTCATGGCAAACTAAAACGCCCGTTGCATTGTTGTTCGAATCGCCAACGAGTAAACCCACATTGTCAAAATCTTCTGCATAGGCGAATGGTGCCATTTCTTCAAGAAAGGAAAGAATTTCTTTTATTTTCATTGTACTTTTTCGATTGTTTGAGATCGTAAATTTACAATTTCATTATTTTATTTAGTTAAAAAAATCTTTATTCTTTTTATCTATTGACTTTTAAAGGTTATTTTAGCGTTTTCCATTTTCGGAAGAAAAAAGCATATCATTATGAAACATATTACATTATTACTCTTTTTTATTACTACACATGTTTTTTCGCAAGAAAATAATCTCAAACATATTGTTGCAAAAGGCGAAAGCGTTTACCAAATTGCTAAAAAATATAACGTAAAACAAGACGATATTTTTAGGTTAAATCCTGAATCTAAAAGCAAATTAAAATTGAATTCGGTTTTATTAATACCAAAAGTGGAAGTTATTTTAGATAAAAAAATGACAACAATAACACACGAAGTGTTGCCCAAACAAACTTTATATGGAATTTCGAAACAGTATAAAGTTTCTATTGATGAGATTAAAAAAGCCAATCCAACTATCGAAAAAGAAGGTTTAGAAATTGGGCTGAAACTAATTATTCCTGTCGATAAAAATTATAAACCAGAGAAAGTTATTGTTTCTGAACCATCGAAACCATTAAAAAATGTTGAACCAGAAAAACAAACAATAATTTCTGACGAAGAAGAAATCAGTCATCTTGTCTTGGCAAAAGAAACGAAATACGGAATTTCGAAAAAATATGGTGTTTCTATCTCAGAATTAGAAAAATTGAATCCAGAAATTGTTAGAGAATTGCCTGTTGGTTTTCACCTTTTAATAAAAAAAGGGGCAAAAAAAGAAACCGTTATTGCTGAAGTTCCTGTAATTAAGGAAACAAAAAGTAAGGTAGAAATTAATAAACAAAAAGACATAAAACCTCAAATTGAGGAAGAAAACGAAGAAGAAGTTGCTGTAACTCCCCAAATAAGAATATTGGAAATTATTCCTCATAAAGACGATGAAGAAGTTGTTGCGAAGCCATTATCGGCAGAAAACATGACCAAAGCAGAGTTGTTGATAGCAAAAGCTTCGGAGAATATTGGTGTTAGATACAGAAGCGGTGGAACCAGTAAAGATGGTTTCGATTGTTCAGGATTAATGATAAATGCTTTTAGCACTTACGATATAAAATTGCCAAGAAGTTCGAACGAAATGTCTAGATTTGGTAATAATGTGAATACTTCTGAGGCGCAAAAAGGAGATTTAATTTTCTTTAGTACAAACGGAAGAGGAACTGTAAATCATGTAGGAATGATAACCGAAGTTATTGATGACGAAATAAAATTCATCCATTCATCGGTTCATGCTGGCGTGATTATTTCGTCAAATAAAGAAGCGTATTATGCCAAAAGATTTGTGAAAATAAATCGGGTTTTGGAGTAATTAAATTTTAGCTATTAATTTCGATAACTCTAAATGCAACTATTTTTTTAATTAACTCATAAGGAATTTCTTCATTCAATGGAAATTGAATAGAACCTTTTCCAGTTTTATATTTAAATATTTCTTCTTGAAAAGCTTTGTTTCCTGATGGTAAAGCATAAAATCCTATATGATTTTTGAATGCTGCAAAATAAACCAATACCTTTTTTTGTTTAAAAGCAGGCATATTGTAACTTATGGTTTCTTCAGCGTTTGGAGCCGATTGTTGTATACAATTTCGAATTTTGTTCAAAAGAATTGCTACGTTTTCAGGGAAATCGGCAATGTATTCATCGATTGAAGTATATTTTTTAGTTTCCATAATTAAAAAAACATTTCTATAAAAATAGAGAATCCGCTTCGATTTCTCAAAGCGGATTCTCTATTTTTATAAATTCTGACCTCGTTACTAGTAATAAGTATATCTTCTTACTTTAGCAATATATTTTGCTAAACGAATAACTTGGTGGCTGTAACCATATTCGTTATCATACCAAACGTATAATACAATATTTTTACCATCGGCAGAAACAATCGTTGCATTACTATCGAAAATAGCAGGAGCTGATGTTCCTACGATATCAGATGACACTAATTCGTTGTTTAATGAATATTTAATTTGCTCAACAAGTTCCCCTTCTAAAGCGTATTTTTTCATGATATTGTTAACATCTTCAATCGAAGTTGTTTTTTCTACTTCAAGATTTAAAACTACCAATGAACCATTAGGAACAGGAACACGAATCGCATTAGAAGTAAGCTTTCCAGCCAAACTTGGTAATGCTTTTGCTACTGCACTTCCAGCACCAGTTTCGGTAATTACCATATTTAATGCTGCTGCACGACCACGACGGTATTTTTTGTGCATATTATCGACTAAATTCTGATCATTTGTATAAGCGTGAATCGTTTCTAAATGTCCTTTTACTACGCCTAAAGTATCTTCTACCGCTTTCAAAATTGGAGTAATTGCATTGGTTGTACAAGAAGCTGCCGAAAAAATGTTTACTTCGTCTGGATTGTATTCGTTTTGGTTTACACCATGTACGATGTTTGGAACTCCTTTTCCTGGCGCTGTCAATAATACTTTATCAACTCCTTTTGAAGTTAAATGTCTTGCCAAAGCTTCTTGCGTAGTAAATGCACCAGTATTGTCAATCACTAAAGCGTCGTTTATTTCGTATGCCGTATAATCGATATCTTCTGGCTGATTGGCTGTAATTATATGAACTGTTGTCCCGTTAATGATTAAAGCATTATTTTCAACATCAGCCACAACAGATCCTTGGAAATCTCCGTGAATAGAATCGTAACGTAACAATGAAGCTCTTTTTTCTAAAGTACTTGCATCATTTTTGTCACGCGTAACAATCGCACGCAAACGCAATTGATTTCCTTTACCCATTTTAGACATTAATTCTCTAGCTAACAAACGACCAATACGTCCGAAACCATATAAAACTACATCTTTTGGATGAATGTCTTCTGTATTTCTAGCATTTTTCAGTTTGTCTATAACAAATGATTTGGCATCGTTATGACTATTACTTTCTAAGTGAAATTCGTAAGTTAATTTACCAATGTCTAATTTAGATGGCGGTAAATCTAACGACAATATTGCTCTAGCAATTTCTACCGAATCAAATACTGAGATTGGTTTTCCAACAAATTCCCCAGCATATTCATGTAGGTTTATTATGTCACTTACATTTCTGTCGATTAATTGGTTTCTAAAAAGAACCATTTCGATAGATTTGTCGTACCACAAATCGCTAATTATTTTTATTAATTCGACTCCAGCTCTTCTTCTGTCTGCTTGAAAAGCGATTTCTTTTTCGTAAACCGTTGTGTTGCTCATTGTTTAAGTAAAAAAGGATTATTATTTTTTGTGATGCAAAAGTATCAATTTCAAACGTTTTGGTAAAGGATTTTTATAGTTTTTTTAGTATCAAAAAAAACCAGTCTAAAAAGACTGGTTGATTAAAAACTTTAAATTATTTTACAATAAAAACCTCAATATCTGACCATTTGCCGTAATTAATTCTATTTGTGAACGCTGGTTCTCTGATTTTTTAGATAAAACTTTAGTTATCGTTTCAATATCGGTAGCTCTTACGTTATCGATACTTAAAATCACGCCGCCTTTTAGTTGTTCTGCATAACCGGCAAGCTCTTCATTGGTAATGTTTTCAATTTTAACGCCATTTTTGATATTGAATTTCTTCATATCAACATTATCAATATCCGCTAATTCTAAACCTTTCAAATCGTAATTAATGAGTTCTTTTTTAGTCAATTTTACAGGAATTGTTATGCTTTTTTCATCACGAACAATTCCTACTTTAATTTCGTCATTTGGACGTTTTGTATTAATGTAAGAAGTTAAATCGGAAAATGACATGATGCTTTTTTCATCTAATTTCTGAATAATATCTCCTTTTTTCAAACCAGCTTTTTCGGCACCAGAATTTTTAGAAACCTTATTAATTAAAACACCCGTACTTTGTTTTATTCCTAATTCTTTCGAAGTTGCACTATTTAGTTCTCCTGCTTCAATACCTAAAATACCACGTTGTACGTTTCCGTATTCCATTAAATCTTCAACAATTTTACGAGTTAAATTAGATGGAACCGCAAACGAATAACCAACATAAGAACCCGTTTGAGAAGAAATCATAGTATTTATTCCTATTAATTCACCACGCGTATTTACTAATGCGCCACCACTGTTTCCTGGGTTTACGGCTGCATCGGTTTGTATAAATGATTGGATTCCGTTGTTAGATAAATCTCTCGCTTTTGCCGAAACAATTCCTGCGGTAACCGTCGATGTCAAATTATAAGGATTTCCAACCGCTAGAACCCATTCGCCAACTTTTATATTGTCTGAATCACCAAAAGTGGCATAAGGTAACTTTTCGTTGGCATCTATTTTTAGCAAGGCAATATCCATTTTGCTATCAGTTCCTACCAGTTTTGCTTTGTATGTTTTGTTATTATTTAACGTAATTTCGAGTTCTGTAGCATCTTTTACCACATGATTGTTTGTTACGATATAACCATCGGCACTAATAATCACGCCCGAACCAGTTCCTACTTGTGTTTGCTGACCTCCGCCACCACGAGTGCCATAAAAATATTCCATCATAGGGTTACTCGGAACATTATAAACAGTCATGTTTTTTACGTGAACCACTGTATGAATTGTATTTTCTGCAGCTGTCGTAAAGTCTATATTTTCGGCAGAAAAGCCTACGTTTTTAGCATAATTATTGCTCGCAATCGATAATTTAGAGGAATTTCCTTCTTCCATAAATAATTTGTAAGCACCCAGCGTTGTAGCTCCGCTTAACAAAGACACAAAAAATAAACTCGCAAATTTTTTCATAGTTATATATTTTTAGATTTTAATTTCTAACGTAAATTTAGAAATTTGTTGCCCTCAGAAAAACAGTTTAACGCTCGTTTAACAACTTTTAACTTAACATTAATATTTGTACTTTTGTAATAGTTATTAGAAGCACAACATTATAGTTTCTAACCAACATCATTCCTGCTGTACGTTGCAATCTTGCCTCGTTAAAAAAAACGAGACAAGGATTTTTACTCCCGATAGCTATCGGGACATCAGAGCTAAAATTAAAATTAGTCGTTCTAACAACCGATTAATTAAATAAACTAATTAACGATTAACCAAATGAAACTCTACAAATACCAAGGAACAGGAAACGATTTTGTCATGATAGACAACCGTTTGCAAACATTCCCAAAAGAAAATACAGCACTCATCGAAAAACTTTGTGATAGAAGATTTGGTATTGGAGCCGACGGTCTTATTTTGTTAGAAAATGACGAATCGACTGATTTCAAAATGGTTTATTACAATTCCGACGGAAACCAAAGCTCTATGTGTGGAAATGGTGGGCGTTGTTTGGTCGCTTTCGCAAAAAAACTAAATATAATAAACGATAAATCAATATTTATTGCTGTCGACGGATTACATCATGCCACAATAAATGAAAATGAGATTGTTTCGTTAGAAATGAAAAATGTAGATGAAGTAAATCTTCATGATAATTATATTTTCTTAAACACGGGTTCACCACATCATGTTCAGTTTGTAGATGATTTGCCTAATTTTGATGTCAAAAGGGAAGGAGCAAAAATTCGTTATAGCGATTTGTACGGAAAAACAGGAAGTAACGTCAATTTTGTACATCAAATTTCCGACAACGAATTTTCAATAAGAACCTACGAGCGTGGTGTAGAAGACGAAACATTATCTTGTGGAACAGGCGCAACAGCAGTTGCTATTGCTATGAAAGCGACAGGGAAAACAGGTAGTAACAATATTACTATAAACGTACAAGGTGGAAAACTTGTAGTTTCATTCGTAGAGAAGAACGGTATTTTCACAAATGTTTTTCTAACAGGACCGGCAGAATTTGTTTTCATTACAGAATTAACAATCTAAATTAATCTATTTTGATTACACTAAAAGGGAATAACATTTATTTACGCGCACTAGAACCAGAAGATTTAAACTTCGTTTTTGGTTTAGAAAACAATGAAACCGTTTGGGAAGTTAGCAATACGCAAACGCCATATTCTAGGTTTTTAATCAAGCAATATCTTGAAAATGCCCATCAAGATATATATGAAGCCAAGCAATTGCGATTGGCTATTTGCAAAAATAGCGATTCGAAACCTTTAGGATTAATAGATTTATTCGATTTTGATCCCAAAAATAAGCGAGCAGGAATAGGAATCGTTATCGAAAATACAGAAAATAGAAACCAAGGAATAGGAAAAGAAGCATTATCGCTTTTAGTAAATTATGCATTTATGAAGTTAAATTTGCATCAATTATATGCAAATATTGGTAGCAATAATGAAGTTAGTTTAAAGCTTTTTACTACTTTTGGTTTTCAAAAAATTGGAACCAAAAAAGATTGGACTTTTCACGAAGGAAAATACTTTGATGAAGAATTATTTCAATTAATAAATACAAATTTTTAAATTTTTTAGTTTTGAACAAAAAGAAAATCGCCATTATAGTTTCATTAATCTTAGTAGCCTCAATAGCTATTTATGGTTATATCAATATATTTTCAAACAATACAAAGTTTGACAAAAATGAATTGTATGTGTATATACCAACTGGATCAACCTACGAAGATGTCCTTAAAATTGTCGAGCCGAATGTAAAAAATATTAATAAATTCAAATTTGTTGCTGAAAAACGTTCTTATAATGACAATGTTTTCCCAGGAAGATTCTTGTTCAAAAAAGGAATGAGTAGTTTTCAGATGATTACTGCACTTCGTCACAACGAACCATTAAATTTAGCTTTCAACAACCAAGAAAGTTTAGAAAAATTAGTTTCTCGTCTTTCCTCTCAAATGGAAGTAGATAGCACAACGCTTATAAATATTTTGCGTGACACTATCTTTATGAAAAAAAACGGATTCAATAACGAAACAATTCTAGGCATGTTTATTCCAAATACATATGAAGTAAAATGGAATATTTCGGCAGAAAAATTTCGTGAAAAAATGGCAAAAGAGTACACTGTTTTTTGGAATAATGACAGATTAGCCAAAGCCAAAGCACTAGGAATGAATTCGCAAGAAGTTATCACATTAGCATCAATCGTACATAAAGAAACCGTAAAAATTGACGAGCGCCCTCGTGTTGCTGGAGTTTACCTAAATCGATTGAAACTCGAAATACCATTACAAGCTGATCCAACGGTAATTTTTGCAGTCAAAAAAGAGTCTGGCGATTTCGACCAAGTAATAAAAAGAGTCCGTGGCGAAATGTTACACTCTTCATCTCCTTATAATACTTATGTTCATGCCGGATTGCCACCTGGACCAATCGCCATGCCTGACATTTCAGCTATCGATGCGGTGTTAAATGCCGAAAAACATGATTATATATTCTTCTGTGCAAGTGTAGAACGTTTTGGTTATCATGATTTTGCAAAAACTTATGAAGAACATCAAGTTTATGCAAAAAAATATGCAGAATGGGTTACTAAATTAGGTATCGAAAAATAATTTTGAAATTATATTATTACATACATTTAAGTTTATTCTTTCTTTCTATTCCAATTTTTGCCCAAAATAGCATTGGTGATTTTTTTAAACCTGCCGATTCTTTAATTGTTGAAAGAAGAAATACAGTTGTAATTGCCGAAGCTGTAGCAATTTCAGGTGCTTTAATTGGCTTGAACGAATTATGGTATAAAGATTATCCGAAATCTAAATTTCATTTTATAAATGACAATAACGAATGGCTTCAAATGGATAAGTTAGGACATATCTATTCTGCCTATCATATAGGAAATGCTGGTGCAAATTTGTTACAATGGAGCGGTGCTACAAAAAAACAACAGTTGCTTTATGGGTCAACATTGGGTTTTGTATTTCTAACTGCTGTTGAAGTTCTTGACGGATATTCTCAGAAATGGGGAGCATCTTCTGGAGATATTATTGCAAATGCTACAGGTGCAACTTTGTATGTTTCGCAAGAACTACTATGGAAAGAGCAGCGAATTGTACCTAAATTTTCTTTTCACACAACATCTTATGCTTCTATGCGACCAGATGCGTTGGGAAAATCACTAAACGAACAGATACTAAAAGATTATAACGGGCAAACGTATTGGTTATCTGCAAATATGCATTCGTTTTTTCCGACATCTAAAATACCAAAATGGATAAATGTAGCTGTTGGTTATGGAGCTGAAGGAATGATTTCTGGAAATAAAGATGTTTCTGATGTAAATAGTGGTTCTGAAGACAAAAGATACCGACAATTTTACCTTAGTTTGGATGTAGATTTAACAAAAATTAACACAAAAGCACATTTTTTGAAGACTCTTTTCTCGATTTTAAATACTATAAAAATTCCCGCACCAAGTGTCGAATTAGCATCTAACGGAGTTGTTAACTTTCATTGTTTATATTTTTAACAAAATTTAACATATTATATTTCAACACTTTAGCTTTCGGTTGTAAATTTGTCCTGTAGAAATTTTCTAATTTTGATGGTTTTACCTAGTTAGAAAGAAAAATAATTTATGACAAAAAAACAAATATTTTATATAGGAATATTTGCCTCAATTACAATTTTAAGTTCTGGTTTTAAACCATTTTCATCTGAATTTTTTCCTTGGTTTCATGTTTTTGAAAAAGAAGAAATGTTTTATACCGTACCTACCGAAACAGAACTTAACCAAACTTTTTTTAATATCCCATTTACCGGAAAAACTTTTATAGGATTTAGGCAATCTTTAGCTGTTCGCGAATCGCAAGCAAAGTATCATAAAGTAAATACATTGGGATATTTAGGAAAATATCAGTTTGGTTCAGAAACTTTAAGAGTTTTAGGAATTAGAGATACAACTTCTTTCCTGAGAAGTCGAAAATTACAGGAAAAAGCTTTTTTAGCCAATTTATCTAGAAACAAATGGGAACTTCGTAAAGAAATTACTAAATATTCTGGAAAAATAATTAGCGGAATTGAAATTACTGAATCTGGGATTTTAGCTGCAGCGCATCTTGGCGGAGCAGGATCTGTAAGAAAGTTTTTGAAAACTAATGGGCGCAGAAAAAGCAAAGATGGTTATGGCACCTCAATTAAAGAATACATGAAAGATTTTGCGGGCTACGACACCAGTTGTATAGAAGCAAGCGAAAAAGCCAAAGCTAGGCATTACTAATACGTTTTATGAATAATAAAAATACAAGGTCGGTTGTGTAAATCGACCTTTTGTTTTTTCCATAAATTTACTGTCATCGTTTTGATGTATTCTGTCGGTAAAGTAATATCGCAAGCCACACACAAAAGTGTATTGGGTTGTAAGGTTTGCAAAATGTCTTCTAATAATTTGTTGTTTCTATAAGGTGTTTCAATAAACAATTGCGACTGATTTTTGTCGAAAGATAATTTCTCTAAACTTTTTATTGCTTGTTTTTTTTCTGATTTATCGATTGGCAAATAGCCATTAAAAGTAAAACTCTGACCATTCATTCCAGATGCCATAAGCGCTAACAGGATAGATGATGGACCAACTAATGGAACAACTTGTATTCCTTTTTCATGAGCAATTTTTACAATGACTGCGCCAGGATCTGCAACTCCAGGGCAACCAGCTTCGCTCATCAATCCTACATTATGACCTTCTAGCAATGGTTTTATAAAACCTAAATGCTCTTTAGTGTCAGTATGTTTATTTAATAAAAAAAGTTTTAATTCCGATTGTTTTTTCTCGGTATGAACTATTTTTATAGATTTTCTTGCAGTTTTTTCGTTCTCAACAATATAATAATCTATAAAATCGATGGCTCTTTTGATGGTTTGAGGTAAAACATCGTCAGCATTCATTTCTCCAAGAGTGGTTGGAATAAGGTATAGTTTTCCTAGGATATTCATCTTAGTTTATTTTTTTAAAAGTCTTTCCTTAATTACGTCACAAGCTTCATCGAGCATATCATAAACTCTTGAAAAACCATCTTGTAAACCGTAATAAGGATCTGGAACATCTACATTTTCATCAGGAAATAATTCATTAAGAATGAGTTGCACTTTTATTTTTTCATTTTCATGAGAAGCAAGAGCGATTACATCTTTATAATTTTGATTGTCCATCACATAAATATAGTCAAAATCCAAGAAGTCTTGTTTCGAAAATTGACGCCCTTTTAAGGTTGAAATATCGATTCCTTTTTCCTTGGCAATATTTATAGACCTTGCATCGGGCGGATTCCCTATATGCCAATGACCAGTTCCAGCAGAATCTATAATAAAATCTGATGAAAGTTTAGATCGTAAAATACCTTCGGCAAGTGGAGAACGACAAATGTTTCCCAAACAAACCATCAATACTTTTGTAGTCATGTCTTAAAGCGATAATTTTTTGTTGATATCGTCAACAAATTTTTTGAATTGTTTGTCGGTTGAAACTAAATTGTCAACTGTCTTACAAGCATGTAAAACTGTAGCGTGATCACGGTCTCCAATTTGAGAGCCAATATTTGCTAAAGAAGCTTTGGTGTATTTTTTTGCAAAAAACATAGCCAGCTGTCTTGCTTGTACCACGTGACGTTTTCTTGTTTTAGATTGCAAAATTTCTAAATCCAACTGAAAATAATCTGAAACTACTTTCTGAATATAATCTATAGATACTTCACGTTTTACATTCTTAACAAATTTTTCGACTACTTGTTTAGCTAATTCTAAAGTTACTTCTTTTTTGTTGAAAGAAGATTGTGCAATAAGTGAAATTATGGCACCTTCTAGTTCACGAACATTACTTTTTATATTTCGTGCTACATACTCTATAATTTCTTCAGGAATTTCGACACCATCACGATACAAAATATTTTTTAAGATAGAAATTCTTGTTTCGTAATCTGGCTGATGCAATTCGGCAGATAATCCCCATTTGAAACGAGACAACAAACGTTGTTCGATATCTTGCATATCAACAGGAGCTTTATCTGAAGTAAGAATTACTTGTTTTCCATTTTGATGCAAATAGTTAAAAATGTGAAAAAACACGTCTTGTGTTCCTGTTTTTCCTGAAAGAAATTGAACATCATCAATAATCAAAACATCGATTAGTTGATAGAAATGTATAAAATCGTTTCTCGTGTTTTTCTTAACAGAGTCTATGTATTGTTGTGTAAATATTTCAGCAGAAATATATAAAACTGTTTTATCTGGATATTTGTCTTTTATCTCAACACCTATTGCGTGAGCAAGATGCGTTTTTCCTAAACCTACACCGCCAAAAATTAGTAATGGGTTAAATGATGTTCCGCCAGGTTTATTAGCCACTGCCATTCCTGCAGAACGAGCCAATCTATTAGAATCACCTTCCAAAAAATTATCGAAACTATAATTTGCATTCAGTTGCGATTCGATTTTTAAATTACGAATTCCTGGTATGATAAAAGGATTTCTTAATTCTGGATTTTTTTGTTGCACTGGAACATCAATTTCTTGGGTTCTTACAGGCGAACGATGTGCACTTGGTAATTGTTCCGTAAACGGAAGTTTGTTACCATAAGTGTTTTCCATTTTAATTTTATAAAGTAACTTTGCGTTTTTGCCAAGTTCTTTAGTGAGGGCAACTTTAAGTAATTTTACGTAGTGCTCTTCTAGCCATTCGTAAAAGAATTTACTAGGAACTTGAATATATAATGCGTTATCAGTTAGTTCTACAGACTTAATAGGTTCAAACCATGTTTTATAGGCTTGCTCCTGAATGTTATCTTTTATAAAAGATAGACAGTTGTCCCAGACTGATTCAGCAGTTTTATTCATTGTGTGCATGCTTACGCTTTAAAATTATTAAGGTTATATTTACAAAAAAAAACAAGTAGTTTTTTTGATTCATTTGGGATAGCAAATATGATTCATAAAATCGTTAAAAAAAAATTTTTATGCTATTGATTTTATAAAAAAAATGTCGTAAGAGTATTTTTTTGAGGTTAAACAATTATTAAATTTTTATACAATAGTAAATGAAAGAATATCAATTTAGTGTCCGCGTTCGTTATGCAGAAACGGATCAAATGGGTGTAGTTTATCACGGAAATTATGCTCAATATTTCGAAATGGGACGCGTGGAATGGCTAAGAAATCTAGGGATTTCTTATAAATGGATGGAAGCAAACGGAATTATGCTTCCTGTAGTTTCGCTAACCATGAATTACAAAAAACCAGCACGTTACGATGATGAGTTAACGGTAAAAACAATTTTTAAAAGTCAGAGCTCTGTCAAGATAGAATTTGATTATGAGATTTACAATGATAATCATGAGTTGTTAACAACTGGCAACTCCGTATTGGTATTTGTAGACATGAAAACGGGACGGCCAACATTGCCTCCAGATTATGTAAATGAAAAGTTAAAACTTATGTAAAATCTTTTATATCAACCTCAAAAATATTTTCAAAAATGTCAAAAATACTTTTGGCATTTTTTTTTCGGGTTGCAATTTCAATTTGGCAGTCTTCTTTCATTATTTGAGAAACGATTGTAATGTTTTTTTCTTTGATAACTCGCATTACTTTATTCATGTTTTTATAATCGAACTGAACCAAAAAATGAACATCAATTGTTTTCTCGATAATTTCAGATTCTTCGAGTGCCATTTGTGCCGCAGTTTTGTAAGCAGTTATGAGTCCGCCAACACCTAATTTTACCCCGCCAAAATATCTAACTATAACTATTAGGATATTAGTAACATTGAATGATTGAATTTGTCCGTAAATAGGCATTCCTGCACTATTATTAGGTTCTCCATCATCATTAGCACGATATTGGATTTTATCTGTTCCCAATTGATAAGCATAACACCAATGTCTGGCTGAAAAATGTTGTTTTTTAAGATTTTCGATGTGAATCTTTACTTCTTCTTCCGAACTTATTGGGAATGCGTAGCCAAAAAACTTGCTGTTTTTTTCTTTAAATAAAACTTCAGTCGACGGTACGGCAATAGTAAAATAAGTGTCTTGAATTTCCAAAAAAAATTATTTAAGAATAAATTTTTTGTCAAAAAGTTGAGTAACATCTTCTTCGCCTGGAATAATATTCCAAATTTGCATGCCTAAAGATTCTGCAATATCTGTATTTTCTTTTTTATCATCAATAAATAAAGTATTTTTTGTTGACAAACCATGTTTTTTGATAATATAATTGAAAGACTCTGGATCTGGTTTGCGTACGCCAATTTCGAAAGAAAAATATACTTTTTCGAAACATTGGTAAAACTCTCTTATAAACGTTGCGCCAAGCATGTGCTCGAATTTTGCTATATGAATCTCATCGGTATTGCTTAGTAAAAACAATTTGTAATTCATCATCGATAATCGTTGCAAAAACTCTAATCTTTTTAATGGAAAATCTAAAAGTACCGAGTTCCAAGCAGCTCTTAAGTCATCGATGGAAGCATTTGGGATTAATTTTTTAAGTCCAATAATAAACTGAACTTCAGTTAGTTTTCCCCGTTCGAACTCTTGGTTTAAATTTTCGAGTTCATCATTCCAAGAATGTAATCCTAATTTTTTTAATGCTGTAAGCGATGCTTCTCTATCAAGATTGATAAATACGTCGCCAAAATCGAAAATAATAGTGTTAATCATAGTTTAAATAGATTAATAGTTCGTCATTGTCTATTTTGCTTTTCGCCACTATTTTTCCAGTAATTACGGGGGCTTTTGTACCACTAGAAAACATCTCTTTTCCTCTAAAAATTCTTGCTTCGTCCCACAAATTTGCGTCTATAAAAGTTTGCAAAGTTTGTCTTCCACCTTCTATAATTACGGACTGCAAATTATTATCAAATAAAAACGTTGCAATTTGCAAAGCTACATTTTCAGAATAATTAATTGTCTTGTCAGAAATTACAACCGTTTTTTGACGAATATCAAATATATGACTTTCTTTTGGAATTCTATTATTTTTATCTAAAACAATTCTTGTCGGATTTTCTCCTGTCCAATCCCGAACATCTAATTTTGGATTATCATCAATAACTGTTTGCGTTCCCACAAGTATTGCTTGTTCTTCGCTTCGCCATTTGTGTACTAATTGTCTGGAATAAATATTGGTAATCCAAACTGGTTTTTGTTCATTTTTTAAAGACGGTGCAATAAATCCATCTTCAGTTTCTGCCCATTTTAATATAATATAAGGTCGTTTTTTTTCATGAAAAGCAAAAAATCGTTTGTTAGATTCTCGACATTCTACTTCAAGAATTCCTACGGTTACATTGGCTCCAGCTTCTATTAACCTTTTTATTCCCTGTCCCGACACTTTACTATTAGAATCGACTGTGCCAATAACTACATTTGGAATTTTATATTTGATAATCAAATCACAGCAAGGCGGAGTTTTCCCAAAATGGCTACAAGGCTCTAAACTGACATAAATTGTTGATTTTGCTAATAATTTTTTGTTTTTTACAGATGAAATAGCATTTACTTCGGCATGATTTCCGCCATAAGCAGAAGTATAACCTTCGCCAATAATTTTATTTTCAAAAACAATTACAGCACCAACCGAAGGATTTGGCATTGCCAATGGCAAACCGTTTTTGGCTAATTCGATGCAACGTTTTATATATTTTTCATGTATCTTCACATCACAAAAATAAGATTTTACTTTTAGAATGAACAATATTATAATTAGAGAAATTCAACAAAAAGACAATCAGGCAATTGCAAAAATTGTTCGTGATGTTTTAATGGAATTGGGTGCGCCAAAAGTAGGAACGGCTTATGCTGATCAGCAATTAGATTTTATGTTTGAAACGTATCGAAATCCAAAAACAAAATATTTTATAGTCGAAAATAACGAAATTGTAATTGGTGGAGCCGGAATTGCTCCATTAGAAAACGAGGCAGAAACAATTTGTGAACTACAAAAAATGTATTTTTTGCCAGAAGCTCGAGGATTAGGAATAGGTTCTCAATTAATGGAAAAATGTCTTGATATTGCTAAAGATTTCGGCTATGAAAAATGTTACTTAGAAACCATGCCATATATGGAAGCCGCCCAGAAATTATACAAAAAAGTTGGTTTTGAGTATCTTTGCGAACCTATGGGAAATACTGGCCACACTTCTTGTCCTGTTTGGATGATAAAACAGTTGACAAATGCTAATGAATAATTGAGAAGCCAAAAATGCTAATAAAAAACTATAGAACACAATTCACACAAGAGCTAACTTCAATTTTTGATGAAAAAGAAATTGAAAGTTTTTTTTATATCATTTTAGAAGCTTTTCATAATCTAAAACGTGTCGATTTGGTCTTGAATCCAGATTTAGAATTAGATACAATTCAACTATCGAGATGGGAAACAGTTTTGTGGCAACTTAAAGAACAAAAACCTATTCAATACATATTAGGTGAAACCGAGTTTTTTGGTTTGCCTTTTTATGTCAATGAAAACACCCTTATTCCTCGTCCGGAAACAGAAGAATTGGTCGATTGGATTATTAAAGATTTAAAAATTAAAAAATTTAAAGATTTAAAGATTCTCGATATAGGCACGGGGTCTGGTTGCATTGCGATTTCGTTAGCAAAAAATCTTCCAAATGCCTCAGTTTTTGCGATTGATGTTTCGGAAAAAGCTCTGGCAACAGCCAAAAAAAATGTAGAACTGAACGATGTAAAAGTCACTTTTATTGAGCAAAATATTCTAGAAACCGAAGATTTAAATCAACAATTTGATATTATAGTTTCTAATCCGCCGTATGTTCGAAATTTAGAAAAACAGGAAATTCATAAAAATGTGTTAGAATACGAACCGCATTTGGCACTTTTTGTCGAAGATAATGATGCGTTACTTTTTTATCGAAAAATAACTGAATTGGCTGTAAAAAATCTCTCCGAAAGAGGAGGATTGTATTTTGAAATCAATCAATATTTAGGTAAAGAAATGGTCGATTTGTTAGAGAAAAATAATTTTAAAAACATTGAACTTAAAAAAGATGTTTACGGAAATGACCGAATGATTCGATGTGTTTTAAAGTCATAAAGTCTAAAGCAAAATCTATAATAAATTATAAGTACAATTGTCATTCTGACGAAGGAAGAATCTCATTAACTCATTCTGTGGGATTCTTCGTTCCTCAGAATGACAAAAACTGTGTCTTTATGACCTTAGACTTTTTATTCGTAACGCAAAGCTTCAATAGGATCTAGTTTTGCGGCTTTTATAGCAGGGTAAGAACCCGAAACCACAGCCACAATAAAGCTCACAACAAATGCAGATATGATAGCAAGCCAGGGAATTACAAACTCAAACTCAATCAAAACTGCAATGGTATAACCTATCAGAATCCCTAAAATGATCCCCAATAATCCGCCCAATTGACCAATTACTAAAGTTTCCATAAAAAACTGAATCGCAATCGTACTTTTTTTAGCACCCAATGCTTTTCTAACGCCAATTTCTCGAGTTCTTTCGGTTACCGAAACCAACATGATATTCATTAATGCGATCGAAGAACCGAAAATTGTAATAATTCCAATAAACCATGCCGACAAGCTTAAATATTGCGTAATCCCAAGTATTTTATTTATCAAATCATCACTTCTAGAAACCGAAAAATTAGCATCTTCAATAGGACTTAATTTTCTTACTTTTCGCATAGCGATAGTAGCGTTATCTACTGCATTACTTAGCAATTCCTTTTTATCAATCATCACGCTAGTCGTATAATTTATATTGGGCATGGTAAATAAAGTTCGCGCCACTTGTATAGGAATCATAACACGTAAATCTTGACTATTCCCAAAAGTTGATCCTTTTTCTTCTAAAACGCCAATGACTTTAAATTTTGCGCCACGAATAGAAATCGTTTTATCAATTGGATTAATATCTTTCAATAATTTTTTTTCAAAATCAGAACCTAAAACGCAGACATAGTTATTGCTTTCGATGTCAAAGCCTGTAAAATTTCGACCTTTTACAACTTTAAGTCCGGAATTTGGCATAAAATATTCATCGACACCAAGAACAGATGCTTCGGGATCAGTTTTTTTAGTTTCAAATTTCACTTCGGCTGTCGATGTTGCTGTAAACGAAATAGAAGTATTGGTAAACGGATATTTAAAAATTTCTTTAAATGCTTTGGCTTCAGCATAAGTAATGGTAGGATTTATTTTTTCTCTTTCGCCGCTGCCATTACTTCGGGTCGAATTTTCATACTGATTTATCGAAAAAGTATTAGAACCCATCGAAGCAAAATCTTTAGACAAAGTGTTTTCTAGAGCCGAAACCACGGTCAGAATTCCTACCAAAGCCGTAATTCCAATAGCAATAATAAGCACTGTCAAGATGGTACGAAGCAATTGCGTTCTTATAGAACCCAGCGCAATTTTTACATTTTCTTTAAATAATCCTAGCATAATACCTATTTGACACGAAATTACAGATTTTGTTACAAGTTTCTATCTAAAATTTTATAAATAGCCTAAAAAACAAGATATTTGCAAAAGTTTTAGGAGCGAATAGCTTGGGATTTTTTGTAATCCATTTTCCTGCTGTCGCTACAATCTGTTTCGTGCCAAAAAACGAAACAGGATTTTCGCTTCCATCAGGGCTAAAAAGCAATTTTTAAAACCTTCTGTAATCGAATAACCAAATAATCGAATAACCGAATACACAACAAAATGAAGCCAAGCATACCAAAAGGAACCCGTGATTTTTCGCCAGCAGAAGTAGCAAAACGCCAATATATTATTCAGAAAATGAGAACTCATTTCGAGAAATTTGGTTACCAACCTATCGAAACACCTTCGTTCGAAAATTCCGAAACCTTAATGGGAAAATACGGAGAAGAAGGCGATAGATTAATTTTTAAGATATTGAATTCTGGGGATTATTTGTCTAAAGCAAATGCAGAGATTTTAGAAGCTAAAGATAGTAATAAGTTAACTTCAACTATTTCTGAAAAAGCACTTCGTTACGACCTAACCGTTCCTTTTGCGCGTTATGTTGTACAACATCAAAACGACATCGAATTCCCTTTCAAACGTTACCAAATACAACCAGTTTGGCGTGCCGATCGTCCGCAAAAAGGACGTTTTAGAGAATTTTATCAATGTGATGCCGATGTTGTAGGTTCGACCTCATTATGGCAAGAAGTAGAATTAGTACAATTATATGATTCCGTTTTTACCGATTTAGGATTAGATGGCGTCACCATCAAAATTAACAACAGAAAAATATTATCTGGAATTGCCGAAGTGATTGGCGCATCGGACAAATTAATAGATTTTACAGTTGCACTGGATAAACTCGACAAAATAGGAGAGGACGGCGTAAAAAAAGAAATGATCGAAAAAGGAATTTCTGAAACTGCAATAGAAAAAGTGCAACCTTTATTCAATTTTACAGGTTCTATTTCTGAAAAAATAGAAAAATTATCTGTTCTACTTGCTGATTCAATCGAAGGAATGAAAGGGGTTGAAGAATTACAATTTATTTGCGACAATGTTTCTAATTTAGGATTAAGTTCTGCAATTTTAGATTTAGATGTAACACTTGCCCGAGGATTGAATTATTACACAGGTGCTATTTTCGAAGTGGCTCCGCCAAAGGCTGTTTCGATGGGATCTATAGGTGGAGGTGGTCGTTACGATGATTTAACCGGCATTTTTGGACTTAAAAATATGAGTGGCGTCGGGATTTCTTTTGGATTAGACAGAATTTATCTGGTTATCGAAGAGTTGGGTTTATTTCCAGAAACGGTAACGACAACTTCTAAAGCTATTTTCCTAAATTTTGGTCAAGAAGAAACTAAATATTCAATGAAAGCGATTACTGAATTGAGAAAATTAGGTGCAAAAGTCGAATTGTATCCTGACAATGTCAAAATTGCCAAACAATTTCAATATGCCGAGAAACGTGGTATTCACTTAGCTATAATTGTTGGTGATGATGAGATAAAAAACAATCAGTTTTCTGTTAAAAATTTGGTTTCTGGAGAACAACAAAAAGTAAGTTTTGACGAATTGAAGAATTTATTTCAATAAACCATTTTGTCATTTCGACGAAGGAGAAATTTCACAACTAATTTTGATAAGATTTCTCCTTCGTCGAAATGACAAGAACGCACTTATTTATTCAAACTATTTACTTCTAGGATGAAAAGTTTGCATGACTTGGCTTAAATGTTTCCTATCTACATGCATATAAATTTCGGTAGTAGTTATCGATTCATGCCCTAGCATAAGCTGAATAGACCGCAAATCGGCGCCATTTTCGAGCAAATGTGTGGCAAACGAATGTCGGAAAGTATGCGGGCTGATTACTTTATTCAAACCAATTTCGATAGCTAGGTTTTTTATAATGGTAAAAATCATTGCTCTGGTCAATTGTCTTCCTCTTCGGTTTAAGAATAAAGTATCTTCGTGACCTTTTTGAATTGGAAGTAAATTTCTATCGGTATTTTTATAAATCTCGATATATTTCTGTGTGTACTCACTAATAGGTACAAATCGTTGTTTGTTTCCTTTTCCTGTTATTTTTATAAATCCTTCATCAAAAAACAAATCGGAAATTTTTAGCGAAACCAATTCCGAAACACGTAAACCACAAGCATATAAAGTTTCTAACATGGCGCGATTTCGTTCGCCTTCATTGGTTGTTAAATCGATAGCAGAAATCAGTTTATCGATGTCTTCAATATTCAAGGTGTCGGGTAATTTCCGTCCCAATCGTGGCGTTTCTATAAGTTCTAACGGATTGTCAGGACGATAATCTTCGAAAATAAGATAATTGAAAAAACTTTTTAATCCAGAAATTGTTCTGGCTTGCGAACGTGGATTTACAGTTTTAGAAATCTCATAAATAAATTGTTGAATCGTTTCGTCGTCTATTTTTACGGGAGAAATATCGATATTATTATCTGATAAATAGTTGCTTAATTTTTCTATATCAAGCACATAATTATCGATAGAATTTTTAGATAATCCTCTTTCTATTTTTAGATACGATTTAAAGTTTTTAATATAAGTGACCCAATTATTTTTCATAATTAATATACTTTTTTTTTATATTTTTACGTTACAGTATTATAAAATATAAAGAATATGAAAGTAACTAAAAAATTTGCATTAGCCGTATTTTTATTCACTTTTGTGAATATTGTTTCTGCTCAAGAAACTACAAATTCAGAATCTTCTTCTGGTTTTGGAATTAAAGGAGGATTAAACTATTCTACGGTATCGAAAGGAAAATTTGAAGAAGGACCAGATCCAAGAACCAGTTTTCATCTTGGATTTTTAGGCGAGATTCCTCTTATGCCAAAAGTTTTATCACTACAGCCAGAAGTCGTTTATTCAAGACAAGGTTTCGAAACCAATGTGAAACCATTATTTGGGTCAAGTTATAAAGTGACCTATCAGATCGATTATTTAAACGTTCCTATTTTAGCTAAACTGTATTTGGGTAAAATTTTCAGTATCGAAGTGGGACCTCAATTTGGGTTCAAAGTTTCTGAAAAAACAGAGAGCAGTAATAGTTCTTCTCTAGAAAACGAAGTGGAAAGTTTTGATACAGCCATTGCTGCTGGAGTTTCTTTTAATTTTTCAGAAGGGGCATTTATCTCAGGTCGTTTTACGCAAAGTTTAAATGAAGTTGTGAAAAATAGCGATTCTAAAAACATGGTTTTCCAAGTGGGAATAGGCTTTAAGATGTAAGACTAAAAAAAGGGTATAATGAAAAAAACCACGCTATTAGCGTGGTTTTATTTATATAATATTCAGAATATTAGAATTGGTAACCAATTCTTACACCGCCAATTACGTTTGTAGTAATTCCAGAAGCTTTACCACCTGCAATATTTACATTTGGTTGACCTGTTTCGCTGATTTCAATATCTTTATTTTTACCAGTAACAATGTTTAAACCAGCTTCAACTCCTAAAAATACTTTTTTAGCAATGTAGTAGTCAGCACCAGTTAATAATCTTAATCCAAAATAATTACCTGCAACATCACTAAAATCACCTGTATTTAGATCTTGGTTAGCACCATCAACATTATAAGAATAACCATTTTCTGTGTATTCAGTTTTAGCTCCTCTGAAACCAATTAATAAATCTGCACCAGCGTAAGTAGATAATCTTTCAGAACCAGCAAAATGCTTTTCAATCCCTAAATTTAAAGTTAAATCTGATCTTTTGTTAATTGTAGTTTCAATATTAGTTAAATCTGAATTGTCAATTTCTTCTGTTTTGTTAGAATTAGTTGCAAAACCTAAACGCAAACCTAAATCATCTTTCAAGAAATATCTAAACTTTAAAACACCTGTGTTAAGGTTAAAGTCAGCAGCGTTTAAACCACCAGTTAAACCTACTTCAGTAGTAACAGTACCTTTAGTTGGTTTGTAATCGCTAGTAGTTGTACCTTCTTGTGCATTAGCAAAACCAAATGCAAATACTGCAATAGCAGTTAATAATACTTTTTTCATTTTATTTAAATTTTAAATTCAGAGCAAATTTAATAGTATTTTATTTAAAAAAACAAGTAAATAAAGAACTTTCGAGAGGTTTATTTATATGATACTGATATCCAGTAAATTGTGTTTTGAATCAATTTTGTTATCATGTATAAAAAAATCCCGTCTCGTAATAAATCGAGACGGGATTTTCTGTATTCTTTATTTTAATCTAGAATTAGATTAGAATTTTAAAGCAAGACCTGCCATAACTTTAACTCCACCAAGAGTACCTTTTCCAGTAAACTTACCGTCTTCATCAGTATATGTTGATTTTAAGCTACTTCCTTCGTAACCTACATTTAAGATAACACCTACAACATCAGAGAAGTAATAGTTACCACCAGCATTAACACCATAGTTTAAACCAGAATATTTAGTTTTTTGAGAATCACTATATTCAATACCAAAAATAGCATCTTTGTCTTTAGCAGTTGTAAAACCGATAGATGGTCCAGCAAAAATATTAAACTTATCATCGTTCAAGAAATAATATCTTCCTGATAAATTTACTTTGAAAGTAGATAATGATGGGTTTGAGTAATTATAATCCTCAGCATCAAAACTTTTATATGCTAATACAGCAGTACCAAACTCTAGACCAATACCAGCACTAAAACTTTCTGCAATACCATACTGAAAATTAGCCCCAAATTGAGCTCCAGTAGCAGTAGCTTTATATTTCAATGAACCAGCTTCATCATCTTGTTGTGTGAAATTTCCTGATAAAAAACCTCCAATTACATTAACATGCATAGTTCCTTGTTTGTTTGATTGTGCATTAGCAACCGTAAGACCAAACACAGCGATAGCTGTAAATAATACTTTTTTCATTGTTTTTTTGTTTTAAAATTAATTTATTTAAAAATAGGTATTTATGAACGCGTAAAAGATAGGAGATTAAAAATAGTTATTAACAATTTTTAACTTATTTAATGTTAGTTAGTTATGTGTTAAAAGCAGCAAAAAAAAACCTAAGGTGGTTTGTTTTTGGTTATTTTAAAACAATATTTTTTCTTCAAAAATTACTTGAGATTAGAAACTAAATCATTTTTATTAATCAGCTTAGTTATTTATTGGTTTTTAAAACTACAATTTTCGGTCACTTTATTTTAATATAAAGCCTAAATAAGTACTTTTACAAAACAACAATAATCATACAATGAAAATTATTATTATAAACGGACCAAACCTTAATCTTTTAGGAAAACGAGAGCCAGAAATATATGGAAATCAAGATTTCGAAACCTACTTTGAAAAACTAAAATCTAAATATCCTTCTGTCGAATTAAGTTATTACCAAAGTAATGTAGAAGGAGAAATCATCAATGAACTACAAGAAGTTGGTTTTGATTACGACGGAATAATACTAAACGCGGGCGCTTACACTCATACGTCTATAGCAATTGGCGACTGTGTTAAATCCATTACAACTCCAGTGGTTGAAGTGCATATTTCGAATACTTTTTCTCGTGAAACTTTTCGTCATCAATCTTATATTTCGCCAAACGCAAAGGGTGTAGTTATTGGTTTTGGATTAAAAAGCTATGACTTGGCATTGGAGTCGTTTTTGTAGTTATTACAAGGCTAAACTCTATTTTTTCTGTGAAAAAATAAACTTTTGTTAATTAATTTCTTACTTTCTTAAGATGCTTTAAGTTTGCATCAGCAATAAAAAAGCATTATGAAAAAAAATATTTTATTCCTTGTCTTGTTCTCTTCATTTATTTGTAACGCTCAAATAAAGGGATTGGTAACTAATGACACAAACGCACCGCTTTCGTCGGTCACTATTTTTATAGAAAATTCTTATAATAATACTTCAACAAACGAAAAAGGATTTTATGAATTGAATGTAAAAAAAATCGGAAAATACGTAGTTGTTTTTCAGTATTTAGGTTTTAAAACCAAAAAAATTACTGTTACTATTGATGCTTTTCCGTATGAATTGAATGCGAAATTAGTAGAAGAAAATTTTGCTTTAAACGAAGTAGTTATAAACAATCAAGAAAATCCAGCCAATCAAATTATACGTAATGCCATCGCTGCAAAAAAGGAAAACGCTGCAAAAACTGCAAAATATAATGCCGATTTTTATTCTCGCGGACTCATGAGAATAAAAGATGCGCCAAAGAAAATTTTAGGTCAGGAAATTGGTGATTTTGATGGTGCTTTAGATTCTACCCGAACCGGAATTTTGTATTTATCGGAAACTGTTTCGAGATTAAATTTTCAGAAACCAGATAAAATGAAAGAAACCATAATCGCATCAAAAGTAAGTGGAAAAGACAATGGTTTTAGCTTTAACAATGCTGCTGGTGTAGATTTCGATTTTTATGAAAATTATTTGCCTTTCGAAATCAATATAATTTCGCCACTTAGCGACAATGCTTTCAATTATTATAAATTTAAAATAGAAGGTAGTTTTTATAACGAAGACAAGCAACAAGTAAATAAAATAAAGGTAATTCCGCGCCGTGACATCGAGCCAGTTGTAGAAGGTTACATATATATTGTAGAAGATTCGTGGGCAATTTATGCTGTTGATGTTGATTTGAAAGGTTATCGAATGCAAACTCCAGCGCTGGATAATCTGGTTCTAAAACAAAGTTTCAGTTATAATAAAATCGATAATATTTGGACAAAAAATACACAAAGCCTTGATTTTATTGCAGGAATGTTTGGAATTAATGTTTCTGGACGCTTCACGTACGTGTATAGTAATTTTGAATTTGAGCCAAAATTCGACAAAAAAACATTTACCAGAGAAGTGCTTACTTTCGAGAAAGATTCGAATAAAAAAGAAGACAGTTTCTGGAATGCGATTCGACCAGTTCCTTTAACAATCGAAGAAAGTACTGATTATGTTAAGAAAGATAGTATTCAAATTTTAAGAAAATCAAAAACTTATCTTGATTCGATAGACAAGAAAGAAAATAAGTTTCATATTCAACAAGTTTTGTCAGGTTATATTTATAAAAACTCGTACAAAAACAGAATTATAAATTATAGCGGACCACTAACTTCATTACGATTTAACACCGTTCAAGGTTATAATTTATCTGCGGGATTGTCATACACAAAACGAAATCCAGACGACAGAACTTATGTTAATTTCGGAACGAAATTTAATTATGGTTTTGCCGAAACTAAATTAAGAGCCATTGCCGATTTTTCTAAAAAATTCAACAATCATAATAATGCTTCTTTGTCTGTTTCTGTTGGAAGTGAAGCAACTCAGTTTAACGATAAAAATCCAATTTCAGATATTGTAAACTCTGTTAGCACTTTGTTTTTCAAAGATAATTATATGAAATTATTCGATAAGAATTTTGTCAAACTAAACTATAGTCAAGAAGTGGTAAATGGTTTTTCTCTTTATGCTAATTTCGACTATTCTGAAAGGAAACCATTGTTTAATAATACGGACTTTACCATTATAAAAAATAATGATTTGTATACCTCAAACAATCCGTTATTGCCTTTAGATAATTTAACTCCAGCTATTGTAAAACATAATTTGGCAAAAGGGAAAATAACTGGAAAAATAAATTTTGGACAAGAATATTGGACTCGCCCTGACGGGAAGTTTAATATCGCAAATGATAAATATCCAACGTTATATTTTACTTACGAAAAAGGTTTTGGCGAAAACCAAAGCAATTATAATTTTGACTATTTAGGCGCAAAAGTAACGCAAGATTTTGCTTTAGGAAATAAAGGACATTTAGGTGTAAATCTGACTGCTGGAAAATTCTTCGGGGCAGATAATATTTCCTTTGTAGATTACAAACATTTTTCGGGAAATCAGACTAGAATTGGGCAATCGGACAATTATTTGAATGTTTTTAACTTGATGCCTTATTACGCAAACAGTACCAATGATGCTTTTTTTGAAGTTCATTCAGAATATGATGATAAAGGTTTTATTATTAATAAAATCCCATTATTAAATAAATTGAAATCGAATTTAATTTTGGGTTATCATAACCTTTCGGTGTCTAACAAAACTCCATATCATGAGTTTTCTGCGGGATTGGATAATTTAGGTTTCGGTAAATTTAAAATTTTCAGATTGGATTATGTTCGCTCATATCAAAATGGTTTTCAGACTGACGGTGTGATTTTTGGATTGAAATTTTTGAATTTTTTGGATTAAATTAAATAGACAAACAACTACCGTTTAAAAAACACATCATATCCAAAACGAATCAAAGTCCCGATTACTACTATTAAAAAGAAAACTCGAATAAAACCATTTCCTTTTTTTAGAGCTGTTTTAGCGCCTAACCAACCACCAAAAGCGTTGCAAAAAGCCATAGGAATTGCGATGAGCCAAATGATTTTTCCTTTCAGAATAAATAAAGTAATCGAACCAATATTTGAAGCAACATTGACCATTTTTGCATTGGCAGAAGCATGCAAGAAATCGAAACCAAGAATAGTAATAAATGCTACAACAAGAAAACTTCCTGTTCCAGGACCAATAAATCCGTCATAAAATCCAATAAAAGAACTGATGATGATTCCAAAAAATATTATCTTAGTTTCGGACAATTCTTTGATTTGATGTTGTCCAAAATTTTTTTTGATAAAAGTGTAAATAGCTAATAAAATTAGAATTCCAAACAACAAAGGTTTCATAAAATCATTACTCACAAGGGTTAATAATTCTGAACCCAAAAAAGCAAATCCACAAGAAAATAGAGCCATAATGACTAATAATTTCCAGTTCATGGTTACATTTTTCAAATAGTGAAAAGCCGCAACGCTCGTACCACTAATTCCAGGAATTTTTAGCGATCCAGTTATAGATGAGATGGGGAAATTAGGTAATAATATTAATGCTATTGGAGTCTGAATTAATCCGCCACCACCAACAACGGCGTCTACAAAACCGGCAAAAAATGAAGCAATACAAAGTAAAATAATAATGTAGGTTTCCATATAGTTTAAAAAGTAAATCCCAAAACGTAAGTAATGGGATTTGTTATTATTATATACGCCATGGTGGACTTTTTCTGTTTTTTCCAGCGTTATAAATGATAATGATATTATTGTCTAAATCTTTTAATCTAGCTTCTCTCCACAACCATGGTTTATCTTCTGGGAGTTCGTTTATGATAAAATTATTTTCTAGAAGTTCATTTATTTTAATATCAACATTGTTAACTTCAAAATAAATCCAAGTTCCGTTATTAGCTTCTTCGTTTCTATGTAAAGAAAAAGTAGCATGACCATCGGGACATTCAAATCTTGCGTAGTCTGGCACAGATTTTACAATGAGGTTTAAACCCAATTTTTGATAAAATATGATAGATTGCTCTACATTTTTGACTGAAATTGTAACTTGATTTAAGTTCATTTCTACGACTCTCTTACAATATTTGCTCCAATTGCTCTTAAACGTTCATCAATTCTTTCGTAACCACGATCTATTTGTTCGATATTCTGGATAATACTTGTTCCTTTTGCAGTAAGCGCAGCAATTAGCAAAGATATTCCAGCTCTAATATCTGGAGAAGACATTGTGGTTGCTTTGAGTTGTGATTCGAAATCATGTCCCATAATTACCGCCCTGTGTGGATCACAAAGCATGATTTTTGCTCCCATATCTATTAGTTTGTCCACAAAAAACAATCGACTTTCGAACATTTTTTGGTGTATTAAAACATCTCCTTTTGCTTGAGTTGCAACTACAAGAATAATACTCAATAAATCGGGAGTTAATCCTGGCCAAGGTGCATCAGAAATGGTAAGAATCGAACCATCGATATCGGTTTTTATTTCATAATTTTCATGAGTAGGAATGTAAATATCATCTCCTCTTTTTTCTAAAGTAATTCCTAATTTTCTAAAAGTATTTGGAATAATTCCCAAATTGTCCCACGACACATTTTTAATGGTTATTTCGCTTCTTGTCATAGCTGCAAGACCAATCCAAGAACCAATTTCGATCATATCGGGTAAAATTCTGTGCTCACAACCACTAAGAGAATCTACTCCTTCAATAGTTAGTAAGTTCGAACCAACACCTGTTATTTTTGCGCCCATCGAGTTTAGCATCTTACACAATTGTTGTAAGTATGGTTCGCAAGCAGCATTATAAATTGTGGTTGTTCCTTCGGCAAGAACCGCCGCCATTACAATATTTGCCGTTCCCGTTACTGATGCTTCATCAAGTAACATATAAGCACCTTTTAGTTTGCCTTCAGATTCTACACCGTAAAAATGGTCTTCTCTTTCGTATCTAAATTTAGCACCAAGATTTATAAATCCTTCAAAGTGTGTATCTAAACGTCTTCTTCCTATTTTGTCTCCACCTGGTTTTGGAATATACCCACAACCAAATCTTGCTAATAACGGACCAACAATCATAATAGAACCACGAAGTGAACCACCTTCTTTTTTGAAAGCTTCGGTTTTTAAATAATCAATATTTACTTCATCAGCCTGAAAAGTATAATCTCCTGGACCATTTTTTTTAATTTTTACACCTAGATTTCCAAGTAAAACAATTAATTTGTTTACATCAATAATGTCTGGAATATTAGTTATTCTAACTTTTTCAGAAGTTAATAATGCTGGACATAAAACTTGTAATGCTTCATTTTTCGCTCCTTGTGGTGTGATTTCTCCTTTTAGTCGGATACCGCCTTCTATTTTGAAAGTACTCATTTTTTTCTAAGGTTCTAAGTTATGAGGTTCTAAATTATAAGGCTCTAAGGTTCTAAGATTGTGTGTTTTTTTACAAACTTAAAACCTCAGTACCTCAGTGCCTTAGTTCCTTTATTTCGGATTGTTATTATTTTTCACAAAAGGTTTTGGCTTCCCATTTTTTATAATTTTTGGCTTCCCATTGGTGTTATTTGTCTGTATTTTGTTCGACATACGTTTGTTAGTTCGCATCAAATCGTTAGAGTTTAATAACTCTTCAGTGCTTTGAGTCAAGTTTATTTTTCCGTCAGACAATTCTAGTAAATGCTCAAAAATAACTTCGTCAGTTACTGTGTCTTTGTTCCAACTCAAATAAGATTTCTTCATGTGCGTAGCAATCACTTTGCACAAAGCATTTTTCAGTTCGCCTTCTTCCCATTTGTTTGCCACATCAATCATGTACTTAATATTGTTTCCGTAAAAACGATATTTAGGAAAATTTTGAGGATATTTCAAAGGATCAGGACGCATTTTTAAAACCTCACGCGAGGGAATAGGATACGGAGAATCGACATCTAATTTAAAATCAGACATGATAAATATTTGATCCCATAACTTGTGCTGAAAATCTAAAACATCACGCAAATGTGGGTTCAAATTCCCCATCACCGATATGATATATTTCGCTGCTTTATTACGTTCCGTTCTGTCTTCGATAGCTGTTGCTTGGTCTATTAAAACATGCAGATACCTACCATATTCAGGAATAATAAGGGGTTTTCTTTCCGAATTGTATTCTAAATACTGCACCACGTCGCCAGCAATTTCTTTTGTATATTTTGTGTTCATATTTACAGGGAAACGATACCTTTTATAGTACCTACTTCTTGGTATTTAGCAATTATTTCATCGGCATCTTTCATAGTCACATCTACAGATATGCTGGTAAATTTGCCTGTTTTAGACTTTGTAGTTTTTATCACTGCGCCCAAACAATTAAAAGCGTTTTCAACACGTGCCACATTATCATCAACCGTAGGAACAATAAATTTAAATAAATATTCCGCAGGCCAAGTATTACTATTATCTAATTCTACCTTCAATCGTTCGTAGAACTCTTCAACTTTCTTATCCATTTTTCAACTTAAAATAAAAGCAAATATACGATTTTAGATTTAGGAATTACGAATTAGGAATTACGATTTTTTGGAGCGAATTGTTCGGACCTTTTTGCTATCGAAATTCCCGCTGCTGGAAGTCGCTTTCTCTGAAAAAGAGAAGAGCTCCAACAATTCCATCATCAGGGCTAGTTAGGAATTTGCATTCTTTCCTTGCAAACTATCAAGACTAAACCCTTAACGACCCACGAAACCCTCTAGCTGCATAGTAAGATTCTGCGCCATTATGGTATACAAAAACATTTCCGTAACGAAAATCCGCAAAAATAGCGCCACCAAGTTTTCTGATTTCAGAAGGAGTTTCTATCCAACTCGATGTTTTTGTATCGAAATTCCCAAATTGTTGCAACGCTCGATATTGTTCTTCGGTCAGAAGTTCAATACCCATACAGGCAACCATATCCATAACGTTATTTTCTGGTTTGTGTTCTTTCCT
>NZ_JAYWDT010000046.1:0-4579 GCF_043779715.1 Flavobacterium sp.
TGCAGGAATATTTTCTGTTAAAAATGATATACTATTTTTAGTTTCTGTTTTGATTATTTTTTTATCCTGAAAATTTATTTCTTTGTGTTTAAATCCTAAATTATCAGGAAAAGAAATACTTATTTCCGATTTTACAACACTTTCATAGAAATCATCAATTGGATACCATGAAGGAATAAAAGCCGTGTTTGAACTTTGAATTTCGCTTTTAAAAACAATTACAAACGGATATTCAGTCGGTGTAAAGTCAAGCGAAGTAACCCTACTATCGTTATAGATAGAAAATCCGTCGGCTGCGCTTCGATCATTAAAATCTTTGTCTTTAAATTGCTTTATTTTTTTTCCTAAAGATGAGTATAAACTTGCCTCAAAGGAGCTAATTTTAGTAGACTTATCATAGAATTCAATAGCATCAATGTTTTTTAAGCCCAACTCATTATAAACTAAAATGGTTTTGTTTTTTCTTATAATTATTTTATCCTGAGAAACTATTTCAACATTAATTTCCTGATTTAAAACTACACTATTTGCGTTTTCCTTTAAATCATCTGAAACTATAAACTGAGCATTAATTAATGTTTGGGATTGTAAAACATTAACAAACAATAGAAAGAAAAAAAAATTGAACTTCATGTGTGGAAAATTTGGCGCAAAAGTAAGTTAAATATTAACAACTACTCTCTATTTTTACTATCTATAATTATAGTTACTGGCCCATCATTTACTAAAGAAACTTTCATATCTGCTCCAAAAATACCAGCTTGTACTTTCTTACCTAATTCGATTTCTAATTGTGAAACAAAACTTTCGTATAACGGAATGGCTATTTCTGGCTTTGATGCTTTTATATAACTTGGTCGTTTTCCTTTTTTGGTCGAAGCGTGAAGTGTAAATTGTGAAACGACAATGATCTCGCCATTTACATCTTTTACCGAAAGGTTCATTACTTCATTTTCATCAGCAAAAATGCGAAGATTAATTATTTTTGAGGTTAACCAAAGGATCTCCTCTTGATTGTCTGAGTCTTCAATTCCTACAAGAATTAATAAGCCTTGTTGAATTTCGGCTACTGTTTTAGAATCTATTACTACCGATGATGATAAAACTCTTTGAATTACTGCTTTCACTTTTGCCTAATTTTTATTTCTCGTTTCGTCACTCGCAATTCGGTCGTCATTATAAATATCGGTACGATAAGTTTCGTCGTCGCCTTCTAGTATTTTTAGGTAACTATTGTATCGTGAATAGGAAATTTCGTCTTTTTCTAAAGCGTCTTTAACAGCGCATTTCGGTTCATCTTTGTGCAAACAATTGTTAAACTTGCATTGGTCTTTAAGTTTGAAAAATTCCGGAAAATAACCTGAAATTTCTTCTTTTTCCATATCTACAATTCCGAAACCTTTTATTCCTGGTGTATCAATAATTTGGGCACCAAAAGACAAATCATACATTTCAGCAAATGTCGTGGTGTGCTGTCCTTGCTTACTTTGTTCGGAAATTACTTTAGTTTTTAGATGCAAACTTGGTTCCATCGCATTGACTAAAGTTGATTTCCCTACACCAGAATGTCCTGAAAACATAGTTACTTTGCCTTTCATCATGTCTTTCAGTTCCTCGATTCCTTTTCCTTCGGTCGATGAAACTTTCAAACATTTATAACCAATTTGCTGATAAATGTATTGCATAAACAATTGCTCGTCGAGCATCGCTTCATCGTAAGTATCTATTTTATTAAAAACCAAAATAGTTTCTATTCCGTAAGCTTCGGCAGTAACTAGAAAACGATCTATAAAATTGGTTGTTGTTGGCGGATTATTTATCGTTATCAATAAAAAAACATAATCTAAATTTGATGCAATAATGTGCATTTGATGCGATAAATTGACCGATTTACGAACTATATAATTCTTCCTTTCGTGAATATTATTTATTGTACCAGTTATAACATCGGAATTTTCATCTAAATCATAATCGACAACATCACCCACAGCAATTGGATTGGTACTTTTGATCCCTTTCATTCGAAATTTTCCTTTTATACGACATTCCATAAAATCGCCTTGCAAAGATTTTACGGTGTACCAACTTCCTGTAGATTTATAAACGATTCCTGTCATTTAATTTATTATGAA
Source organism: Flavobacterium sp. (assembly GCF_043779715.1). Taxonomy (GTDB): domain Bacteria; phylum Bacteroidota; class Bacteroidia; order Flavobacteriales; family Flavobacteriaceae; genus Flavobacterium. The sequence goes on from NZ_JAYWDT010000046.1 coordinate 2,133, forward strand.
TTTTGAATGACAAAATTACGTTAATTCTAATTTAGAATTTATAATTCAACATTTAAAATTATTTATTTATAATTTTCTCTTGGTGTGTAATACTTTCTTGGTGAATCGCTTTAAACATTTTTAAGATAAATTCTTCACTTAATCCCTTTTCATCTCCATCTAGAATCATTTTTCCTAAAATTTCGTTCCATCGTTTGTTTTGTAAAACGGCAACATTATTTGCTTTTTTAAGCGCTCCTATTTGTTCAGCGACTTTCATACGGTTACCTAAAATTTCGAGGATTTTACTGTCATAAATATCAATATTGGCTCGTAGTTTTATCATTTCTGTGTTATAACCATCTTCTTCAACGGTCATTTTTTTTACTTTTAAATCTTCGAAAATTTGTTTCAGAACAGTTGGAGTTACTTGCTGTGCCGCATCACTCCAAGCATTGTTTGGATCTGTATGCGTTTCGATAATTAATCCGTCATAATTCAAATCGAGTGCTTGTTGCGACACTTCCTGAATCATATTTCGGTTTCCTGTTATGTGGGATGGATCGATTATTAATGGTAAATCCGGGAAACGACTTTGCAATTCGATTGCAATTTGCCATTCGGGAATGTTACGGTATTTTGTTTTTTCGTAAGTAGAAAAACCTCTGTGAATAACACCTAATTTTTTGATTCCTGCATTATACAAACGTTCTACACCGCCAATCCACAAAGCTAAATCTGGATTTACGGGGTTTTTTACCAATACAATTTTATCTGTATTTTGCAAAGCATCGGCAATCTCTTGTACTGCAAAAGGGTTTACGGTGGTTCGAGCTCCAATCCACAAAACATCAATATCATGTTCTAATGCTAATTTTACATGAGTAGCATTTGCTACTTCGGTTGCCATTAAAAGTCCAGTTTCGGCTTTGGCTTTTTGCAACCATTTAAGACCAATTTCGCCAACGCCTTCAAATCCTCCCGGACGCGTTCTTGGTTTCCAGATTCCTGCTCTAAAAATACTCACATCAGAGTTTTTTAATTCGTGTGCTGTTTTCAGGACTTGCTCTTCTGTTTCGGCACTGCAAGGCCCAGCAATTACTAAAGGATGTGATAATTTGAAATCGTCTAACCAAGTGCGTAATGAAATACTATTTTCCATAGTTTGTGTTTGTTACAAAATTATAAATGAATTTGTTCTTCTATCAAAATTCTTGATAAAACTTCTTTAATTTTTTCTTCGGAAATACATAGAGAAAATCTAACATAACTTTCTCCGTTGTTTCCAAAAATTGTTCCTGGTGTAATAAATAAATCTTTTTCATATAACAATTCATCTACAAAATCTTCCGAATTAGTTATTCCTATTGGTAATTTTGCCCAGACAAATAGACCAACAGAGTTTTTATCATAAGTGCATTTTAGTTTGTCTGCCAATTGAAAAACTAATTTTCTACGTTTGTGATAAATTTCATTTTGTTCATCAAACCAAGATTTATCTAGTTTCAATGCTTCGATCGCTCCTTTTTGAATTCCGTAAAACATACCTGAATCCATATTGCTTTTTACTTTCAAAATTGCGTCGATATATTTTGAATTTCCAGAAACCATTCCCACGCGCCAACCTGCCATATTGTAAGTTTTAGATAATGAGTTTAATTCTAGCGCAACTTCTTTTGCTCCTTTTATTTGCAAAATTGAAATTGGATTGTCGTTTAAAACAAAACTATATGGATTATCGTTTACCAACAAGATTTGATTTTTTTTGGTGAAAGCCACCAACTTTTCAAATAAATGTAAGCTACCACTTGTTCCCGTTGGCATGTGTGGATAATTTACCCACATGAGTTTTACTTTGGTTAAATCTGTTTTCTCTAAATATTCAAAATCAGGTTCCCAATTATTTTCTGCTATTAAATCATAGAAAATAGGTTTTGCTCCCACTAAATTTGTTACCGAAGTATAAGTTGGATAACCGGGATTTGGAATTAAAACTTCGTCTCCTTCATTGAGGAAAGCGAGTGAAATATGCATAATCCCTTCTTTAGAGCCCATTAGTGGTAAAATCTCATTGTTGAAATTTAAGTCAACCTGAAAATTATTTTTGTAAAAATTTGCCATTTCCTGTCTCAATTCTGGCAAACCTTGGTAGGATTGATATTGATGCGACACATCATCAAACATAGCATTTTGTATTGCTTGGGTAACTAATTTTGACGGTTGTAAATCTGGGCTTCCAATTCCCATATTTACAATAGGCTTCCCTTGAGCAATGAGCTCCCGTACTTCTCTCAATTTTGATGAGAAGTAATATTCTTCGACTGTTTTTAATCTGTTTGCTATTGTTATCATTGTTCTCCCTTTTTGTATTCTCCTAAAACTTTAAAATGCGTTGTCATTAATTCCAATATTTTTTTTGCTTTTTCGTAATGTTTGTATTTCGCAAAAACTATATCTACAAAAAATGA
>NZ_JAYWDT010000047.1:0-4555 GCF_043779715.1 Flavobacterium sp.
AAAAACGCCAAACAAATTTCTTCGTCCGGCGTTTTTAAATTTTTATTTTTTTAATATAAACTAGGAAATTTATTTGGATTTACTTCATGCATCATCCCATATACTTTCTCAAAAATATCCTCGACAGATGGTTTCGAGAAATAATCTCCGTCAGTTCCGTAAGATGGTCGGTGCGATTTTGCAGCTAATGTTTCAGGTTGACTGTCTAATACCATATATCCTTTTTGCTCGTCGATAATTTGTTGTAAAATATAAGCCGAAGCACCACCAGGAACATCTTCATCTATAATTAACAATCGGTTTGTTCTGCTCAATGATTTTACAATATCGTGATTTACATCAAATGGCAATAATGATTGGATATCTATAATTTCGGCATCAATTCCTACTTCTAATAATTCTTTTGCGGCTTGCTCTACTAGTCGTAATGTTGATCCGTATGAAACTAAAGTAATATCGTTTCCGGATTTAATAGTTTCAACCACACCAATTGGCGTTTTAAATTCACCTAAATTGGTTGGCATTTTTTCTTTTAGACGGTAACCATTCAAACATTCAACCACAAGAGCAGGTTCATCAGTTTCTAATAAAGTGTTATAAAAACCAGCCGCTTTAGTCATATTTCTAGGAACTAAAACGTGAATACCACGAATCGCATTAATAATCATTCCCATAGGAGAACCTGAATGCCAGATTCCTTCTAAACGGTGACCACGAGTACGAATAATAAGTGGCGCTTTTTGGCGACCAGCAGTTCTATATTGTAAAGTTGCCAAATCGTCGCTCATGATTTGAATAGCGTAAAGCAAATAATCTAAATACTGAATTTCAGCAATAGGCTTCAAACCACGCATTGCCATTCCTATTCCTTGACCTAAAATGGTAGCTTCACGAATACCAACATCGGCAACACGAAGCTCGCCGTATTTTTCTTGCATTCCTTCTAAACCTTGGTTTACATCTCCAATATTTCCTGCATCTTCTCCAAAAATTAAACTTTCAGGATATTTTGTAAAAATAGCATCAAAATTATCACGCAAAACCAAACGAGCATCTACTTCTTCGGCAGAATTATCGTAAGTTGGTAAAACTTCCTTGACAGAAAATATATTTTTATCTGATTGCGAAAATAGGTGAGAACTAAATTTTGGTTGAATTTTATTTGTATAATTAGTAATCCAAGTAGCTAGTTGGTCTTTTCCGTTTTCTTTGACAATTAATCGTAAAATTTTACGGGCTGTTGTAATACTATCTTTTCTTATAGGCTCTTTTATTGCTGCTAAATCACTTGCATATTTTTCTATAAAAACTTTATTTTCGCTACTATTTGCAATCGTATTTAACAACGAAACTAATTCGTCTCTTTCTTCTTTAATAGGTGTTAAAAATGCTGTCCAAGCTGCTTTTTTAGCTTCTAAAACCTCTTTTCTGGCTTGATTGTCTATAGCATCAATTTCTTCAGATGTGGCAATATTGTTTTCAATCATCCACAATTTCATTTGGCGTAAGCAATCGAAATCGCCTTCCCATTCTAGTCTTTCGGCATTTTTGTAACGCTCGTGCGACCCAGAAGTAGAATGTCCTTGTGGTTGTGTAAGTTCACGAACGTGAATTAATATTGGAATATGTTCTTCTCTAGCTATTGCTGAAGCTTTTTGATACGTTTCGACTAATGTTGGATAATCCCAACCGTTTACAGTCATAATTTCGTAACCTTTATTATCTTCATCACGTTGGAAACCTTTTAGGATTTCCGAAATGTTTTCTTTGGTAGTTTGATGACGTGCATGAACCGAAATTCCGTATTCGTCATCCCATACACTCATCACCATTGGTACTTGTAAAACACCAGCTGCATTGATTGTCTCAAAGAACAAACCTTCAGAGGTAGATGCATTTCCTATAGTTCCCCAAGCAACTTCATTTCCTTTTTCAGAAAAGTTAGTTTGGTTTATTCCAGAAACGTTTCTATATATTTTTGATGCTTGTGCAAGACCTAACAAACGAGGCATTTGCCCAGCTGTTGGAGAAATATCGGCACTCGAATTTTTTTGTTGCGTTAGGTTTTTCCAGTTTCCGTTTTCGTCTAGTGAATGTGTAGCAAAATGCCCACCCATTTGACGGCCAGCACTCATAGGATCATGAGCCAAATCGGTATGACCATATAAACCTGCAAAAAACTGTTGGTTTGTCATTTGACCAATCGCCATCATAAAGGTTTGATCACGATAATATCCTGAACGAAAATCACCATTTTTGAAGGCTTTTGCCATCGCCAATTGTGGAATTTCTTTACCATCTCCAAAGATTCCGAACTTGGCTTTTCCAGTCAAAACTTCACGTCTTCCTAGTAAACTACATTCGCGACTTGTGGTTGCAATGGTATAATCGTGTATAACTTCGGTTTTGAAATCTTCAAAAGTTAACGGCTGTTTTTCTTCTACTTGTATCATAAATTCGAAATGTAATAATGACAAATTTAAGTAAAAACTAGTTATGTTGTATATATGAAGAGAAAAATATTATTGAATTATTGATAATTTTTATATTAATTACAACTATAAAATTACATTATATGTTTTTAATGTTGAATTTTAATGTTTTTTATTTAAAAATAAAATCAAAAAACTGAAATATTAAAACCATTTTCGTGTAAAAAGCCCAATAAGTGTTTTGGGATTAAATGTAGCAATAAATCGTATTTTTTCTTGGTAATTTTTTTGTCCCATTTCAAATCCATTACTAGAATATACGGGTAAAAACAGCTCGAAATAGCCAGGTACTAAGTCAAGATGTAAACCACTATCATATACAAATTTAGGATTTTTCCCTTTGTTTTGGTACAAACCCACATCTCCATACATTTCGATCCAATGCCATATAGATGAAGTTGCGTTTACAGTTGTCATCCATTTGTTTGCATACGGATTTGCAAATTTAGATTTGAAACCACCTTCGGCAATTATTATTTCTTGGCTAAATAATCCTGTGCTTTCTGAACGACCATAATAATTATAATCGAATAGATAATCTTTGGGTCTGTCTAGTCCGAAGCTATAAAATTCGGTAGTTGTTTTTTTGTATAAAAATGTTCCTGCATACAATCTTAAACTAAATTGATAATTATTTTCTAGGAGTTTTCGGTAGGCAATTTCGGTTGAAATTTTACCAAAATTTCCTGAAAATTGTAAATCGGTTGCAAAAGCAAAACCTTTTGAAATTTCGGAATTACGCATCGAATATTTTACATCAAAAACAGAATAACTTAAGGGAGAATCTTTTGTCGTTGTGTTTGTTTTAATGGTAATGGGTGCAGGATCTTTGTTTACAAATATGTTTCTAAAAGTAAGATATTGTCTTTTATTACTTCGCAAATCGGAATCTCTAAACTTAAATTGTAATACGGGATTTATTTTTAAATAAGCTGCATTTTGAATATAATGATAATAAGCACCGCTTAATCCGTATCTAATTTCATAAAGTTCTTTATTTCTAAATTGTTGTCTAAATGAGATTCCTCCTGAACCAGTAAATGATTTTGTTCTTGTCGAATAACTTGGGCTTACATCATAAATAAAAGTTCGTCCCACAAATGATTTATTGTGCAAACTTAATGAGGTAATTATTCCGTCATATAAATTGTAAGTGACTTCTGGGACATAAAAAATCTGATTATAAGCGGGATTTTCTAAATCTTTAAAGAAATTAAGTCTTAATGGTCTGTTTAGAGATAAAAACCCTTTTAGCGATTTGTAATTATTTCTAGAATTAAATTCAGGAATATTGTTATTATAATTTAAGACTAATTTGTCTGCAATATTTCTGCTAATTGCAAATGTTGTATCATTTTTTATATTGTACAACCATTGGGTAAAAACAATTTCCTTATTTTTTAATCCGCTTATAGTTATAGGAACTGTTGTGTTAGAATTATTTTTTATGGTTACAGAAATACTATCTTTGGTTTTGTTTAATTTACCAAATTTATAATCGATAATTTTTCTCGAATTAATTAAATTTAAAAAAAACCAATCGATATTTTGATTAGAATTTTTCTTCAAAATGGATTCGAAATCATCTAAATCGGTTTGTTTTTCTTGATTTAACAGTAAAAACTCTCTAAAACTATTTTCAACAGTACTATCTTTTAGAACTGAGTTCAAATATTTAAAACTCAAACCAGCTTTATATTTCCCTGCGATTTGCTCGTTAAATTTGATAAAGTTTTCTTTCGATTCTCCAATGGCTTGGTCTAGATTATCTCTCGCCATGAGTAGGTATAAGTATTTGTATTGCGCATTAAAATCGGCATTTACTAGATTATAACCTTTTAGAATTTTATATTTAGAAAGGTTCCCTAACATTTTTAGTTCTGGATGATTTTCTTCGATATATTTCATCATGATGTATACCTGAATAGCATCAAAAATATAACCGTTTTTTCTTTGGTCTATTTTTAATGATGACTTCAAGTAATTATATAAATAAGCTTTTAGGAATTTTATTTCATACAAAAAATCATTTGGGAAAGGGCTTATAAAAGCTGGCAATTGAT
>NZ_JAYWDT010000048.1:0-22801 GCF_043779715.1 Flavobacterium sp.
ATACTCTAGCTTGCTCATCTATTATACAATAATTTAAATCGGCCATTTTTATACTTTTATTCATATAGTTTCGGAGGACAAATCTATTAACCCAATACCATGGCGATAGTGAATATTGCCTATAAGTAACTAAATCATCACAATGAAAATAAACAACTTTTGCCTTGGTTTTTTTCTGAACATAATACAAAACAGCATGCATATAGAAAGAGTCATACGACGGAGAATATATAATATCCGGACTAAGTTCTTCTAAAAAATCATCTAATTCTTTGCTCTTCCATTTTCCTATAAACCATAACAACTCTCTTGCCCACAAAAACAGATACCATCTATTATTTCTAAAAAAATCGTATAGTTTTTTTTCTGTTTTTTGGTATTCTATTTCATTATCAATCTCTCTTGTTTCATCCAATCTTTTTTCAAACTTTAAACCAGCTACTTTTGTTTTTCTTAAAAATTTTCTAACAAGTAGGCTTTCAGAAATTTTAAAATATTGAGTACAAACTTTGTTGTTAGGAATTTCGTCTCTAAAATATAAATTAGCGATTTTATCAGATTCCCAATATTGAAATAGATTAGACAAGGTGTTTCCACTATTGTTTGTATCATTCCAAGAATCTCGGCTTATTACTAAAACTTTAGGCTTCATACTAATTTTAGTTTTTGTAGCAATTTAGTTATTCCATTTTGAAACAACAATTTTTCATCCGTTTTAAGTCCAAAGAACCACATCATCATTAAATAAATAAAACTGATTATTATTACTTTCATAATAAATATTACTATACTTATTTGTAATATAAAATAGTTTACTGCTATGCCAACAAGTAATGTTACTACTATTGGCAAAACCATACTCAAATAACATTCTTTAAAAAAACGAGGGATTTCAAGTTTAATAACTTTCCAATATATGTAATTCATTCCAACGACTTGTCCAAGTAAATTTGCAACAAAAATACCTATTGCACAACCTATTGCACCATATTTTGGAGCTAGGGAAAATGAAATAAAAACGCTTAAAACAGATGTAAACAATATAATTATAGCTCTAATTTTTAATTTATTTAAAACAATCAGATAAGTTCCCGCGATTTCTTGTGTTAATGTTATAATTCCAGGTAAAACCAATAACAATACAATATAATAAGAGGGTTCATATCCTTCTCCCATCCACAATAATATAAACTGTTTTCCTAGGATAATTAATCCAACGAATAAAAGCCCTATAATTGTCAATTGCATTCTTCCGACTTTAATCATTAAGTCGGTTATTGATTTAAGGTTATTCTCTTTAGATTCTAGATGGGTAACCTTGGAAAGAAACAATCCGTTAAGAGCATTGGCAATAGTCCAAGTATAGCCTTCAATGATATTTCCTATGGAAAAAAAAACAATTTGACTGGTTCCTGAAAGAATTCCCAATAGAATTGGGGAGATATTAAAGAGTAATCGTTGTCCTACTCCAATTATTGTGGTCCAAAAGGAGAAACCCATTAATTCTTTAAGAACAGTTTTATCCGTAAAGCTAAAGTTAATCCTTATTGAGGTATTTTTAAAAAGATAGCCGAATTTTACAAAAATAAGCAGGAAGCCAATAACAGCATTAATCAATACTAATGCATATAGTTTGTATCCAAAAAACAATGCCCCAACCATAGCAATGATGATGGCAACTTTACTGATAACATCACATAATTTTAGAAAAATAAATCTTTGATAGGCAATAAAAATTCCTTCCATTATTAGAAACGGAAATGAAATTACACTAAAAACACCACTTATTACATAAACAACTTCTAACTTTTGAAATTCCTCATGCGTCAGTTTTCCAAAGATATTGTTTAGAAAAAAATAACTAAGAACAAGTGCTGTTAGTATTATTAAACTGATTAAAAGATAAAATTTTGAAGCTAAACCTAGTAATTCATCTATTTTTTTTTGATTATTTTCTAGTTTATACACGCTTATTTTTCTAGCAATGGCTTGACCTAAACCAAAATCCATTACAAAATAAGACAACAAAGCCATTACTAGAACATATATCCCATAATCAGATTTTCCAATAATAGAAATCATCCAAGGAGTATACAAAATTCCTGCTAGAATATTGAATCCTACAGAGATATAGGAAATTAAAGCGCCTATTTTTATTTGTTTGGAATCACTCAAAATTGAAAGGTAAATTTTCTTTAATAATTCTTGCAGAAACTCTTATATGGCTATAATTATCCGAAATGTTTTTTGTAACAACTGAATTTGTTGCAATTATTTGCATCTATTTAATTATTTTGAGTTCTTAACAATAATCTACATATTAAATCAACTTCTTCAATTGTCAAATCTGTATATAACGGTAGACACAAAACTCTTTTAGCAATATCATCTGTAATCGAGAAATTTTTAGGTTGCAAATAAGGTAACGTATTTGCAAGTGACGGATAAAAATATCTTCTGGTAAAAATTTCATGCTTTTCAAGATAAGCCTTACTTTTAAGCATCATTTCTTCGGTTTCAAAAATTACTGGATAATATGCGTAATTATTCACAGAACCCGAATGCCATTTTTGTTTTACAATTTTAAGATCTTTAAGTTTTTCATCGTATCTTTTAGAAATAGTTTTTCTTTTGGAAATTATTTCATCTATAAACTTTAAATTGGCCAATCCCATTGCGGCGTGAAATTCAGAATTTTTTCCGTTTATTCCTAACTCTGCAAATGCTTCAGGCCCATTAAATCCAAAATTTCTAATAAACGCCATTTTTTTGATTAATTCAGAATTTTTAGAAACAACAAAACCTCCTTCAATTGAATGATATAGCTTAGTGGCATGTAAACTACATGTAGAAATGTCGCCGTACTCAAATATTGATTTCCCTTCAATTTCTACTTTAAAAGCATGAGCAGCATCATAAATAACTTTCAAATTGTATTTTTTTGCAATTTTTTCAATCTCAACTACATCACAAGGATTCCCAAAAACATGTGTAGCCAATATTGCAGAAGTATTTTCATTAATTGCTGCTTCAATTTTTAATGGATCAATATTTAAAGACTCTTTATTAATCTCTACAAAAACTGGACTACAATTTTCCCAAACAATACAACTTGTTGTTGCTACAAATGAAAAAGGAGTGGTTATTATTTCCCCTTTTAAATCTAATGCTTTAATAGCCATTTGAAGTGCTACAGTACCGTTTGTTACGAAAAGCAAATGGTCTAATTTTAAAAAATCTTTTAATTTCAACTCCAAATCACTTGCCAATGGACCCATATTGGTTAGCCATTGTCTGTGCCAAATCCCTTCTAAATAATTAGAATATATTTCTTTTGGTGGCAAAAACGGTTTAGTAACTGGAATCATACTTTCAATAATTTATTTTTTCAACAAATACCCATAAAAAATTCTTCTCAAAACACCTTCAACTCTTCTGGTGAAAAGAATGAATTTATTTTTTCCCATTTTATTTAAAACTATCTTTTCGTAGTCAACATCATTAATAATATATTTTGGATGCTTTAAAGGAAAAGTTAGTTCATATGTTTTCATATAAAATAAACTTCTTATTACGCTAGGTAATTTTAACGGATGATCAACATTGTGTCCTGCATTTGCAGAAATACCCATACAATTTATCATGTTTTTTTTAGGTACAATTAGCAATGAATTGTTTAAATAAAATGAAGCCGCGTTAGCTAATTCATAAGGGACTACAGTATTTTGATCTGCTTCCCATTGCTTTCTTAACAGAATTGAATTCCTTTTCGCAGAGCCATTAATGGTCTTAGGTAACGATTTTAAAAGTAAATTAAAATGATAGGCATCTTGGGTAAAAGCTAAATCTTCTTCAAAGGCTTCAAAGGTTCTTTTCCATAATGCAAAACCCCAAATTGAGCCTGCTTTTGAAAAAAAATAATCGGCACTTGGTGATTCATAAACTCCTTGATGATTCATACCACATATTTTTTGAATTCTTAAATCATCTTTGTATTTTTCTAATAGTTCCTCACAATAAGGGAAAAAACTTTGACAAGGCACTACATCGTCTTCAAGAAAAATTAGTCTATCTACAATTTCGAAAGTTTTTTTGAATGCAGTCATCGCAATGTAATGCATTCCTTTATTTTCTTCAGAATAAAAATGATGCACTTCACATTCCCAATCTATATCATCAACAATCACTCTACATTGATCATTTAAATATTTATCATTCGGATGTGTGACTCTTGGTCCGTCTGACACCAAAAACAATTTTTCGGGTCTAGCTTTTTTTACTGCTTCAAAAGAATGCATTAGCTTTTCTGGACGAACAAAAAACATTAATAATACTGGGACTTTTGATATTGCTTTCTTTTTCATAAGATGAATAAAGTAAATTTAATATAACAATGATTTTAACTGTTCTTTAAAATCAGTATCTAGTTTTCTTATTTGACTTTTAATATCTATTGATTTATCAAACGAAACGTTCAATATTGCTTCTGCAATTTCCTTAGGTTTATTTTTATTATAATACACTACTAATTCTCCAATTTTTGAATTTGAAACACAATCTATTTTGCAAGATACAACTTTTAGTCCCATTCCTAAATAAGATAAAATCTTACTAGGAAAAGAAGAATTTACATATTCTCCATCAATATTTTGAGTGCTTAATCCTATATGACAAGCCTGACAAAACTTAATATACTCTTCTCCTTTTTTTTCTCCATAAAAATAAGCTTTACACGCTGAATCTGAATTAACTTCCAAAATTTGCTTTTGCAATTTTTCAACCTCTCCAAATCCTACAATATTCAAAATATAATTACTCGGTAAGAATTTACAACTTTCTAATGCATTAAAAACCCCTGCCTTATGACTATCAATTATTCCCGCATAAACCAAGTGCACCTTACCATCATTTGAAGGCACATTTAAAGTTTCATAAACTTTATAATTGCCATAAATAATAATATTAGGTTTGTCTTTTATGTGATTTACTTTTTCCTGTAACAAATCTGTAGAAAAAAGAAAAGCATCTGCTTTGTCTATAATCTTTTTTTCAAAAAAAGTAAAAATTTTACTTATTGAAGAAACATCATGATAAATTTCTTCAACTTCTAGTATTAGATAAAACTTTTTAATTCGTTTAGCTAGCAAAACTGGAAATGCCAACCAAGGTGAATGATACACGATAATTTTTTCTCCTTTTTTTACAAAAAAAACTAAATAGCTAATTAACCATAATAAAGAGAAAGCAATTTTTAAAACTCGTGTAAGTTTATTTGAAGTAAAAGATGAAGGAACAAATTTTACATTCTTTTTTTTAAGCTGATTTTCTTCATTTATTAATTTTGAATCTAAAACACATGAATCATTAAACCAAGAAGGTGAAACAATACATACCTCACAACCTATTTCTTGAAGCGAGTCATATATATAGTCCATTTTGTTGGTTGCTGCTAAAGAAGAAACTCTTTTCTTTTTAGAATTTTGTTCGTCATAAAACCCAACATATTTTATTTTATTTTTCATTCGCTAATAATAATCATCTCTTGTATAATAGTGTTTCGGCAAACGCATTTCTTCCCAATAAAAACCATAAGGCATCTCCTGATCTTTATCCCAACTCCCTTTTATGTACAAACACATTAAAACGACAATAGCGAGAATTGTTACTTCGTTTTTCATCTTTGAAGAGATGTTTTTAAAAGAATATAAAATTTCTGGAATAAATAACGTCAAAAATATAGTAAAGTACATGTTTATCCTCATAAAAGTAGGATTAATCCATGTTATTGGTAAGAAAATTAAAACGATAGAAAAAGCATTATAATAGTTTAAGGAAACTGGATTATTACTCAAAACCGCTTTTCTTCTTAACAAACCAGTTATACCTATAATTAGAAAGAAAACCGTAAACGTAACTGCTCCACCGTCCATTACTTCATACTTATCATATCCACTTACAATCATTAAATAATTTGCCATTTTATCTTTAAACTGAAAGAAAATTGGAAACATAAACAGCATTATATTAAATAAATATTTTGTGTTTTTTATTCTACATAAAAAATAAAAAATAAAGAAAAAAATGGAAGACTTGTGTATCGTTGAGGCGATTAGAACTAACAATACAAAAGGAATAATTTTTTTCTTTTTTACAAACTCATAACTATATAAAGTAAATGCAGTTGCTATAGTTTGCCTAATCCCAGTTAACGAATAAAACGAATAAAACAGAACGCTATAAATCAAAAAACCTAAAATAACATCTATAAAACGTTGTGAGTTTTTGAGTAAAAAATTACCAAATACAATAAAAAAAAGAACGGCAACAATAAATAAAAAAAATTGATAATTATAAATTATTGTTTGTTGCATTTTTTGAAAAATATCAAAACCTGGATCTTTACCAATTCCATATTCATAATATTCTTTAAAATCACTGATTACCATCCTCCACGAAGTATGACTTAGACTTTCGTAACCCATAAAGTAGGTGTAAGTATCATCTCCAACGGCTACATTGCGCAAACCCGATTGCAAAATTAAAACGACAGAACAAATGATGATGTATTTTTTTTTAATCTTATAACTATCAACATCACCTTTATAAGTTAGCAAAAAATGAAGTCCAATAAAAAGATTAAACAACATGACTATTAAATTAAATATCATCTTTTTTAACTTTTATAAATATCAATAGTTGCATTGATATTTGAATATATATTAAAATTTTCAATTACAAAATTTCGGCAATTTGCTGAATAAAATGTTTTTGAATTTTTCTTAATTGTGTTTATCGCACTCGCCATTTGATTTACATTTCGTTTTTCAACGACATAACCACAGCCTTCTCCTATTATTTCTGGGCAAGCTGTAACATCATATACAATAGCTGGAGTACCACAACTTAGTGCTTCTGCAATTACTTTACCAAAAGTATCCTCAGTCGACAAATGTACATAAACATCCGAAAAACTATACAATTGCGCTAGCTTAATTTTACTATTTATATAATTAATATGAAAAATATTTTCTGGTAATTTTGACTTACTTTCAACATGACCAACAACGATTATTTGCATATCATCTGAGATAAGTTTTGACAACGCTAATAGATCTATCCATTTTACATCATTCTCGCTCCAATGGGCACTAACCAATAGTATTGTGAATTTTTTTGGATTCAAACCATATTCTACTATAACTTCTTTTGAATCAATCTGTTTGAAAATTTCGACATCTACCCAATTGTATATTGTTTTAATTGTACGCTCTTTAAAAAAAGATTTTTTTACTTGACTTTCTAACCATTTCGAAACGGTTATAACAGTCAAATTTTCAATACTAGTAAACCATTCCTTCTTGTCAGAAAACATTAATTTTGATCTATCTAAAAACAAGCTAGCTGGGTATTTTTTAGTTTGTGGACATTGACTACAATGTGATTGCCACTTGTAACAAGCCACATCTGTATAATGTGCACATTTTCCTGTAAAAGCCCAACAATCATGAAATGTCCATACAACGGGTTTATTGCGTTTTATTAGATACGCAAACAAAATAGGTAGGTTTAAATAATTACCATGTAAATTATGTAAATGAATAATATCTGGATTAATTGAATCGATATAATTTAGCAATTTTTTGGTTCCATTTGTAGTAAAATAACCTTGCTTTCCAAAAATTCTTGACCCTAAATTATGCAGGTGATTTTCAAGTATTGTTCCAATTTTAAAACTTTTTTTATAATTTGTAGTAGCTTGACCATAAGCTATGAAACATTCATGTCCCTCCCTTTCAAGCACAAACGCAATGTCTTCACAAATTGTTCCAGTGCTTCCATATCCAGAAACAGAATTAATCATTAAAATTTTCATGTACTACTAAATATATTGTTTCCAGACATTCTGTTTAACATAATCCGTATAACTTAAAAGTATACGAACCAGTTTTTCTGAAACATTTGGCATAGAATAATCGGCTACATAACGAAGGTTGCGTTCACTTCCTATTTTTTGATATTGAAGTTGCACTAATCCTTGCATAATACGATCGGTAGAAAGTCCAACCATCATGACCGATGCCTCTTCCATTGCTTCTGGTCTTTCATGGGCTTCTCTTATATTTAATGCTCTAAAATTTAAAATTGAAGACTCTTCAGAAATGGTTCCGCTATCTGACAACACAGCAAAAGAACTCATTTGCAATGCATTGTAATCATTGAATCCCATTGGCTTAAGAAATTGAATATGTGAATTCATTTTGATATTCTCTTTTTCAATTCTATTTCTTGTCCGAGGATGCGTACTTACTATAATTGGATAATTAAATTTTTCCGCAATTGAATTTAGACTATTCATTAAATTGAAAAAATTCCTGTCTGAGTTAATATTTTCTTCTCTGTGAGCAGAAACTACGAAATATTTTTCTTTTTGTAAGCCTAAATCTTGAATTATGGTTGATGATTTTATTGATGGTAAATAGTGTGTTAAAACCTCAAACATAGGCGAGCCAGTTTTTATTATTCTATCGGCAGGCAGTCCTTCTCTCAATAAATATTCTCTTGCAATATCGCTATATGTTAAATTGATATCAGCTGTGTGATCTACAATCTTCCTATTGGTTTCTTCGGGAACTCTTTGATCAAAACAACGATTCCCAGCTTCCATATGAAATACTGGTATTTGTCTTTTTTTAGCTGGAATAGCACATAAACAGCTATTAGTATCTCCTAAAACTAAAAAAGCATCTGGATTTTCAGAAATTAATAATGGGTCAATTTTTATTAAAATTTGGCCAATTGTTTCCATTGGACTATCACCAGCAGCATTTAAAAAAAAATCAGGTTTTCTAATTTGTAAGTCATCGAAAAATATTTGATTAAGTTCATAATCATAATTTTGACCTGTATGTACAATAATATGTTCAATTGCCTCCGAAGCATCTAAAGCAGCCATAACTCTTGAGAGTCTTATAATTTCGGGACGTGTCCCAACTACTGTCATTACTTTTAACTTTTTCATCATCATAAAATCAATTAAACATTTTCGAAATAAGTATCTGGGTCGTTAGGATTGTAAGTTTCATTAATCCAAAAGTTGGTGTATAAAACCTCATCACCTACATTTTTTATATTATGGGTATACCAAATTGGCATATCAACATAGGCTGGATTATCACCGTCTAGATAGAAGTCTAAAACTTCTTTGGTTCCTATTTTTCTTAATTGTATTAAGGCTTTACCTTTTATGACTGAAAACCTTTCTATTTTTCTAGTATGAAAATGATTACCTCTTGTAATTTCTGGAAAAGTGGTCGAGAAAGAGACTTGACCTCCTATGCCTAATCTAATAATTTCAACAAAACTTCCCCTGTCATCTGTATGTTGTGTATATTTTACTGGAAAATGTTTTCCTACATTCATATAACATCTGAATGTATTGAATAAATTTAATTCGAAAGTATTATTTATAACTGGAATTTCTCCACTATCCTGATATTTTGATTTATAGTTTTCTAACAAAGATAAAATTTCAGAAACTTTGGCTTCGGCAGTATGATTTAATAACACGAATGGTTCTTGTTTTTTTTCTCTTATCTTAGTAATGATGGCTGAAACTAGCTCATCTACATAAATTAGTTTTAAATCGCCATCTACTTGAATTTTCGGAACTTCATTATTAGTTAATTGATGCGAAAAAGTAGCTACAACTGAATTATAAAACGGCAATCCAAATGGTCCAAAAACATTAGGAATTACTAATCCTGTAAAAACAGCTCCTGAATTAATCGCCCAGTTTGAAAGTAGTTCTCGCCCTTCTTTTTTTGATTTTCCGTACAAATTGTCTTTTTCTTCTTGTAAAGAGGACGACATAATAACATGTCCTTTACTTTTAGTTCTTTCTAATGAATGAATAAGCTGATGAACTAAATTAATATTAGTATCATAAATCACTTGCGGATCAGCATGTCTATTCATTGCTGCTAAATGAACAATAACATCACATTGAGATACAAATTGATCTAAAAGCACATTGTCATTAAAGAAATTTTTATGAAAACTTACTCGTTCAAATTCTCCTTGATTCAGACCTAATGTATTAAACAAATGAGTTCCTACAAAACCTTGTTGTCCAGTTATTCCTACTCTTAACATATTTCTTTTTTAACTTTTAAAATAATCCGCATCGAAACGATATTCATCACTAACCTCTCCCAATAAATAGTCTGACATAACTAGCAATGTAGCGTCTTTTTCTAAAGATTGAATACTACTAACATAACCAGAAGGAACATGAAGTACATCTAATTTTTCAGCATTTAAATTAAACTCTATTACTTCTAAATGTGTTGAAACTGATTCCCAATTATCGATTTTAATTAACTTGATTTTAAAAGCACCATTAGTGGCAGTAAACCAGCGTTGTTCTATTTTATGTCCTTGCCAAGCTCTTATAAAATCTACACTTTTATTTTCAATAATGTAAATTCTCCTAATTGCCGACAAATCAAAATTATTGTTATAAAACAAATTGCCTCTTTGATCTGTATGTGAATTGCCTTTTATTATTTTAGGAATCATATTACTTTTATCCTGGATATTGCATCACATCTTCACCAAAAACTTCTTTTCTAATAAGTGGTAAGTTGATTAATAATCGTTTCATTCCTTCAACATCTTGTTGTGATGTATTATGTGAATTATAATCGTCTACTTCAGACAAGTCTTGTTCTCCTTCAGAGTAATATTGCGCATAATTTAAATCTCTGTTATCTGCAGGAATGCGATAAAAATCGCCCATATCTTCAGCTTTCACCATTTCTTCCCTAGTGCATAATGTTTCATAGAGTTTTTCACCGTGCCTAGTTCCTATAATTTTTATTTCACAATCTGATTTACAAATATCCTTTAATGCTTGAGCCAAATCTCCTATAGTTCCTGCTGGTGCTTTATTAACGAATAAATCTCCTGAATTTCCATGTTGGAAAGCGAATAGCACTAATTCTACCGCCTCTTCTAATGACATTAAAAAACGAGTCATTTTAGGGTCAGTAATAGTAATAATTTCATTGTTTTTAATTTGATTAAGAAACAATGGAATAACCGAACCTCTAGAAGCCATTACATTTCCGTAACGTGTCAGACAAACGGTGGTTTCGGTAACATTTCTAGAAGCTGCAATAGCTACTTTTTCCATTAATGCTTTGGATATTCCCATAGCGTTAATAGGGTAAGCTGCTTTATCAGTACTTAAACAAATTACTTTTTTTACTTTACTAGCAATTGCTGCATCAATAACATTTTGCGTACCAAAAACATTCGTTTTTGTAGCTTCAATAGGGAAAAACTCACAAGAAGGCACTTGTTTTAAGGCTGCAGCGTGAAATACATAATCTACACCACGCATTGCAGTTTCAATACTTTTATAATCTCTAACATCTCCAATATAAAACTTTAACTTATCGTTTTTCAATTGATTGCGCATATCGTCTTGTTTCTTCTCATCTCGAGAAAAAATTCTAATTTCTTTAAAATGATCTGTATGAAGAAATCGTTGTAAAACTGCATTTCCAAATGAACCCGTTCCGCCAGTTATTAAAAGGATTTTATCTTTAAACATGTTTTGTTCTTCTTTTTATTATTTCGCTATTTTTCTCAAATAGTCTGCATAACTACTTTTTCCTAAATTGGTCGCTGTTGCTACAAACTTTTCTTTATCGATAAATCCTTTTCTGTAAGCAACTTCTTCGATACAGGCTATTTTAAGCCCTGTACGTTTTTCTACTGCTTTTACAAATTCGGTTGCTTCGGTTAGTGACTCATGCGTTCCTGTATCTAGCCAAGCAAATCCACGACCCATCAATTGTAAATTTAGTTTTTTATCTTCAAGATACTCTTGATTTACTGTTGTAATTTCCAACTCACCGCGATGTGATGGTTTTACATTTTTAGCAATATTTACTACCGAATTTGGATAAAAATACAAACCTATTACCGCAAAATTAGATTTCGGGTTTTCTGGTTTTTCTTCGATACTTAAAACTTTTCCATCTTCAGAAAATTCAGCTACACCATAACGTTCTGGATCATCTACATAATAACCAAAAACAACAGCTTCTTTTTTTTCTGAAACAATGTTTACAGCATTATTTAGTAATGTTTGCAAGCCAGCTCCGTAAAAAATATTATCCCCAAGAACCAAACAAACATCATCATTGCCAATAAAATCTTCTCCAAGAATAAAAGCTTGTGCCAATCCGTCTGGTGATGGCTGTTCTACATAACTCAATTTCAGTCCAATTTGACTTCCATCTCCAAATAACCTTTTGAAATTAGGCAAATCTTGTGGTGTCGAAATGATTAAAATTTCGTTTATTCCTGCTAACATTAAAACCGATAGCGGATAATAAATCATTGGTTTGTCATATATTGGCAACAATTGTTTGGACACAACTTGTGTTAGTGGATGCAATCTTGTTCCCGAACCACCTGCTAATATTATTCCTTTCATAATTTAGATTTTTAGACTTCTTAGGTTTTTAGACTTCTTAGGTTTTTAGAAAATTTAGATTCTATATTATCTAAGTTGTCTAATTATATTGTTTTTCGTAGTACTTCGCGTATTCTCCCGAAGTCACATTATTTAACCAATCTGTATTACTTAAATACCAATCGATGGTTTGCTCTAAACCTTCTTCAAAAGTTACGGTTGGTTTCCAACCTAATTCCTTATTGATTTTAGAAGCATCGATGGCATAACGCAAATCGTGACCTGGACGGTCTTTTACGTAAGTTATTAGTTTTAAAGATTCTCCTGCTTCTCTATCTAATTTTTCGTCCATTACTTTGCAAAGTAGTTTAACTAAATCGATATTTTTCCATTCGTTGAAACCACCAATATTATAAGTTTCATGATTTTTTCCTTCATGAAAAACCAAATCAATCGCAACGGCATGGTCTTTTACAAACAACCAATCACGGGTATAATTTCCGTCACCATATACTGGCAATGGCTTGTTATTGATGATATTATTGATGAACAATGGTATTAATTTCTCAGGAAAATGGTAAGGACCATAATTATTGGAACAATTCGTCAAAACATAAGGTAAACCATACGTTTCACCATAAGCTCTCACAAAATGATCTGAACTTGCTTTTGATGCCGAATAAGGTGAGTTAGGATCATAAGACGTGGTTTCTGTAAACAATCCTTCTGCTCCAAGCGAACCATAAACCTCATCGGTAGAAATATGGTAAAAACGTTTGCCTTCCATATTTCCTTTCCAAAGGTTCTTGGCTGCATTTAGCAAATTCATTGTTCCAATTACGTTTGTTTTTACAAATGACAACGGATCTTCGATAGAACGATCTACATGAGATTCGGCAGCTAAATGCAAAACCCCTTCGAAATTATGTTTTGAAAACAACTCATTTATAAAACTTTCGTCAACAATATCTCCTTTTACAAAGGTATAATTTGATTCGTTTTCGATATCTTTTATATTTTCTAGATTTCCTGCATAAGTCAATGCATCTAAATTATAAATATGATAATTTGGATAATTTTGCACAAATCTTCTAACAACGTGCGAACCAATAAATCCCGCTCCTCCTGTAATTAATATATTTTTCATTTTTTTTATAAATTTGAACTTCCTACTGCAATATAAGTAAATCCTATTTCTGTCATTTGTTTTTTGTCTAAAAGATTTCTTCCGTCGAAAACGAATGCCGGTTTTAGCATATTATCGTATATTTTTTTCCAATCGTATGAATTAAATTCGTCCCATTCGGTTAAAACTGCAATGGCATGGGAATTATGACAAGCTTCGTATGGATCTTGATTTACCTGTATTAATTTAAGTTGATTTTCATCTAAACTGATTAAATCCTCTTTTATTTGCTTTTCAGAAACTTTAGGGTCATAAACAGCAATTTTTGCTTGTTCTACAATTAGATTCTGAGCAATATTTATAGCTGCAGATTCTCTTGTATCATTGGTGTCTTTCTTGAAAGCCCAACCCAAAAGTGCTATTTTTTTCCCCGAAATGGTATTGTATAATGTTTGCACAATATTTCTAGAAAAACGATTTTTCTGATGGTCATTCATAATAACCACTTGTTCCCAATAATCGGCAACTTCATGCAATCCATAAGATTTTGCTATATAAACTAAGTTTAATATATCTTTTTGAAAACAAGAACCGCCAAAACCAACTGAGGCTTTTAAGAATTTCGATCCAATTCGAGCATCCATTCCAATGGCTTTTGCTACTTCAGAAACATCGGCACCTGTTTTTTCACATAATTCAGAAATAGCATTTATTGAGGAAACTCTTTGTGCTAAAAAGGCATTTGCTGTTAGTTTAGATAATTCTGATGACCAAACATTGGTGGTTAATATTTTTTCTGCAGGAACCCAATTGGAATAAATATCTACTAAAGATTTGATTGCGTCTTCATCTTCGCCTCCAATAAGTACTCGGTCGGGATTATGTAAATCTTGCACCGCAGTTCCTTCGGCGAGAAACTCTGGATTGGATAATATCTGAAATTGAACCCCATTTCCCGTATGATCTAATATATTTTTGATAGCTTCGGCAGTACGAACTGGCAAAGTCGATTTTTCGACAACGATTTTGTCTTGTTTAGAAACACGGGCAATTTGGCGAGCGCAAAGTTCGATATATTTCAAATCGGCAGCCATTCCTTTTCCTGCTCCGTAATTTTTTGTTGGTGTATTCACCGAAATAAAAATCATTTGAGCTTCATCAATCGCTTTATCGACATCGGTCGAAAAAAATAAGTTTCGACCACGAGCTTCGGCAACTACATTATCTAATCCTGGTTCGTAAACTGGCAAATTTTCTAGATTAGTATCATTCCAAGCGGCAATTCTTGATTCATTTAGATCGACAACTGTAACTTTTATATCTGGACATTTTTGTGCAATCACAGCCATAGTAGGACCTCCCACATAACCTGCTCCAATACAACAAATAGAATTTATTTTCATTTAATGAAATTATTATAAAATTTTATAAAATTAAAGTTTTCCATCGACATGTTTGCCTAAAATCCCTTTAACATCATATAATATTGAATTTTCTTTTTGTAAAGATTTAAAATCTAAGGACAAAAACTCGTTATGCGCAACGCCTAAAACCACAGCATCAAACTTAATTGACGGCAATTCTCTTGCGGTTTGCAAACTGTATTCATGCGAAACTTCAACTGGATTTACCCATGGATCATAGATTGTAACATTTATTCCGTATTCTTTTAATGAAGAAATTACATCAACAATTTTTGTATTTCTTACATCAGGACAATTTTCTTTGAATGCAATTCCTAACATGAGCAATTCGGCATTATTTATCGCAATTTCTTTTTTACTCATGAGCTTCACTACTTGCGAAGCTACGTATTCTCCCATACTGTCGTTAAGTCTTCTTCCTGCCAAAATAATTTCTGGATGATAACCCATTTCTTGTGCCTTTTGAGCCAAATAATAAGGATCGACACCGATGCAATGTCCGCCGACTAATCCTGGTTTGAATGGTAAAAAATTCCATTTTGTACCAGCGGCTTCTAAAACATCTTGGGTATCTATTCCTAGAACATTGAATATTTTTGCCAATTCGTTTACAAAAGCAATGTTAATATCACGTTGTGAATTCTCGATTACTTTAGCCGCTTCAGCAACTCTAATGGTTGGTGCCAAATGTGTTCCTGCTGTAATGACAGATTTATACAAATCGTTTACTTTGATTCCAATTTCTGGTGTTGATCCTGAAGTTACTTTTAGGATTTTTTCGACCGTATGTTCTTTATCACCCGGATTTATTCTTTCTGGTGAATATCCTGCAAAGAAATCGATATTAAATTTTAATCCACTTATTTTTTCCAAAACAGGCACACATTCTTCCTCAGTTACACCAGGATAAACGGTAGATTCATAGATAACAATATCTCCCTTTTTTAATACTTTTCCAACGGTTTCACTCGATTTGTAAAGTGGAGTTAAGTCTGGTTTGTTGTTTTTATCTACTGGAGTTGGAACTGTAACTATATAATAGTTACAATCTTTTATATCATCGATATTAGTCGAACAAAACAATCCGTTTGTGTTTGTGTTTTCAGTTTTTAAAACTGATTGTAATAAATCTTTACTAATTTCTAAAGTGACATCTAAACCAGAATTAAGTTCCGATACTCTTTTAGCATTTATATCAAAACCTACCACGCTGTATTTTGTAGCAAACAATCTTGCTAATGGCAAACCTACATATCCTAATCCTATTACTGCTATTTTCATTGTAATTAATCTATTTTAAATTCTCCCAATACCATTTTACAGATTCTTTTAAACCTTCCTGCATAGAGAATTTTGGACTATAGCTTAACATTTTTTTTGCTTTATCGACACTTGCCAACGAGTGCGGAATATCTCCTGCACGATTTGGCCCATAAATTATTTTTACCTCGGCAATTTTCGAATCAAATTTTGCTAATTCGAATTGTAGGTTTTTTATTAAATCATTCAACGTCGTTCTGTCTCCAAAAGCTGTATTAAAAACAGTATTTATAGCCTCAGGATTTTGAGTAAACATGGCCAATTCATTCATTTGAATCACATTATCAATATATGTAAAATCACGAGAATAATTACCATCTCCATTTATCACAGGGCTATCATAATTCATAAATTGCTGAACAAATTTCGGAATTACTGCTGCATATACGCCTTTTGGATCTTGTTTCCTTCCAAAAACGTTAAAATATCTCAACCCGATGGTTTCTATTCCGTAAGTTTTACTAAAAATATCGGCATACAATTCGTTTATATATTTTGTAATAGCATATGGCGAAAGTGGTTTACCTATAATGTCTTCCATTTTTGGTAGCGATTCAGAATCACCGTATGTTGATGAGCTTGCGGCATATATAAATCTTTTTACATTTGCTTCTTTAGCGGCAGATAACATATTCAGAAAACCAGAAACATTAACATCATTAGTTGTAATTGGGTCAATAATAGACCTTGGCACTGAGCCTAATGCTGCTTGATGCGATACATAATCGATACCAACTAATGCTTTCTGACAATCTGAAAAATCGCGAATATCTGCCTCTATTAATGTGAAATTTTTATTACTCAACAAATGCTCTATATTATAACGATGTCCTGTTGCAAAATTATCTAAGCAAACGACGTTATGTCCTTTATCTAAAAAATATTCACACAAATTAGAGCCTATAAACCCAGCTCCTCCAGTTATGAGTATTTTAAATTTTGATGATTGCATTCTTTATTTTTTGAATATATTTTTTACAAAATTCACAATCGGATTAATTCGTTTCTCTTCTTCGTGATAACCATCTGCATAAGTTCCGTAACCATATCCGTAACCATAATCATAGCCATATTTTGCTTTATTTTCGAAACCATTAAAAACAATACTAATATTACTTAACTCACCTCGTTTGTGTTTATTATTAACCAACGTTAACATGTCTTTTTTAGTCACATTTTGTCTGACAATATATAATGTAGCGTCACAATAAGGCGTTAGCTCTAAAGCATCAGAAACCAAACCTACTGGTGGTGTATCTAGAATTATGTAATCATATTTTTGTTTCAATTCATCTAGCATTTCTTTCATGGTTTCTCCCATAATTAATTCTGCTGGATTTGGAGGAACTGGTCCTGATGAAATAAAATCTAAGAAAGGAATTGGTGTTTTTTGCGTAATTTCTTCGAGTGTTTTTTGACCAATTAAATAATTTACAGCACCAATCGTATTTTCTACATGAAAATCTTTAAAAATCTTAGGCTTCCTTAAATCGAGTCCAACAATTACAGTTTTCTTTTCGCTTAATGCAAAAACTGTTGCGATATTTATAGAACAAAAAGTTTTTCCTTCGCCACTTACAGAAGAAGTAAGCATTAATGTTTTTGCTCCTGCTTGCTGTTTTTTGTACAAAAATTGTAATGATGATCTTACGGCTCTGAAACTTTCGGCAAGTCCAGATTTGGGTTTTTCAAATACTGCTAAATTACTTTTGGTATTCTTTTTACCTACTACTCCTAAAATTGGAATCTTAGTTAACTTTGTAATATCTTCTGTATTCTTAATTGTATTGTCAATTATAGTAACTCCAAACACCATTATTAAAGGTATTAGCAATCCTAAAAATAAGGCTAAAACGTAATTTACTTTAGTCTTTGGACCTAATAAACCGCCACCCGTATCTTTTGCAGGATCTATAACTTGTATGTCCGATAAATTTGCAGCTCTTACAATATCTGCTTCACTTCGTTTTTCAAGAAATGAGTTGTAAACGCTTTTATTCAAATCATATTTTCTATTAATTTTTACCAATTCTTGTTGTTGTCCTGGTAATTTTTTAATAGTATTTTCGGCCATTCCTAGTTTTTTATCAACAACAGCTAAATCATATTGAATTGAAGCTTTTGCAGACGAAATATTTTCAAGCAAGACTCTCTTTAAAGCGTCCATTTGAATATCGAAATCTTTAAATTTTTTGTCGTTTTTTACCGCATAAGACATTTCTGCACGTTCTGCCGATAGTGATGTTAATTTTGATACATTTGAAATAATATTTGGATCATCTATTCCTGCAACTGATGGTGCTGGAAGTTTCGAGTAATCGACACTATTTATTAAATATGATTTTAGTGAATTATAGTAAGCAATTTTTCTATTTATTAAATCTTTTTCGACATCTAAACTTGTTATTTGCTCGGTAAATTTTTCGCCACCTAACTCTACTTCAAAAATATTTTTATCTCTACTAAAATCTTTTAACTCGCTTTCAGTATCTTTTAGCTGGCCTTCCATCGCAACAAGTGTGCTGTCTATAAATCGGATTGTATTGGTTGCAAACTGGTTTTTAGCTTCCAACTGTCTATTCATTAAAACGGTGATTGTTCCGTTCAAATAATCGACCATTCGGGCTTTATTTGTTCCTTGTAAATCTAAATCTATGATTGCGCCACCTTTTGAGTCAGTTTTAATTTCTAAATCTTTATAAGTTTCAACAACACCATTGAAATTGGCAAATCTAACCATGTGACTTGAACCATCATAAAACCCTGGATTGTTTGTTAATTCTAGTTTCCAATGCAAAAAAGGTAGGGAAACCTGTTCTCCAATTTTGTAACGTTTTTTGAACTCCCCAATCTGAACATTTGTATTACTCGATTTTTCTGTTGTATAATTCATCAGAGAAACACTTGGTTCTTCAAAGTTTATAGAAATCTCGTATTCGTTTGGACTAACAAATTTTATATTGATAAGTTGCCCTGCAAGTTGCGGAAGATTTTTATTGATATTTACATAAAAAGGGACTTCGCCATAAGCATCTTGTATGTTGTATTTTCCTTGACGTAAATATTCTATATAGTAATTTAATTCCTTTACAACTCTTTCGTTATGAGAACGAGATTTTATAGTTGTTGTAAGTGTTTGCACTTGATCTGACGTTCCTCCCCAATTGAAAACCAAACTTGTATTTGCTGTAAAAAAAGGATTGTTTTCTTCTTTATACGCAATAGTTGTAGAAATTCCGTATATTTTTTCTTTTCTTACATTTACTTGATATGCAATTGTAAAAGCAATTATTAAACTCACAAGAAACCAGTTCCAATGGCCTAATATTTTTGTAAAAAAGGCTTTGAAATCGAAATTATTTTGCGTCTCAAAAAATGAAAAATCTTTAGTATCGAGCATTATTCTAATTTATTTTTTTATCAATAAAAATGTTGTCAACAATAATGACACTGCTGCCAAAATTGTTGTAAACGACTGTAAACCATTAACACCAGTTCCCCAAGATTTTTGTTTGAGCGGTTTAATGTATATAAAATCATTAGGTTGCACATAATAATATGGCGATTTTAGTGCTTCGCTACTTGTTAAATCTATAGAGTGCATTTCGGTTCCGTGAGGATATTGCCTAACCACCATGACATCTTTTCGGTTCCCAACCATTGTTATATCGCCAGAATTTGCAATCGCTTCGAGAATGGTAACTTTGTCTTGAAAAAGAATTTTTGTTCCTGGACTAGTAATTTCCCCATTTACAGTATATCGCATACCCGCAAGTTTTACTGTAACAAAAATATCTGCTTCTTTATTAAAATATTCGTCTAATAATTGTTTCTCGATTTTTAGTCTAATTTCGTCTAATGTTAGCCCAAGTACGTTTACTTCACCTAAAACTGGCACACGAATATCACCATGATCATTTACAGAAAAACCATCAAAATAAAGCCCGTCGGAAGAGTTTGATTGAACTCCTGCTACCGAAGATGGGTTAAACATTTCTACCAGTTTCTGATCTAACGCTTTTATCCTAACGCTCAAAACATCGTTTACTTGTGCTCGGTAAGGCTTCAAAACCACTGGTGTTATTGTCGATTCTTGGTTTGAATTGTTTTTATTTTGAAGATACAGCAAATCTTTATTTGGTATGCAAGAAGCAAACAAAAAAAGGACTGCAAATGCGCAAAAACTATATATTTTATTCATTTTTAATGACAATTTTGGAAACAAATATAGTTTTTCATTTGGTAAAATAAAACCCTATATACTTTTTAATTGAATTAATTATTTTTAAAGGAATTTTCGAAAGGAATTCTGTTCAAAATACTTCGCCCAAGCGTGACTTCATCAGCATATTCTAGCTCATCTCCCACCGAAATTCCTCGAGCAATAGACGAGGTAATTATCTCACAATCTTTTATTTGCTTATAGATATAAAAATTTGTAGTATCTCCCTCCATTGTTGAGCTTAATGCAAAAATAATCTCAGAAATATTGCCAGATTTTACTTTTTCTACTAATGATGTGATATTCAACTGGCTTGGACCAACACCATCTATAGGCGAAATTTTCCCTCCTAAAACATGATAAATTCCACGAAATTGACCAGTATTTTCGATAGCCATTACATCGCGAACATCTTCTACCACACAAACAATTTGATGATTCCTATTATGATTTGAGCAAATTTCGCACACAGCAACATCGGAAATGTTATGACAGTTTGTACAAAATCTAATTTCCTCACGCATAGTAAGTAACGATTGTGCCAAGAAATCTGTTCGCTCTTTGGGTTGCTTTAGCAAATGCAAAACCAATCGCAATGCCGTTCGTTTACCTATTCCTGGCAATTGCGCCATTTCGTTTACCGCTTTTTCTAATAGTTTTGATGAAAATTCCATATGGCAAAAGTAAGCATTTTGTTTATTTGGCTATGTGGTTATTTGTTAGTTTCAAGGAATCCTCCAAATAACCACATAACCAAATAACCGATTAAACATTTTTTTGTATTTTGCGACAAATAAATTTTACCTCATGACACCATTTGCAATCCTATCACTTATTGTAATTTACTTCGGAATCTTATTTGTTATTTCTCATGTTGTGAGCAAAAAAGACAGCGGAAACGAAGCTTTTTTTAAAGCCAATAAAAACTCAAAATGGTATCTTGTTGCCTTCGGAATGATAGGAACAGCATTGTCTGGTGTAACTTTTATTTCGGTTCCGGGCGAAGTAGGAAATCCTGATTTGCAATTCAAATATTTTCAGTTTGTGCTAGGAAATGCGATTGGATTTATCATCATTGCAAAAGTATTGCTCCCGTTGTATTACCGAATGAATCTGACATCGATTTACGGATACATCGAACAACGTTTGGGCATAATCAGTTATAAAACTGCTGCCACTATTTTTTTGATTAGCCGTACTATTGGTTCGGCATTTAGGCTGTATCTTGTTGTTATCGTTTTGCAACGTTATGTTTTCGATTATTATGGCGTTCCGTTTACATTTACCGTATTAATGTCGCTTTTATTAATTTTTGCTTACACGTATCGTGGCGGATTGAAAACGATTATTATTACCGATACTTTGCAAACATTCTTCCTTGTTTCTTCGGTATTTTTAACGATTTTTTTTATTTGTAAAAGTTTAGATTTAAGCGTTTTTAGTGCTTTTGAAGAAGTGAAAAATAGTAATTATTCTAAAATATTTTTCTTTGATGATTACAATAAAGGCAACTATTTTTGGAAACAAATTCTAGGCGGAATATTTGTAACTATTGCCATGGTTGGATTAGATCAGGATTTAATGCAGAAGAATTTGAGTTGCAAAAACATTGGCGAAGCACAAAAAAACATGTTCACTTTTACAGGGATTTTTGTGATTATTAATATTTTCTTTTTGAGTGTTGGAGCCTTGCTTTATATGTTTGCTGAGAAGAATGGAATTTCAGTTCCAATGGTTGATGGTGTTGCCAGAACTGACTTTTTGTTTCCTGAAATTGCACTAAAATCATTAGGATTAATTCCCGCTATAGTATTTTTATTAGGATTAACAGCAGCTACTTTTGCCACAACCGATTCGGCATTAACAGCTTTGACCACTTCATTTTGTGTCGATTTTTTGAGTATGGACAAAACCGAAAACTTAAACAAACCTAATATTGTAAGAACGCGTCATATTGTTCATCTTGGATTTTCATTTTTGATGTTTTTGGTTATTGTCATTTTCAATTCGTTTAACGATGCTTCGGTAGTGAAAATGATTTTCAAAATTGCATCGTACACTTACGGGCCACTTTTAGGATTGTATTGTTTTGGTTTGTTTGTAAAATCGAAAACTGTACATGACAAACTGGTTCCTTTTATCTGTTTGATTTCGCCAGCGATTTGTTATTTTATAAGTACAAACTCGGCAAAATTATTTGGCAATTATGTGATTGACAATGA
>NZ_JAYWDT010000049.1:0-4545 GCF_043779715.1 Flavobacterium sp.
ATAATTTAATTAGCGTCTAATTTTTCGATTTCTTTTTTAACCTCGTCTATTAACTGTTGTTCTGTTGGCAAGTACAATTGGTATTTACTAGCAATAATGGTACTATTATTTTCGGGCAAAGATATTTTTACAACAGCATCATTTTTGTCGGTACATAATAAAATACCTATGGTTGAGTTTTCAAAATCTTGTTTCTCAAATCGATCGTAATAGTTGACATACATTTGCAATTGACCAATATCCTGATGAGTTAGTTTAGTAGTTTTTATTTCGATAATTACAAAGCATTGCAAAAGACGATTATAGAAAACTAAATCCACAAAAAATTCATCACCCTCAATGTGTATTCTTTTTTGTCGGGCTACAAACGAAAAACCGTTGCCGAGTTCTAAAATAAAATCCTGAAGATGTGTTATTATAGCGGTTTCAAAATCCTTCTCGTAGTAGGCAGATTCTCTTCTTAAGCCTAAAAATTCCAATACCATTGGGTCTTTTATTATTTCTTTGGCATCGGTTGGTAGTTTTTCTTCTCGTGCAACTGCCAAGACGGATTGTATATCGTTGCTTAACAATAAACGTTCAAACAATTGACTGTTTACCTGACGTTCTAATTGTCTTGCCGTCCAATTGTTTTTCTCGGTTTCGGCGATGTAAAAATCTTTTTTATCTTGATTTTCTATGCGTATTAATGTTCGGTAATGCGTCCAGTTGAATTGCGAACGCAGTGCGTTCGCAATTGGAAATTGTTTATAAAACTGTCTGTTCATTTCCAATTGACGCACTGAAAAACCAGTACCAAATTGAGGCTGAAAAACATCAGAAATAGATTTAAGCAAAAATTTTCCATACTCGGCTCGTTCTTTGCCTTGTTGCTCTTCTTCAAAAATGGTTTTACCTATTTGCCAATACATCAACACTCGCTCCGTATCAATACTTCGGATTGCTTTTGCTTGTGCATTGCTTATAATGGCTTGTATTTGCTGTATAAAATCTTTTTTTAGTTCCATTTTAACTCACTTTTATTTTACCCGTTACTGCATCATTAATCAAGGTTTTGCGTAATTCTTTCAGCGTTGCTATTTGTGCATTGATGTTAGAAACTATTTTATCAATGGTTTGCGTTTTATCATCCAAAAAACTTACTATTTTCTTTTGTTCATCAATTGTATTTGGAATGAAAACAATAAAATCATTTACTTTTTCCATTTTCAAATTAATTCTTGTAAAACCTTTTCCTTCAACAGTTAATTGCTTTCTGTAATTATCAGATAATAATAAATAATTTAAAAAATATGGATTAGCTTTTCTATTAGTAACTCTATATCCTTTGCAAAAACTGTTCAAATAGGTTTCGTTTAATTCATAATCTAATATTGCTGATTTTCCAATATCTTCATAACCCTCTGAACTCATTAAAAAGAAAACATCTTCTTTTTTTACCTTATTTTGATTTTCATTATCATAAACCACAACAGTACCTAAATGGTCTTTTTTTAAATACGTATTGTTAGCAATGTTTGTAAAAGGAATAAAACGTTTATTATTTGGATTTTCATCTTGGTTGAAATCTTCTCCGCTTTTACCTGACAAACCACTATATAAATAACCTAAATCTTTTAATCTGAAAAAACTATAATTTTCATTAACATTAAATCCTAATTCAGTTACTTTAGATTTTACATACTTATCCAACCCTTTGCAAACCGCTCCATTAATCAAGCTTTTTCTATATTCTTTGTAGTAGTTGGCTTTTTGGGTTAGTAGGTTTATTTTTTTGTCTATGGCTTGGGTTTTGGTGTTTATGAAATGTACTATCTTTTTTTGTTCTTCAACTTTTGGAAAATAAATAAACAAATTTTTAACAGCATCTTGATTTATATTCGGGTCTTTTCTTGTACCATCTGCAAAAATTCTCCAACTACTTCTAAAGAATTTCAAAAAATATAAAAAGTATTCAGGATGTAATTTATTACTTGGTAGAACTGCGCATACAGATTGGTTAATTGTTGATGCTTTTTTTAAAATACTATTTTTTCCAATTGTACCAAAACCACCATACATAGCGACTAAAATGGTATCTATTGGTAAAAAAGACATATTACATTCTTCTAAAGCAATATCGGTAATTTTATACTCAACTTCAAACAATTCTCCATCATTCAAATCTGTTGTTCTAACCCAATTATGAATTCC
This sequence comes from Flavobacterium sp., assembly GCF_043779715.1. Lineage (GTDB taxonomy): Bacteria > Bacteroidota > Bacteroidia > Flavobacteriales > Flavobacteriaceae > Flavobacterium. The sequence continues at coordinate 2,194 of NZ_JAYWDT010000049.1, forward strand.
TTCGGAATAATATTTTACTGTTTGGCTATGAGGAGTTGTACCTGACTTTGTCTTTGCCAAGTCTTTAACTCTTTTAACTTCCCAATCATTAGGAATATCGCCTAACCAATCTATTTCTGATGGTTTGTATTTGTTGTATTTAATCATATTGCCAATTCTTTTTCAAGGTTAGCTAAATCATTTTCTAACTTCATTAAATCGGCAGTGATTTCGATAATATCTCTTAATTGTTCCGGTTTGTAGAACACTTTATTGAAATTAATTTCTACACCAATGGTATTGTCTAAATACTCAAAAGGTTTGGTTACATATTTTGCCATAAAACTGGCAATGTTAGTTTTGTTGGTTTCTTCAAGAGGATGAAAAGGTATTATTTCATAATCTTTTTGAAGGTCTTTTGTGAGTTCGGCAGTTAATAAAATGTGTTCTGCTTTGGTTTTAGTTGCTTTTTTATAAGAAGATTTGATAACTATTCTACCATTACCCAAAAAGCTTTCTTTTTGATTTTTGTCTTTAACAACAATTGTTTCTTTGTGGTTATTGTATGTAAATGAATTGCCTTGATTGTCTAACAATATAAAAGCATCATCTTTATAATCAATGCTGTTTACAAATGGTTTGTAATGCTTTTCAAAATAATCTGATAAACTTGAATAAGTGGTTTTGTCAAATTCGGTTATTTCGGTTGCGTTGATGGCTTTCATTCCGTTTGCTGCCGAACTATCTACAACTAAAATACTTTTTACATCCAATTTGATGCTTTTTTCTTCTTTTACTTCGCCATCTTTTGAGACTTTGTTTGGCATTTCGATAGCATTCCCAAACTCATCAACATTAGTAAGCATAACGCTTTGCTTGTTGTAATAAAAATGCCATTTGTCAAATACTTTACAAAAATCATTACTCTCGAAAGTGGTAAATGCTTGAACGATTTCTGTTCTATTGTCAAGGCTCATTTCCTTACGTTTCTTTCCTTTACTTTTCTTTAAAGGAACAAACAAATCAGCCGCATTAATTAATATCACTTTATCCTTTCTTTCAGCTGCTTTGTTTTTGTTGAAAATCCACAAATAGGTATAAATTCCTGTATTAAAGAATTCGTCCGTAGGCATTTGAATAATAGCTTCAACCCAATCATTATCGAAGAAATGTTTCCGTATAGCACTTTCACCACTTCCAGCATCACCACTAAATAAAGTGGAACCATTATGAACCACAACGGCTAAACCATCGTTTGCTAATTGGTATAAAATGTGTTGGGTAAATAAAAACTGTCCATCAGAGATTGAAGGCAAAGCAACAAAACGCTCTGTTGTATCGTTTTGAATGTCTTTTTGATAGCCTTTCCAGTCGACACCATAAGGCGGATTGGCTACAATGATGTCAAAACGTTTTTCGATAAATGAAATATTGGTTAGCGTATTTCCATAACGAATATCACTATCGTTTCTAAAACGACTTTCAATTTTTGCTAATGCAAATAAACTATCGCTCCAATCTTCACCAAATGTTTTTGTTGGTCTTGTAAATTTTTCTTTGATTTTATCCTCAACTCCAAAAAGTAGATTTCCTCCGCCACAGGTTGGATCATATAAGGTTAAAAAGCTTTCGTTATCCTCTATTTTTGAAACAATAATATCTGTAATCAATGAAATAATATCATCTGGTGTGTATTGTTCTCCAGCGGTTTCAGCAGAAATATCAGCCCATTTTCTTTTGATGTGTTCTTCTAAAGTGGTGATTTCAGAGTTGCTGAAAGGTGTTAAATCTATTTCGCTCCAAGTTTGAACGGTTTCAAATAAAACACGTTTCTTTTTTAATTGTCCGCTAATTCCAGAAATATCCAAGAACTTTTCTTCTTCTGTTCCTTTGTCAACTCCTAATAAATATTTCGTTTCTGGGTCAAAGGCTTTTAAATAAGAATGAAAATCAACATCAAAGGCTTTGTCATTTTTGCAAATGTCTTTTAGGCTTTTATTTTTTCTGATTACAAAATCATTATATCCTAAACCTTCTAATTCGAACATTTCTACGAAATCATCCATATCGATTTCGCCAATCTGTTCTTTTAATCTTCTGGCTTCTCTAACCAATCTACTTTCTACCATTATGAGAGCGAAAAAAGGCATCATAAATTTAGGGAATTCACTTTGTTTAATTCCTGAACCTATAAGCAAGTCGGCTGTTTTCCAAATATCGCTTTCGTATTTTAGTATGTTTATGCTCATTTATATTTTTATTATTATTTAATTGTAAAACTTTTATACCAATAGTAAAAAGCTTCTGGGTTGTTCTTTTTTAATTTATTTAGTTTGCTGTATTGTTGGTCCTCGATTAGCCAATCTTTCATTT
>NZ_JAYWDT010000050.1:0-22758 GCF_043779715.1 Flavobacterium sp.
GTAAACTGCGAATGCGTTGTGCTTTGATAAATATTTGATCGGTAAGTGATGGCAAACGCAAAATGCGCCATGCAGAACCGTAATCTTTCATTTTTTTAGTAAATAAATCTCGACAAATTGTGATGATTGCGTCGTATTGTTGTGAAGTATTCTTCATTTTTTAATTTATATTTGTATCAAATTTGTTCAAAAATAAGGTATTTTTTTGATTGTTGATTGAAGATTAACGATTTTTGAACGTAGATTTATAAAAACTGAATCTTATACTAATGACAATTAACTGTAAAGGACAACTTATCGATTTATCGACTCAAAAAGTAATGGGAATTTTGAATGTTACTCCAGATTCTTTTTATGATGGCGGACGATTTGTTTCAGATAAAAAGATGCTGTCTCAAGTAGAGAAAATGTTGCAAGATGGTGCGAATTTTATTGATATTGGCGGACAATCGAGCAAGCCAAATGCTGAGATTGTTTCGGTCGATGAAGAATTGAATCGAGTTACTTCGGCAGTTGATTTAATTTTGAAAAATTTTCCAGAAGCAATCATTTCTATCGATACTTTCAATAGTAAAGTAGCACAAACAGCTGTTGAAAATGGAGCCGGAATAATTAATGATATTTCTGCGGGAAGTCTTGATGAAAAAATGTTTGAAACCATTGCAAAACTGCAAGTTCCGTATATTATGATGCACATGCGTGGCACGCCACAAACTATGAACAAAATGACAAATTACGATGACTTGGTTAAAGATGTTTTGTTTTATTTTTCTGAAAAAGTAGCTAAAGCGAGGAGTTTTGGTATTAATGATTTGATTATAGATCCAGGTTTCGGTTTTGCTAAAACATTGGAACAAAATTTTGAATTATTAAATAAATTAGAATTGTTTCAAATGCTTGAATTACCAGTTTTAGTTGGAATTTCACGAAAATCGATGATATATAAAACATTGGAAAATTTACCTGAAAATGCTTTAAACGGAACTTCGGTTTTAAACACAATTGCATTAACAAAAGGTGCTAATATTCTCCGAGTTCATGATGTAAAAGAAGCTGTGGAATGTGTGAAGTTGTACAATCAATTACAAAAATAGGACACAAATTACACAATTTTTCACAAATTAATTTTATCTAATTCTTTTTTAAATTATTGATGATCTTGTTTTACTTTTTTGCAACAGATTAAAAAGATTAAAAGGATTTCAAAAAATCTGTGAAAATCTTTTTAATCTGTGGCTATTTTTTTTGCAGTAAAATACTCTTTGCAAAACCCTTCCGCTTTCTTGAAATTTGTGTTTACATTTCCTCATGAGCTACAAACTGAGAATCATATAATTTTCGGTAAAAACCATTTTCCATTTGTAATAGCTGATTATGAGTCCCTTCTTCAACTACAATTCCTTTATCAAGAATCACGATTTTATCAGCATTTATAACCGTTGCCAAGCGATGCGCAATTACGATTGACGTTCTGTTTTTTGTTAATGTTTCGGTAGCTTTTTGTATCAGTTCTTCCAAATAAACATCGATAGAAGAAGTCGCTTCGTCAAGAATTAGAATACTAGGTTTACTAACATAAGCACGTAAAAATGCAATGAGTTGTTGTTGTCCTGAAGATAACATATTGCCTCGCTCTTTTACATTATAATCATATCCGTTTGGCAAACTCATGATAAATTCGTGTGCGCCAATTTCTTTGGCAGCGATAATAACATCTTCTCTAGAAATGGCTTGATTATTTAAAGTAATGTTATTGTGAATGGTATCGGCAAAGAGGAAAACTTCTTGTAAAACTACTGCTATTTGTTGGCGTAAACTGTCTAAGGTATAGTTTGTAATATCTTTACCATCTATATAAATTGTACCTGATTTTATTTCGTAAAAACGGTTTAGCAAGTTAATTATTGTCGATTTTCCTGCTCCAGTTGCTCCTACAATGGCAACTGTTTTTCCTTCATCGACAGATAAATTGATGCTTTTTAGTACATCTTCATCTGGTTTATAACCAAAAGTTACGTTCTCGAAATCGATTTTACCGTCAAATTTTGGAGCGATTTCAGTACCAATATCTTCAATATGATGGTTGGTGTCTAATATATCAAAAACACGATTGGCAGCAATCATTCCCATTTGCATTTCGTTAAACTTATCTGCAATTTGACGTAATGGGGTGAAAAATATGGCAATATACATTGTAAATGCAAACAAATCTCCTTGTTTGGTTAGCGGATCGTTATTTAATATTAGCATGGCACCGTAATAAACAATAAAGCTTAAGGATAATGACGAAATAATATCGGCAATTGGAAAAAATATGGAATTATACCAAACATTTTTCACCCAAGCTTTTCGGTGTTTGTCATTTATATTTTTAAATTTTTCGAGTTCAATATCTTCTCTGGTAAATAGTTGCACGATTTTCATACCTGTGACACGTTCTTGTACAAAAGTATTCATGTTAGAAATTTGGTTCCTTACTTCTTCGAAAGCAATTTGCATTTTTTTCTGAAATACTCTCGTTATATAAATCAGGATTGGCATTGCTGCTACAATAATCATAGTTAATTTCCAATTCATATAAATCATAAAAATAAGCACAACCATCATTTTCAGTAAATCACTTATTATCATAAATAAACCTTGACTGAAGATTCTTGCAATAGATTCGATATCAGAAACAGAACGAGTTACTAATTTTCCCACAGGTTCGTGATCAAAATAACTAATTTTGAAACTGGTTAAATGTTTAAAAAGCTTTATTCTAATGTCTTTTATAATGTCTTGTCCCAACCAATTTGCCCAATAAACAAAGTAAAATTGTGATAAAACTTCGAGAATAAGTGAACTTGCCATGAGAATTACGAATAAGGAAAATCCGTTTTTGTCTTTGGGTAAAACATAATCATCTATTATGTTTTTTAGTAAATATGGGCGAAGTGCTGCGAAAACTGCTAGCAATATTGCCCAAAAAATTACGCTATAATAACGTTTTTTGTATGGTTTTGTATATTCTAAAATCCTTTTGAAAAGGGTTGTGTCAAATGCTTTCATCTTTCTTTATATACGGATATTCGATATTTGTGAGAAATAAACCGTGTGCTGGAACCGAAAATCCAGCATTTTCTCTGTTCTGAGATTCAATTATTTTTATAAAATCTTCAATGGTTATTTTGTGTAAACCAATATTGATGAGGGTTCCTACAATGGCACGAACCATATTTCTTAAGAATCTGTCGGCTGTAATGGTAAAGATAAGTTGTTCTTTTTCGATGGTCCAAAAAGCTTCGGTTATCGTGCAGTTATAAGTATTTACATCAGTATTTGTTTTTGAAAAACATTTAAAATCTGTAAATTTTAATAATGTTTTTGCGGCTTCATCCATAGCAATGACATCTAATTTTTTTGACGAATACCAAGCCAAATCATTAGTAAAAACGTTTTTGTATGTTGAAATGTGATAGTTGTAGGTTCGTGAAGTGGCATCAAATCTGGTATGGGCTTCATTGTGAACGGGAATTATATCAAAAACAACAATGTCTTTGGGTAAAAACGAATTGGCTTTATGAATAAATTTTGCATTATCAATAATAATATCAGAATCAAAATGACCATACATTTGCTTGGCATGCACACCAGCATCAGTCCGACCAGCTCCCATAATATCTATTTCTTCTTGCAAAAGTGTCGAAAAAACTTTGTTTAAAGTTTCTTGTACCGATGTAGCATTGGGTTGGTATTGCCAGCCATGATAATGTGTTCCGTTATAAGCAAATTCGATAAAATATCTCAAAACAAAAATTGATTTTTTACAAAGATAAAGGAAATCGGTTGGTAATTATACAAAAAAGCAGAGAACAAAATGTCCTCTGCTTTTTAAGAATTAAGTAAGTATATTATCTTCTTCCGTTTCCGTGTCCATTCCCATGTCCTCGACCGTTATTGTGTTTTTCTTTTTTATAGCCATTGTGATTATCATCATCTCTATCTCTATCTCTATCTCTATGATTGTTTTGTATAACGACTCTTCTGTTTTCGTAGTTTGGTCGGTAATATTCTTCACGATAGTTTCTGTAGTTTGAACGATAATATCTGTCTCTGTGATTGTTAAAGTATGCATAAGGAGAATGACCTCTATAATCGATAGCAACTCTATATCCGTTAGTCACATCATAATTATGACAATATTCGGGTAAATAAACCGAACGAATCCAGCCTCTTGGGCCAAGATAAATATAAACTGATGAGCGAACATCATAGTAAGCTTCTATCTCTGGAAGGTAGTAATAATCACATTCAGATTCGTGATGATTGTACCATGTAGGACGTGGTGAATTGATATTTAAACTAACCGATACTTGTGCATTAGATTGTAATGTAAATAGCAATATAAATGCTGCGATGATAAATTGTAATTTCCTCATGATTTATGGTTTTATTTATGAATAACTTAATAAATATATTTGTTGTTTATCAATTTCCAACAACCGTGCCATAAATTTTTGTGAGATTATTAAAAAGTAAAATTTAACAAATATCGATACACTTTTTCAGTGGGTAATCCGACAACGTTTGTGTATGAACCATCAATGTTTGTTATGCCTACCAGTCCAATCCATTCTTGAATTCCGTAACTTCCGGCTTTGTCGAAAGGTTTGTAATTGTCTAAATAATATTTGATTGCTTCGTCGGATAATGTACCGAAAGTGACCTTAGTAATATCATTTATAATCTCGATTTTGTCTTTGGTTTTAAAACATACTGATGTTATAACTTCATGAGTTTGATCAGATAATTTTTGAAGCATAACAAATGCATCGTCATAATCTTTTGGTTTTCCTAAAGCTTCATTTTTTAACCAAACTAAAGTATCGCTGGTTACTAATAGCTCATTTTCGAGTAAATCTCCATCAAATGCGGAAGCTTTTAGTTGGGCTAAATAATCAGTTATTTCTAATGATTGTAAAATTTTCGGAAAAACTTCTTCGATTTCTTTGAGACGAATTTCGAAATTTAAATCTAAATTTTTGAAAAATTCTTGTCTTCTTGGCGAACCAGATGCTAGAATTATTTTGGTGTTTTCGAACTTTTTATGCAACATAATATTTTATATTTATTCCGATTGCTGCGATAGAAATGATTCCGAAAAACACAACCAATTTTAAAACATTACTGAGATGATGAAAGTCTTTTTTTGTTTCTGCCGACCAAATTTTAATCATAAAATAGAGTAGTGGTCCAACTAAAAATCCTAATATATAAATTGTTGCATATTGCAGATGAAACAAATAATTATAAATATAATATAAGATACAAATAATAGGAACAAAACTTAATACAAATACTAATTTTGAAGTTCTAGTAGTGCCAAAAACTATTGGTAAAGTTTGCATATCTTGATTTTTGTCGCCAATCACATCTTCTAAATCTTTGACAATTTCTCGAATAAAATTAATTATAAATGCAATTATTGCAAAATCGAATAAAACAGAAAGTACAGTTGACATTTCTTTTTTGTTTATTTCGTCAGTCGCAGGAATAATCATAAAAATCCCAATAATAATGATGCTAAATGACAATAAACTTGCAATTACTACATTTCCTACAATCATAATTTGTTTTAAACTTGTGGCATAAATGTATAATAACGCAGATGGAATTATAAAAAACAACAAAAAGCTAGGTTTCATAATTACATTCGATAAATAAAATCCGATACAGACACCAATAAGTGTAAAAGTGACATACAAATTGTAAGCTAAAGATTCAGAAACAGATTTTCCGACAACAACATCGTTTGGTTTGTTATCTAAATCGGTGTTGGTGTCAAAAATATTATTAATGATATATCCACCAGCAGCGATGCAAACTGTTGAAACTATTAATAAATAGTATTGCCAAATCGCCAAAGCAAGATCTATGTTTTGTAATTTTAAAAATCCATACAAAAGAATAAGTTGCATTAATGCAATCATGATTAAGTTTTTGTATCGAATGAGTTTTAGATATTTCATTTTTTTGGTTAATCGGTTATTTGATTGAATTCAAAATTTAAAATAATAATTTAATCGTGTTTTCCATCAAAATAAGTAAGCCATTTTCCTTGCACTTTCATTACTTGTTCTATCACATCACGAACAGCGCCGTTTCCGCCATTTATGTGCGAAATATATTTTGAAACTCCTTTTATTTCTGGAGCCGAATCTTGCGGACAAGTAGGTAATCCTACCAGTTGCATGACGTGATAATCTGGAATATCATCGCCCATATACAAGACTTGTTCAGGTTTAATATTATATAATTCGATGTATTCCTTAAACGTTTCTACTTTGTTCGGTGCAGCAAGATGAATATCGGTAATGCCTAAATTTCTTAATCTAATGCGAACACCTTCGTTGCTTCCGCCAGAAATAATACAAACATTATAACCAGATTCTAGAGCGGCTTTCATAGCAAATCCGTCACGAATGTGCATTTCTCGGAGCATTTCTCCAGTTGGGGAAACGTGTACTTTTCCGTCAGTTAGTACGCCATCAACATCAAAAATAAATGTGGTGATGTCGTTCATGATTTCTTTATAGCTTTTTGCCATTATCGATAATAGATTTTGTTAGCATTTTATAAATTTCCTTCTGGTTTTCGTCCGTTAGAAATTGTAAATGTGAGTTTATAGTTTGAGAATCGTTTCGTTTTGCTGGTCCAGTTTGCGCTTCATTTGGCGAAAGTAAAGAAACTTTGTTTGCTGTTTCGAGTATTAAAGGCTGTAAAATTTCGAAAGGAATATCGTTTTCATTGCAAATATTATTTCCAATTTTATACAAATGATTTACAAAATTATTGACAAAAACTGCCGAAACATGTAAGGCTTTTCTTTGATTTGAATTGATGTTGAAAACCTTATCAGAAATAGATTTGGCTACCGTTTCCAGCAATTTGTAATCTTCATTATTCTCGGTTTCCAAACAAATTGGAATTTCATTAAAATTAACTTCTTTACTTTTTGAAAATGTTTGCAACGGATAAAAAACACCTTTTCTATTTTTATCATTTAAATCAGTCATGGCAATACTTCCGGAAGTGTGTACGACTAATTTGTTTTCTAAATTTAATTGATGTGAAACTTCTGCAATAGCATTATCAGAAACCGAAATAATATACAAGTCGGCATCAATTAAACCATTTAAATCGGTTGTAATTTTTGAAGAATAGATATGATTTGTTAGATTTTCTTTGTTGCGAGAAAAAGCCTGTACGATTTCGACAATATTATTTTTGGCGAAAGCTTTTATCAAATGTTGTGCAACATTTCCCGAACCTATTATTACTACTCGAATCATTTGGCTAAAATAAATAAAATTTACTAATTTTTTAGAATTTATAAATTTGATAAACCAATCATAATTTATGCTTAAATTATATCTGTTTCTTTATTTGAAACAAACATTTTTGAGTATTTTTGTTGCACTTAAAAAATACGACTCCAAATTTATTATGGAAAAATTAAAATCGATACTCTTTTCAACAAGATTAATGGCAATATTGTTTGTTGGTTTTGCAATTACAATGGCTACAGGAACATTCATAGAAAGTAAATACAACACAACAACCGCAAGGATTTTGGTATATAATGCTTGGTGGTTTGAAGGAATTATGGTGTTTTTTATGATAAACTTTATTGGAAACATAAAACGTTATCAGTTATTTAAAAAAGAAAAATGGGCAACACTAATGCTACATTTGGCGTTTGTTTTTATTCTTCTGGGAGCATTTGTAACCCGATATATTAGCTACGAAGGAATGATGCCAATTCGTGAAGGTGCTTCAGAAAATCATTTTTATTCAGACAAAACATTTTTAACTGTAAATATCGATGGGCAATATAAAGGCGAAATGAAACGTCGTACTTTCGAGCAACCAGTTTTGTTTTCGCAAGCAACCAATAATCATTTCTCGTTAAATAAATCTTTCGATAAAACACCATTTACAATCGAATTGAAAAACTTTATTATGGGAGCCAAAGAAACCATAATAGAAGACAAAAACGGAATCGATTTTCTGAAAATGGTCGAATCTGGTGGAGGAACAAGACACGAACATTTCCTAAAATCGGGAGAAGTTGTAAATATTCATAATGTGTTGTTTTCGTTAAATAAATTTACAAAAGGCGCAATAAATATCAATACAACTTTGGGAGCTTACACGATAAGTACTCCGTTTGAAGGTGATTTTATGCGAATGGTAGACAAGCTAAAAGGAAAAGTAACTAAAGATGCTGCCGAACCACTCATGATGCGCTCTTTATATAATGTTGGTGGAGCGCAATTTGTGTTTCCAGAACCTGCAAAAAAAGGAGCAATAGGTTATAAATCTAGTAATGATTATAAAGCAAAAGAGGAAGAAGACGCAGTTGTTTTAGTTATAAAATCGGAAGGACAAGAACGAGAAGTCACGCTTGTGGGTTCTAAAGGAAAAATGGGAGAGCCAAAAGCTGTAAAAATCGGGAATCTAGATTATACCTTGTCTTTTGGAAGTAAATCGTATGAATTACCATTCAAAATAAAACTAAATGATTTTGCTGCTCAAAAATATCCTGGAACCGAAAAAAGTTATTCTTCTTTTGAAAGTCAAGTTACAGTAGAAGACAAACCCAATTTTGATTATAAAATTTTTATGAATCACGTTTTAGATTACAGAGGTTATCGCTTTTTTCAATCTTCATTCGATCCAGATGAGAAAGGAACAGTTCTATCGGTAAGTCATGATTTTTGGGGAACTTGGATAACTTATATTGGGTATTTTATGTTGTTTTTTGCTATGATGGCAATTATGTTTACAAAACATTCTCGTTTTGCCGATATCAAACGAAAATTAGAAGTTGTAAAAGTTAAAAAAGCCAATCTTACGATTCTTATTTTATTGTTTGCGTTAACTGGTTTTGCACAAAATCATCAAGAAAAAAGAGCCACACAAAAACAAATAGATTCTGTTCTTGACAAAAGAAAAATTAGCGAAAAACATGCCGAAAAATTCGGACGATTAATTATTCAGGATTTGGGTGGACGAATGAAGCCTGTAAATACTTTTTCGTCCGAATTACTCAGAAAAGTGAGCCATTCCGATACATATCAGAATATGAATTCAGACCAAGTATTCGTATCGATGACGCAATATCCAACAGTTTGGTATGAAGTCCCACTTATTTATATAAAACCAGGAAACGATAGTATTCGTAGTATTATTGGTATTGATAAAAAACAAAAACTAGCTAAATTTATCGACTTTTTTGATGAAATAGGAAATTATAAATTATCAAAATACCTAGACGCTGCTTATAAAACTGCCAATCCAAATAGTTTTGAAAAAGGTTTTGTAGAAACTGATAAGAAGATAAATTTAATGAACTCGGCATTGTCGGGAAGTATCCTAAAAATATTCCCAATTCCTAACGACGAAAATAACAAATGGGCATCGTTTGCAGAACTTAATCATGCGGGTCTAAAAGGAATGGATTCTACTTTTACAAAGCAAATTCTTCCTATTTATTTAATGTCGTTAGAAAATGCGGCGGCAAAAAACAATTACACAGAACCAGATTTTTATCTTGATGGTATTGTGAAATTTCAGAAAAAACACGGAAGCAAAGTAATGCCAAGCGAAGAAAAAATAACATCGGAAATACTATACAACAAATATAATATCTTAAAGAAGTTGTTTAATTATTATGCTTTTGCCAGTATTTTAATGTTAATTTTTACCTTGTTGAGTATTTTCTTTGACAAAAAATGGTTAAAAATTACTGTAAATGGTTTTCATATATTTATTGGTATTTTATTTGTTTTTCATACAATTGCCTTAATTGCAAGATGGTATATTTCGGGTCATGCTCCTTGGAGCAACGCTTATGAAGCTATTATTTATGTAGCTTGGGCAACCATGTTTTTTGGTTTGGCTTTCGATAAAAAATCTAAATTAACGGTGGCTTCGGCGGCATTTGTAACCGCAATGATTTTTATGCAGGCAAATGCCAATTGGATCGATCCAGAAATTGCAAACCTGCAACCAGTACTTAATTCGTATTGGCTTATGATTCACGTGGCGGTTATTGTAGGCAGTTACGGGCCATTTGCCTTAGGAATGATTTTAGGTTTTGTGTCGTTATTGTTAATATTTTTTACCAATGAAAAGAACAAAATCAAAATGGAGTTAAACATAAAAGAGATAACTTATATCAACGAAATGGCGTTAACTATTGGATTAATTATGCTTACCATAGGGAATTTCCTTGGCGGACAATGGGCAAACGAATCTTGGGGACGTTATTGGGGTTGGGATCCAAAAGAAACGTGGGCGCTTATTAGTATTATGGTTTATGCTTTTGTCATTCATGCTCGTTTTGTGCCATCATTACGAGGAAAATGGTTTTTTAACTTAATGAGTATGTTTGCATTTATATCTATTTTATTCACTTATTATGGAGTCAATTTTCACTTAGTTGGTTTGCATTCTTACGCAAGTGGCGAAGCAAAATCGTTAGATTGGATTTGGTATTCGTTAGGAACAATTTCATTAATTGGATTAATAACTTACCCTAAATACAGGAAATATTATAAAAAATAAAACTATGAAATATTTATGATGACTAAATCACGAACACAAATCAAGATTTCCTCATAAATATACTATATTCCAATAAAAAATAAATATTATCTACATATGAAACAATTACTTTGGATATTTTCATTAATGATGTTAATGAATTGTAAAAGTCAAGAAGCAAATATTAACAATCAACTTTCGGGTGAACAAAAAACAAATAATATGGTACAAGAATCTATTTATCAGTTTAAAGTAAAAGATATTGAAGGAAAAGAATTCGATTTTTCTTCATTAAAAGGAAAAAAGGTAATGGTTGTAAATACTGCTTCAGAATGTGGACTAACACCACAATATGAGCAATTGCAAGAATTATACACAGAGTTTAAAGACAAAAATTTTGTAATTATAGGATTTCCTGCAAACAATTTTGGACATCAAGAACCAGGAACTAATGCTACAATTGCTACTTTTTGTTCTAAAAATTATGGCGTAACTTTTCCTATGATGGAAAAAATATCAGTAAAAGGTGACGATATGCATTTGTTATATCAATTCCTAACTCAAAAAGCTAAAAACGGATTAGAAGACAATGAAGTAAAATGGAATTTTCAGAAATATCTAATTGATACTGAAGGCCATTTATCCAAAGTAATTGCTCCTACCACTTTGCCATTAGATGACGAAATAGTGAGCTGGATTAAAGCCTAAATTGTGTTGTTAAAATAATAATAAATGCGCTATTGATATAGTGCATTTATTTTTTGCCATAATACATTATCAAAATCGGATAAAGCTGGGTTTACAGCATCGGCAGCATCGCCCATTCTAATAACAACCATTTTTTTGCTAGGAATAACATATATTTTTTGGTCATTTTTCCCCAAAGCCATAAACATATCGTTTGCTCCGTTAGGAATTATACTTCCAGAAAATTGTAACTGACTTTGTGGCAAATGATAACTAGATTTTCCGTTTAGCCACCACAAATAGCCATAAGCCTGATTTATTGGTTGTGATGTATTGGTAGCTTCAGTAAAATAATTTTCGTTTATTATTTGTTCAGAATTCCATTTTCCTTTATTCAGCATTAGTAACCCAAAACGTGCCATACTTCTAGTTGTACTCCTATAAACTGAATTATCTCCGCTTTGTATCCAAGAACCATTCATACCAATCTTATCTCTTAATTTGGTATTAAAATAATTATCCCAAGTTTGACTAGAAGCTTGAGCAACTACATCCTGTAGTTTTACAAACACATTATGATATGCCCATCTTGTGCCGGCATCGGCAGTATAAATAAGGCTTGCGGGATCTACAGCATCTGTACTGTCATCTAAACCAGAATTCATAGATAATAAATTTTTGCAAGTAATAAGATTTTCTTTAGCCAAAGGAGCACTTGTCCAGCCTGTTCCTATATATTGTGATACTTTATTATTTATGTTCAGTAAATTCTCTTGTTGTGCAATTCCGGTCATTGTAGATGTTAATGTTTTTCCGGCACTTGCCCAATACCAGTTTGCCGTGGCATCGTGTCCGTTAAAATAATTTTCCATGACTATTCTTCCATTTATAAGAATTATAAATGATTTAGAGTTTTTTAAAGCCAAATAATCTAACAAAGGTTGTACAGCTGATTGATTCCAACCTAATGTCTGAATGCTTTTAGTATCCCAAACACTACTTCCAATAGTTGGATAATACATCGTTTCTTCAACAAGAATTGGGGTTGGTAAAACAGATTCGTTACTACAACTTGTAAAAAACAGAATATTTAATAATGCAATTAAAATAGCTTTCATAATAATTGGTTTAGTTTCAAATTTAGACATTAATTTTTCAAAAAGGTTTAATGTATTATTACTATTTTTACAAAATGAAATATTTATGATGTCCCAGTCATGAACACAGATAAAGATTTCCTCATAAATATACCTCCCGATAGTTATCGGGACCAATAAAAAACAAATATTATCTACGTATGAAAAAAAATTTAATTTTAATATTTCTACTATCAATTTGTTTTGGTTGTTCCCAAAAGGTTGATATTTCCAAAATGGATAGCATAAATGGCTATTGGCAAATAACTAAAGCTGTAAATACCGATGGAGATAAGAAAGATTACCCTATAAATGAAGTGTATGATTATTATGAAATAAAAAATAAAATTGGTTTTCATAAAAAAGTAAACTGGCAACCTGACGGAACTTTTTTAGTAAATGATTTGTCGGAAACGGTAAAAATAACTAATAATTCCGAAGGTGTATTTATTCAATTTACATCAAAATTTGGTAAACATATCGAAAGAATCGAATCTATTTCGGAAAAAGAATTGGTTTTAGAAACTGCCGATAAAGCAAAATTATATTTTAGTAAAGTCGTTTTAAATACCGAAAAATAAAATGGCAAAACGAATTAACAATCATAGTATAGTTGGCGATATTTTAAATCAAATTATCAAAACAAATAAGCTCGAATCAGGATTAAACCAAGTTTCGGTTATTGATGCTTGGAAAAACTTGATGGGAAATGGTGTAAACAATTATACTCGAAGTGTATCTTTGCGAAATAATATTTTATATGTAGAACTCAC
The DNA here is from genome assembly GCF_043779715.1 of Flavobacterium sp. GTDB lineage: Bacteria > Bacteroidota > Bacteroidia > Flavobacteriales > Flavobacteriaceae > Flavobacterium. The sequence goes on from NZ_JAYWDT010000050.1 coordinate 13,190, forward strand.
TTCGTCGGTTTTGCGAGAAGAGTTAAGTTATGGGAAAGACAAAATTATCAAAATGATAAATGAAGAATTAGGGAAAGAAGTTGTAAAAGATGTCGTTCTTAGATAAGTTTAAATAAAAAAATCCCATTTCTTAATGAAATGGGATTTTGTGTTTTATTCTATTTTAATATTAGAATTGCTCTCTTCCAGCAAAGTGAAAAGCACTTTCAATAGCAGCATTTTCGTCGCTATCTGAACCGTGAACAGCATTTTCTCCAATAGAAGTAGCGTATTTTTTACGGATAGTACCTTCGGCAGCATCTGCAGGATTTGTAGCACCAATTAAGTTTCTAAAATCTTCGATTGCATTTTCTTTTTCTAAGATAGCAGCAACAATAGGACCTCTAGACATAAATTCTACTAATTCTCCGTAAAAAGGTCTTGCAGCGTGAACTGCATAAAATTTTTGTGCATCAGCCACTGTCAATTGAGTCAATTTCATTGATACAATTTTGAAACCAGCTTCAGTTATCATGTTTACTATTCCACCAATGTGTCCGTTTTCAACACCATCAGGCTTAATCATTGTGAATGTTCTATTCTTTGCCATTTTTATTTTTTTAAATTTGGTGCAAAAATAGTCTTTTTTTGCAAAATTTGCAGGCTACTTTGTATAATATATTTTTAGTTTACTGTTCTAGCTAATCTAAATCCGTAAAATTCATAAGTTCTATCTGGCGTTGTACTAATTCTGTTACTAGTTCTCAAATAACTTTCTTTGCTATCCCACGAACCACCACGAACAGATTTTTTTTCACCTCTTATTGGGCCACTTGGATTGTTTCCATCTTCACTTTTGTAATAATCTTTGTTGTACCAGTCATAGCACCATTCCCAAACGTTTCCGCTCATATCATAAATTCCCAATTCATTCGCTAATTTTGTTCCTACAGCATGTGGTTTTTTGTTACTATTGTTTTGTTGCCATGCAATTTCATTAGAAATATTAGAACCCGAAAAAATATTATTTTTAGATTTTTTTCCACCTTTTGCAGCATATTCCCATTCTGCTTCTGTTGGTAGTCTGTATCCATTTGCGCTAAAATCGCAAACAATGTTAGGACCTGCAACAGTATAAACAGGATTGTATCCGTCTTGCTTACTCAACCAGTTACAATAAGCAATAGCTTCGTTCCAAGTAATATTTGTAATAGGATAATTGTCATTTATTCCCCAAACTTGTTGGGCTGGCATTTTCTTTTTAGTCTTTTTACAGTATTGTTTCCATTCCCAGACTGAAACTTCTAGTTTGTTTATTGCAAAATTTCCAACAATAACTTTGTGCTGTTTTTGCTCATCATTTTCAGCAATTTTATTTTCATCTGGCGAGCCCATTAGGAATTTCCCACCTTCTACTTTAACCATTTGAACAACTAGGTTTTTAGATTGCCCGTAAGAAGTAAGAAACATGGTTAAAATTGATATTCCTGTAAATAAGTATTTCTTGCTCATAAATTATTAAATTGTTATCAAATTGTAAATTCGGTGGGCAAAAATAGAATTATTTTCAGTAAAAACAATGTTTTTCAGTTAATACAGCATTAAAGTCGACGAAGTTCAAATTTTAACCGTTGAAAAGCACCCAGAAAGTGGTTTTAACTCTTTTATTAGCTTTGTGATGAGTAAATTTCCAGCATCTAAATAAAATGCTGAAAAGTTAGATTTTCGCTCTTGTAAACTTTCATTAGGAAACAATTCGTTTTGCAGTTGAACGATTCTTTCTAATTGTGAAGTGTGTGCTTTTTTTTCAGCTTTTAGAAGTCTTTTTTCAAGATTTTCTAAACCTTTTATTTGTTTTTTTTCTTGAGCATTTACAGCACCAGCAAATGACTTGTCGGTTTTTAATGCGATTTGTTGTAAGGCTTCAAATTGTTTTTTGAGATACGCTTTTTGTTCAGAAAAATCGATGTTAATTTCCGAAAATTGTTTTGTTTTAGTATCAATTAATGTTTGTTGTTTCAAGAATAATTCTTCCCAACTTATGTTTAATTTATTTCTCTTTGTTTCTTGCTTTTCATTAATTAAAACTGCCGAATTTCTAACCAATAATATAGGAAAAGTTACTTTATGAAAATCGAACATCGCTTTTAGTTCTAACCAATAAGCAATCTCGCCACCACCACCAATATAGGCTAAATTAGGCAAAATCACTTCCTGATATAAAGGACGTAGAATAACATTTGGGCTAAATTTCTCTGGATTCGTGTCTACTAAATTTAAAATTTCAGTTTCAGAAAATTCAATAGTAGTGTTATTTACTTTATAAGTTCCACTTTCATGAATAATACGTTCTCTGAGATGATCCTCGATATAAAAAAGATTAATTTCTCTAGGATTTACCTGAATAGAATAATCCTTAAGTTTGGCAATACTTTCCAGAACTTTTTTGTTCGAATCTTGATGTAACAATTCGTCTTTTATATAAGGTGTGAATTGTTTTTTTAATGCTGCAGAATCTCCATCTAAAATCACCAAACCATATTCTCCAAATAATTCGTTGGCTAAAAAACGAGTAGCTTCAGCAAGATTTGAATGTTTTAAATAACTTTCAGAAAACAGTTTTTTTAGATATTCAGCATTGTTACTAGAACCCAATTCAGTTTTAAAAACATCAAAAAAAGTAGTTAAATCTTCAGTCAATAATCTTCCAACAGGACCTTTAGATTCCTTATTCCATCTAAATTTTTTATTTTTAAAATTGAAATGATTTATTTCTTCAAAATCATGATCTTCTGTCGCCATCCAATAAATAGGAACAAAATTATATTCGGGATAATGACTCTTTAATTCTTTGCATAAATTTATTGTAGAAACAATTTTGTATAAAAAATACAACGGACCAGTAAACAAATTGAGCTGATGACCAGTAGTAATTGTAAAGGTTTTGGATTCTTTTAAAAGTGAAATATTTTGTTTTGTTAGCTCTGAAATACCAAATTTTGAGTATTGATTTTCTAAAACATCGACTAAAATTTGTCTTTTGATATTGTCATTGCCATTGAAATTGAAATTTTTCTCTTCAATTTGTTTGTTGAAGTTTTCAATAGCAGGAAAACGATTGTACAACGTTTCTAATTCTGGTTTTTCTCCTAAATAATCTACAATTAATTTAGAAAAATATCCTGATTTTTGATAGCTAATACAGTCGGTTGGCATAATTTATTTTTTGTAAAAATAATTAAAAATCAGTTGCTGTATTATCTTTTTAATGAAAAATGTCCTTTATATTCTTTTCCGTTTTCTCGTATAAAAACGAACCAATAATCAGTTGATGGTAATTCTTTTCCATTGAAAGTTCCGTCCCAACCATCAGAATTACTAATAAATTCTTTTAACAACTTTCCAAATCGATCAAATATTTTAATTTTAAGATTTGACTCATTTTTATTGAATTTAATTTTCCATTTGTCATTAAATCCATCACCATTTGGTGTAAAGAATTTAGGATACATTAATAAGTAAGTTTTATCTTTAATAGCACCACAACCGTTTTTATCTCTAATAAAAATATTGTATTCTCCGCTATTTAAGCCAGTAAAAACATTACTATTCTGGTAGTTATTTCCATCTAATGAATATTCATAATCGCCAATACTACTAGTTGTTACTATAATGGTAATTGAGTTGTTATTTACTGTCCAATCATTTGTAATGACTTGAGAGATAGTAGCTATATTTGAATTTACAACTTTAAAATCTTTTGGTGAACTACAATTTATTCCAATATGATTTTCAGTTACGGTAACCGAATAATTCCCAGCTTGACCGACAATAATTGAAGGAGAAGTTTCTCCTGTAGACCATTGATATTTATCAAAATTACCCGCACTGATTGTTATGTTACTGCCTTGACAAATAGGAGTGACTTCAGCAATTGGGATAATTGGTTTACTATACAATGTTAAATTCAATTCTACAATTTGATGGCAAGTATTTACATTGTCAATTCGTACATAAATTGTGCTTGTGCCAACATTTAATTGATAATCATTCTCATTATTTATTTTCTCACTAGGAGTTTGGTTTTGAGCTCCTAAAAATGATTTGTAAAAACTAAAAGTATTTCCTGTGGTGTTTGAAATCAAGGAAGAATTATAACTTGTCAAGACAATTTTTTCATGTCCATTATTCAAATCATCACATAGATAATCTGAAAAATCATTTGCATTTAAAGTATTGATGAGATTAATTGTTACAGGCGTTCTGTTTACACTTTCGCACCCGTTTAAAGTTTGGGAAGCATAATATGTGGTATTATTAACTAATGGTGTAGTAATAGCTAAAGGTGTTATAATGGTTTGATTGCTGTACCATTTTACATTCGTGCCAGATATTGCAATATCATTTAAGGTGGCATTTGCAGTACTACAAAATTTTTGATTTGAATTGGCAGTAGGCGATGGTGTATTGTAAATAGTTATTGAAACAGGTACTCTATTACTTTCGCAATTATTGTAGGCTTGTGTAGCATAATAAGTTGTTGCGTTTTGTAAAATAGTATTGATAATTAAAAGATTTCCTCCAGTTTGTGCATCATACCATTTTATATTTTGTCCTGTAATTGTGATATTACTTAGTGTAGCGTTTTGTTGGATACAGAATTGCTGAGTTGCAGTAAGAATTGGTAAAGCTGTAGCGGTTATAACTACACTTTGATTTTGTGTTGCGCTATTTCCGTTACCATCGTTATAATTCCAATAGATTGTGTAATTTCCAGGGATTGTATAGTTTAAAGGATCTGTGGTGGTGCCATTTAGTTGACCAGCACAGTTATCTGTTGCAGTTGGTATTGTAGGTATTATTGTATTACAGTCTCCAGTTATTGCTTGTAAGTTTAGATTATTAGGTATGGGAGCTGTATTATCTCCAACCAATACATTAATTGTAACGGTATTGTCGCATCCTCCTGTTCCAGTTATACTACAAGAATATGTACCACTATTTAAAGCATCTGCATTATTGATGATTGGGTTTTGTATAGATGAAGTAAATCCGTTTGGACCTGTCCAGTCATAATTTGTGCCTCCAGAAGCTGTTAGTTCTATTGTTTTATTTGGGCAAATAGGAGAATTAGATGTGATTATGGTAGAGGTTTGACATTCTTTAAGTTTTACTAAAAAATTATCACCTGTCCCACCACCATTTAAATTTTCTTGATAAGAGTTAATAGTAGAAATATCATTATAACTGTTGGTTATACCATATAAATACAAATTATTAGAGTTATCAACATTACAATAGACACCTTGTTCAGAGTAATTACCACCATAATATGTTCCCCATAATCTTTGCCCTAATTGATTTAGTTTAATTAAATAGGCATCTTTAGAACCGGTTTTAATTTCTTTAAAAGACCCTGTAGTGGCAATATTACTACTTATTCCAGTACTGCCTGAAAAATAAATTTCATTTAAACTATTAGAATTAATTCCTAAAATTGCTTCTGGAAAATAAGTAAGCCAGACTAAATTTTGATTAATAAGGTTAAAGTTTAACACAAAACTATTTGTTCCTGCATAAAGAGATGAATACATAGATACACTTAAAAAAGTAGGAGAAAAAGTATTTGGTGTTCCTAATGCTTGATTTGTAGTAGTACCAGTAATATAAATTGAATTATTATTTATGCTAGCATTTTTTAACATACTATTGTCACAAATATAACTACCCCAAATTCGATTTCCATTTAAATCAAATTTTATTATCATCCCACCTGTGTTATTTGAAGTGTCTTGATAGGAGCCAGGAGTTGCAATGTTTGCTGTGCTTGATTGATTTCCCATCGCATATAAGAAATCATCATTTGAGATTTGAATTTTGGTAAACCCTTCCACGTTGCCATTTCCTCCATAATATGTCCCAAAAAGGCGATTTCCGTTAGTATCAAATTTAGCTAAAAAGGCATCACTCTGTCCTGATAAGTATGTTTGATGTGCATTTGTTGTTGGTAATAAGTCACTGCTGAAAGTTTGTCCTGATATATAAACCCCATTATTATTGTCTATATCAATACTCAAAGCAAAATCATTATTATTACCTCCATAATAAGTTCCCCATTGTCTTAATCCATTAGAGTTTAATTTTACTAAATAACAGTCATTAAATGCGTTCTTTGTTTCTTGGTATGCTCCTGGAGTAGCAAGATTTGAATTTTGTAGCTCATCTCCAGTAAAAAATAAATTTTGATTAGAATCCACAACAATTTTACAACTTTGAGAATTGTTTGTCCCACTTTCGGTCATAAAATAAGTACCCCATATAATTGTTCCACTAGGGTCAAATTTTGAAAAAAACAGGTTTTGTATTCCACTCAAATAATCCTGATACGTCCCACTTGTTGCGATATTATTTGAACTTGTAGTTGCACCTGCTATATAAATATTTAATAAATCGTCTGTTTTAATATCACTAGTAAATTCATTTTGATTTCCGCCAAAGTAAGTTCCCCAGAGCCTTGTAGGTGTTGGGTCGATAATTAAAGTTTTATTTTGGACATCAATATCTCCTTCAAATCCAAATGTATTTTTGTTTAATTGAGAGTAGTTTATTGAAGCAATTTTTTTATTATTGTCTTCTTCAATCCAACTCAATGGTAGTGTTTCTTCCATTTGTCCAAAACGAATATACATTTTTATTTTATTGTCAATCAATTCCGTTTTAGCACCATTAAATTTCATTTTGATGTCTGAAACTTTTCCACCCGGTTTTATCACAAAATTATATTCAACTGCTTTTGTTGTATCTTTTGGAATAAAAAAATCAACATCAATATTGTTATAAAGATTCTTGTATTTTATTTTTTTATATTTATAAACATTGGTAACTCCATTTGGGAAATTAGGGATGTTGTAATAATTATCATAATCGCTTGATTTGTCTTCGGTTATTAATTCTACATTTTGATTTGAATTAATAAAATCTATATCTATTCTGTGGTTTTTCCTTTTTAAGTTATATTTGGGAATGTTATTAAGATTATTTGAGAGAATGGATGGATTTAAAACTTCTTTTTCCTTTATTGGAGATTTAATAATTTCGTAAATATCATAAGAAAAACCATTTCTCTTTAATTGAACGTTTAATCCATGTGTATTTAGTAAATATAAAACATCTTTATTCTGTTTGCCTTTTTGATCAATAATTTGACCTTTATTTTCAATAAATCCAATTGAAGGCTTTTGCTTTTGAGAATAAGCACATATATTTAAAAAGACAAAGAATAATATAATCTTAAGGCGCATAAATGATAGAATTTTATGCAAAAGTAACGATTTAATATAGAAACATATTGTATTTATATACCTTTGCCAAAACAATTCCTTTTGAAAGACATTTTTCTCATCACACCACCATTTACCCAACTGAATACACCATATCCAGCAACAGCTTATATAAAAGGGTTTTTGAACACCAAAAACATTTCGGCTTTTCAGATGGATTTGGGAATTGAAGTCATTCTCGAATTGTTTTCAAAAAAAGGATTAGAAGACATTTTTTGTCATTCTGAGCTTGTCGAAGGACAGCCAAATTCTACAAATATTCAACGAATATTTGCTTTGAAAGACGAATATATAAAAACTATCGATTCTGTTATTGCATTTTTGCAAGGAAATAATCCAACATTAGCAAGACAAATTTGTTCAGGAGATTTCTTGCCAGAAGCGTTTAGATTTGAACAATTAGACGACATGGAATGGGCTTTTGGTTCGATGGGAATGCAAGACAAAGCCAAGCATTTAGCTACCTTGTATCTTGAAGATTTATCGGATTTTATTGTCGAATGTATCGATGATAATTTTGGATTTAGTCGTTATGCCGAGCGTTTGGGACGAAGTGCTAATTCTTTTGATGATTTGTACTCGCATTTGCAAAAAGAATCCACTTATATCGATGCGATTACTTTAAAAATATTAAAAGAAAAAATTGAAATTGTACAACCCAAATTAGTTTGTATTTCGGTTCCGTTTCCAGGGAATTTATATAGTGCTTTTCGTTGTGCACAGTTTATCAAAAATCATTTTCCAGAGGTAAAAATATCAATGGGTGGAGGTTTTCCAAATACCGAATTACGTTCTCTGACAGATGTTCGGGTTTTCGAATTCTTCGATTTTATTACTTTAGATGACGGAGAACTCCCAATACAATTGCTAATTGATAATTTACAATTAACAATTTCAAACGAATTCAAACGGACATTTTTATTAGAAAACAACAAAGTCGTTTACAAAAACAGCACTCTTCAAAAAGACTATAAACAAAGCGAAGTTGGTACGCCAGATTATTCGGATTTGTTGTTAGACAAATATATTTCGGTTATAGAAATCGCCAATCCGATGCACAGTTTGTGGAGTGACGGACGATGGAACAAGCTCACGATGGCACACGGTTGTTACTGGGGTAAATGTACTTTTTGCGATATTTCTTTAGATTATATAAAAGTTTACGAGCCCATTCTTGCTAAAACATTAGTCGACAGAATGGAAGAACTCATAGCACAAACTGGCGAAAATGGCTTTCATTTTGTAGATGAGGCCGCACCGCCAGCTTTAATGCGTGAATTAGCCTTAGAAATCATTAAACGAAAACTAGTTGTAACCTGGTGGACAAACATTCGCTTCGAGAAAAGTTTCTCTCAAGATTTATGTGTTTTACTAAAGACATCAGGTTGTATTGCCGTTTCTGGTGGGCTAGAAGTGGCTTCCGATAGGTTGTTAGAACTCATAAAAAAAGGAGTAACTGTCGCGCAAGTAGCACAAGTAACCCGCAACTTTACCGAAGCAGGAATTATGGTGCACGCTTACCTCATGTACGGTTATCCCACACAAACTATTCAGGAAACGGTAGATAGTCTGGAAATGGTTCGTCAGTTGTTTGAATTAGGTATTTTACAGTCTGGTTTTTGGCATCAATTTGCGATGACAGCACATTCACCAGTAGGAATGTTTCCTGAAGAATTTGGTGTAATTCCACAAACGAACGAGATCACTTTTGCTAATAACGACATTCAGTTTACGGACAAAACAGGAATTGATCACGATCAGTTTAGTTTCGGATTAAAAAAATCTTTATTCAATTATATGCACGGAATTTGTTTCGATTATACCTTGCAAGATTGGTTCGATTTTAAGATTCCTAAAACAACCGTAAAGCCCGATTTTATATACAATTCACTCCAAAAAGAAGAAAGTTTTAATATAAAACCATCTGCAAAAATAGTTTGGATAGGAGGAAAGCCATTAACAGAAATTTTCATCAAATCTAAAAAAGGTAATTCTTGGGAAATGATAAAAATGACTTTTCACGACAAAAAAAAAACTTTCGAAATTGATATTGAAAAAGAAAAAGGCGATTGGATGCTTAAAACTTTAGAAATCATTTCGGTACATAGTGACAATAAAACCACTTTTTCAGCATTAAAAATTGATTTTGAAACCACTTTTGATGATTTCGAATTGTTTTGGTACTCGAAACCAATAAATACTTTAAGAAATTTTGGAATTTTGGTTTTATCTTAAAATAAATTTGAAGAT
>NZ_JAYWDT010000051.1:0-2066 GCF_043779715.1 Flavobacterium sp.
AGCCGTTTGAAAAGGAATTATCCGTTCTAAGTCTATTAGTTGATGTCATACATGCTTTATCGAGATCAAATCCAAATTCGGCAATTCAAGTATTCCTCTTCCCTATAAAACTATCAGTTTGCAAATATTAATGATCATTTAGATAAGAAAGGCAAATTCTGTCTTTAAATATGTTTATGCTCTATTATATGGATTTGTATTACACGCAGAAAATAAAACAAAAATTTGATAGGATTTGAAAAGCTTTAAAAATCTTTTGCAAACAGTTTTTTACGATTACGGTAATCGAATTAACAATTACTACAAATTTAATTAATCATAAATACTAGAAAAATTTCGAAGTAATTTTCGAACTATATAAATACCGCCAAAATCAAATGAATTTGGAGATTTATACTTTTTGTGGTCGTTAGGGAGTTAGAACTATTACTTTACTAAAATTAAAGCATTTTAAAAGTTATTTTTTTAAATAACAAAGATTAAAGGAATTAGTCTTTATCTATTCGCTTCCCTAATAATACTTTTAATGAGAATAAAAATCAAAGCTAAGTAGTAGTAAAAAAAAATCAGCAAGTCTTTAACGAGTATTAAGATTATTTCTCTAACTTTGGTACAATATTTATATTTCATGTACAAATGAAAAAGTTTCACATTTTATTAATCGTTGTTCTTGGTTTCTTCTTGATGCCAGCAGTAACTTTTGCGTGTGAAAATAATTCATCGAAACATTCTTCTTCAAAAGAGACTTCCTCAAAAATGGATAAAGATGATTGTTATAATAACGATGGTCATTCAAAAACTAAAAACCACGAAGGTTGCGGAGGAAAATGCAGCCATTCTAAATGTGGTTGTGCTTCTTCTTGCAACACATCCGTTTCTATTAATGAATTGAACTTTAATAGAAATATTTTTAATTTATTTACAGAAAAACAAAATTTTTACAATTACGAAACCTCCATTTCTTCTGGTTTCAATTCTCTATGGCTTATACCAAAAATAGGCTAAATTTTAAATTTGACAGCCATAATTGTGTCAAAAAAAAGCAATTATTGCTTTAAAATCATTTATTTGCTCAGTTAATTTCATTTTCAAAAAGGTGGCTTTGTTATGCTGTCATTTTGTAATTGTTTAACTAATTCAATTTAAAATTATTTTACGATGAAATCACTAAAAAAAGTAGTGGTGACAATAGCACTATTGTTATCATTCGTGGTATCCAATGCGCAAATCAAAAACGTTAAAAACGAAACCGTAAAAATATTCGGGAATTGCGGAATGTGCGAAACCACCATAGAAAAAGCAGGAGGTCTCAGGAAAATTTCCAATGTTGATTGGAATAAAGACACCAAAATGGCTACGCTTACTTATGATGCTAAAAAAACCAATCAGGATGAAATCTTAAAACGTATTGCACTTGCGGGTTATGATAGCGAAAAATTCCTTGCTCCAGATGATGTATATAATAATCTTCATGGCTGTTGTCAATATGATAGAGAGGCAAAAGTTGCAGTAAATACCGAAACTAAACCGGACCCGAGTGATAACGAACAGGCAAAGCAAATGGCAACTATTGAAAATCATAGCGCTAACGCCAATAAATCAGAAACTCAAAAAATAGAACAAGTAACTCCAAATCAATTAAAACCAGTATTTGATAATTACTTTTTATTGAAAGATGCTTTAATAAAAACGGATGGTAAAGCAGCTTCAATACAATCTCAAGAATTGCTTTCGGCTATCAATGCCGTAAAAATGGAAGAGCATATGGTTTGGATGAAAGTAATGAATGAGTTGAAAGAAGATGCCAAACATATTTCCGAAACACAAGATGTAAAACACAAAAGAAACTATTTTATGACTTTATCAAAAAATATGTATGAACTTCTGAAAGTTTCAAAAGTGGAAACGCCAATTTATTATCAGTTTTGCCCAATGACAAATGGTGGTAAAGGTGCTAATTGGTTGAGCAAAGAAAATACTATTAAAAATCCATTTTACGGTTCACAAATGTTGAGTTGTGGCAAGACAGTAGAAACAATTAAATAATTTAAAAATAAATAATAAAT
>NZ_JAYWDT010000052.1:0-4532 GCF_043779715.1 Flavobacterium sp.
GTTTATAAAAAATTTATACCTTCTTTATAATTTTGAAAGAAATAATTAACTAACTTTATATTCATTCAATTTGGAATAATGAAACGTAAACTACTCATAGTGTTTTTCTTATTTCTTTATCAGATTGGCATCTCACAAACTGGAAGGTTTGTTTATGGCAAAGTTGTAAATAATGAAGCCCCGATAAAAGGAGTTGAAGTGATTAGCTTAAACACCAAAAAAAACACTATTACCGACCGAAATGGTCATTTCTCCATTATAGTAAATCCAAAAGACATTCTTATTTTTGTTTCTAAACATTATGAAACTAAAAGAGTATCTTTAGATTCAAACCATTTTGAAAATTACGACTTCACAATTACATTAACACAGAAAAAAGAGCAATTAGAAGAGGTTGTAATCACTTCAATTGCGACACCTAGATTTGACTCTCAAAAAATTGTTGACGGATCCCATTTTTATAACTTACAATCCTCTCCAAAAAACAGATTAATTTACGACGGCACTATTGAAAACGGCATAGACTTTGTACGAATTTACAAAGACGTTCAAAAAAAACTTGCTAAAGAATAAAAAAACATAAAATCACGACATTGGTCTTTCTCAAAAATTACATGTCCCGTCCTGAAATAGCAATTCACAAAAAAGCCTTAGTTAATCTAAGGCTTTTATTAAATAAACAAAAAACCAGTTAATACTGAGTTTCCCTATTAATTCTAATATTATTTGTATGCTTTTTTCAAAAGAAGTGAAGCTAATGATTTTCCTGTTTTAGCAAATCCTTCACCAATTCTAGATTCATTACTGAAATTGTTTCCATATTGATCTCCAGGTGCATTTTCGCTAGAAATTTCTAACAAAACATTCGATTTGTTTGCTGTTTCTACAAATCTTAAATTTGTCGTAACTTTTGCTGGTGATTTCATTACCATAGCATCCCATCCTGGGAAAATCCATGCAGCTTCAACAATTAATGTATATTTTGCAGATGTTAATCCTTCTTGAAAAGAAATTTCTTTTTTCTTTTTAGCCAATACAATATTTACTAATTCTAAAAATTTTGGTTGCCAAATTGTTTCTTTCGCACCACTCCATTTCTTTTTCCAAATATCACCAACACCTTTAGTTTTATCGTTAAGTTCTTTAGAACGCTCAGCAATATATTCTGCTTCCGTTTTCTTTTCTTTCAACAAAGTCAATTTACTGTAATCAAACTCGATGTTAATCTCTTTTTGACCAGCTAGAAAACCGAAATCTCCTTTTACAACTTCCATTTTTTGAGCCGTCATCATCGACGAAACAAGCAATACTGCTAATACTAATACTTTTTTCATTGTTTTTGTTTTTTTGTTAACCCCACAAATCTACAATAAAAAATCAAAAACTTCAAAATCATTTTTCTTTTAAAAATCACTACTTTGATGCTGACTAACTTTGCGTTATCTTTGTAAGCTAAACACGAAAGTGTTCTAGAAAATTTGACAGATACAGAAGATGAAGCATATTAGAAATTTTTGCATTATTGCACACATTGACCACGGGAAAAGCACCTTGGCAGACCGTTTATTAGGCGCTACGCAAACCGTAACGGCTCGTGAAGAAAAAGCACAATTGCTGGACAACATGGACTTGGAGCGCGAACGTGGTATTACCATAAAAAGTCACGCCATACAAATGGAATACACTTATCAAGGGCAGGAATATATCCTAAATTTGATAGACACTCCTGGTCACGTAGATTTTTCTTATGAAGTTTCCCGTTCTATTGCTGCTTGTGAAGGCGCATTGCTTATTGTAGACGCAGCGCAAAGTATTCAAGCACAAACGATTTCAAATTTATATTTGGCACTCGAAAATGACTTAGAAATTATTCCAGTTTTAAATAAAGTAGATTTACCAAGTGCTAATCCAGAAGAAGTTTCGGACGATATTATAGATTTATTAGGTTGTAAACTAGAAGATATTATTCATGCTTCGGGGAAAACTGGCTTTGGTGTCGAAAATATTTTGGCGGCCATTATCGAGAAAATTCCACCTCCAAAAGGAAATATAGACGAACCATTACAAGCTTTAATTTTCGATTCACATTACAATCCGTTTCGAGGAATTGAAGTTATTTTTCGAGTTAAGCACGGGCAAATAAAAAAAGGGCAAAAAATTAAATTCATGGCCACTGGTAATGAATATTTTGCCGACGAGATTGGCACATTAAAGCTAAACCAAGTTCCTAAAAATGTTATCTCTGCTGGAGATGTTGGTTATTTAATCTCAGGAATAAAAGAAGCCAAAGATGTAAAAGTAGGTGATACACTAACCGATGCAAAAACTCCTACAACCAATATGGTAAAAGGATTTGAGGACGTAAAACCAATGGTTTTTGCAGGAATTTACCCTGTTGACACAGACGAATACGAAGAACTACGCAACTCGATGGAAAAATTGCAACTAAACGATGCCTCGCTTGTTTTTGCTGCCGAAAGTTCTGCGGCATTAGGTTTTGGTTTCCGTTGCGGATTTCTCGGTATGTTACACATGGAAATTATCCAAGAACGTTTAGAACGTGAGTTTAATATGACTGTAATTACTACAGTTCCTAACGTTTCGTACTTGGCTTACACCAAAAAAGAACCTGAAGTAGGCATGATTGTAAACAATCCTACCGATTTGCCAGAACCATCAAAACTAGACCGAGTTGAAGAACCTTATATAAAAGCGACTATCATTACCAAAGCTGATTTCGTAGGTAACGTAATGGGTTTGTGTATCGAAAAACGTGGTGTAATTACCAATCAAACGTATTTAACAACTGAACGTGTCGAATTAAATTTTGATATGCCTTTAGCAGAAATTGTATTCGATTTTTATGACCGATTAAAAACCGTTTCTAAAGGCTATGCCTCTTTTGACTATTCACCTATTGGTATGAGAACTTCAAAATTGGTGAAGCTTGATGTATTGTTAAACGCGACTTCGGTAGATGCTTTATCAGCACTTATTCACGAAAGTAATGCGTATCACATTGGTAAAAAAATGTGTGAAAAATTAAAAGAATTAATTCCACGTCAGCAATTTGACATTCCAATTCAGGCGGCAATTGGTGCTAAAATTATTGCTCGTGAAACTATAAAAGCTTTACGAAAAGACGTTACGGCAAAATGTTATGGTGGAGATATTTCACGTAAACGTAAATTGTTAGAAAAACAGAAAAAAGGAAAAAAGAGAATGCGTTTAGTAGGAAATGTAGAAATTCCACAAGAAGCATTTATGGCTGTTTTGAAACTGAATGATTAGATTTTAGATTTTTAGATAAAAGACGAATAGATAATAGACAAACTCGATTGCGAAAGTGATCGGGTTTTTTGTTAGCATTAACCTTAGAAACTTAGTACCTTTGCGCCTTAGAAACTCAGCAAATGATTGAAGATAAAACCCCACAAAGAACCAGCATAGCACAACTCGGAGAATTTGGATTGATAGACCACTTGACTAATCAATTCGAAATAACACAACCATCGACCTTAAAGGGAATTGGTGACGATGCTGCTATTTTAGATTTTAAAGATAAAAAAGTAGTTGTTTCCACCGATTTATTAATCGAAGGTGTGCATTTCGATTTGGCTTATATGCCACTCAAACATTTGGGTTACAAAGCGGTCGTGGTGAATATTTCTGACATTTGT
The DNA here is from genome assembly GCF_043779715.1 of Flavobacterium sp. GTDB lineage: Bacteria > Bacteroidota > Bacteroidia > Flavobacteriales > Flavobacteriaceae > Flavobacterium. Next base: position 3,681 of record NZ_JAYWDT010000052.1, read on the forward strand.
GCGATGAATGCTAGAGCTACTCAAATTACAGTTTCGATAGCGGTTTCTAATCGTTTTCCGCTAGAAGCTTTAGAAGAATTATTTGCAGGAATAAATCTAGCTGCGCATGAATATAAAGTTGATGTTATTGGTGGCGACACGACCTCATCACAAAAAGGATTAATCATTTCTATCACTGCCATTGGAGAAGCCGATGAAGATGAAATTGTGTACAGAAATGGTGCTAAAGAAACCGATTTATTAGTCGTAACTGGCGATATTGGTGCAGCGTATATGGGATTACAAGTTCTAGAACGTGAAAAACAAGTGTTTAACGTAAACCCAAATTCACAACCAGATTTAGATGCTTATACTTATCTTATCGAACGTCAACTAAAACCTGAAGCTCGTAAAGATGTTCGTACTTTATTACACGCTTTGGAAATAAAACCAACTTCGATGATTGATATTTCTGACGGATTATCATCGGAAATTATGCATTTGTGCAAACAAAGTAAAGTAGGTTGTAATTTGTATGAAGACAAATTGCCTATCGATCCTCAGTTTATTTCTGTTTGTGAAGAATTTAATATCGATTCTACAACAGTAGCCATCAATGGTGGCGAGGATTACGAATTGCTTTTTACCATTGCAATGGAAGATTTCGAAAAAATAAAAGGAAACCCGAATTTTACAATTATTGGTCACATGACACAAGAAAGCGAAGGCATTCATTTAGTAACTCGTGCCAATACAAAAATCGCATTGAAAGCTAGAGGTTGGGATGCTTTGGAAGAATAAAAATTCCTTTTTTTGTCATTTCGACGAAGGAGAAATCTCATCAAGAAATTTAATCATGAGATTTCTCCTTCG
>NZ_JAYWDT010000053.1:0-22537 GCF_043779715.1 Flavobacterium sp.
TGATAGCAAAAAAAAAACATTTAGCCACAGATTAAAAAGATTCTCACAGATTTTTTTAATATTTTAAATCTTAATCCTACCTAAAACTAATGTTTAGACTCTGTAATCTGTGAGAATCTTTTTAATCTGTGGCTAAAATTGCATATCCATAATTATCAGACCAACCTGTTTTTAATGGTAATAATTTTCTTGTATGAGCTTCTCTCAACATTCCAACTTTTTCTAAAACACTTATTGATCCAATATTTTCAATGGCACAACCTGCTTCAATTCTGTGAAGTTTTAAAGTTTGAAAACCAAATAATATTATTATTTTTAAACTTTCCGTTGCAAATCCTTTATTCCAATAATTGTAGTCGTATTTAAACCAAACTTCAGCGTTTCTATATTTTTCTTTTCCCAGATTTATTCCAATTAATCCAATAAATTCTTTTTCTTCATTTAATTCGACCGCAAAAGTAAAACACTTATTGTTTTCTAAATTATTTTCAAAAATCCATTTCTCAACAATAATCTTGGTTTCATCAATATTGTTTGGAATTCCAGATGTATTAAACCTATCAGTTTCCTCCAAACAAAGTAATTTGTGAATATTCTTGATATCGTTTTCTGAAATTGGTCTTAAAATGAGTCTTTCAGTTTTTAAATTTGCTTTATTCATTTTGGGTTAATTTCTACTTGACATTATGACTTTCAAACCTTATGACTTTCAACCTTCGACTAGATTTTATAATGTTTTAGCATTTTTAACCTTATCTTTAGTAATCGCAATCGCTAGAACTTCGTGCATTTCCTTCACATAATGAAAGGTTAAACCCGTAAGATATTCGGCTTTTATTTCATCGATATCGCTTTTGTTTTCGTGGCACAAAATAATTTCTTTAATATTGGCACGTTTTGCAGCTAGGATTTTTTCTTTGATTCCTCCTACTGGTAATACTTTACCACGCAAAGTGATTTCTCCAGTCATTGCCAAACTTTTCTTGATTTTTTTCTGAGTAAATACCGAAACTAATGAAGTTAGCATTGCGATTCCAGCACTTGGTCCATCTTTTGGCGTTGCGCCTTCTGGAACGTGTAAGTGAATGTTGTATTTTGCTAACATTTCAGAGTTTAATCCCAGTAATTCAGCATTAGCTTTTATATATTCTAAAGCAATTGTTGCCGATTCTTTCATTACCGTCCCTAAATTTCCAGTAATAGTCATAGTTCCTTTCCCTGGAGAGATTAAGGATTCTATAAATAAAATATCACCTCCAACTGATGTCCAAGCCAATCCTGTAACCACTCCTGCTACATCGTTGTTTTCTGATTTGTCTCTTTCTAATCTAGGAACACCTAAGATTTTTACAATATCTTCATCGGTAACTTTTATATTATAGTCTTCTTCCATAGCCACACATTTGGCAGCATTTCGGATTACTTGTGCAATTTTATTTTCTAGTCCACGTACACCCGATTCACGTGTGTAACCTTCTACTATTTTTTCTAATTGTTTTTTACCAATTACTAAATGTTTCGACGTTAAACCATGAACTGCTAATTGTTTTGGAAACAAATGTTGTTTGGCGATTTCAACTTTTTCTTCAATAGTATAACCAGACATTTTGATGATTTCCATACGGTCTTTCAACGCAGGTTGTATGGTTGCCATATTGTTTGAAGTCGCAATAAACATCACTTTCGATAAATCGTAACCCATTTCTAGAAAATTATCATAGAATTCGCTGTTTTGTTCAGGATCTAAAACTTCTAACAATGCCGATGATGGATCTCCTTGATTGCTTGTTGACAATTTATCTATTTCATCTAAAACAAAAACTGGGTTTGATGTTCCTGCTTTTTTTAAACTTTGAAGAATTCTTCCTGGCATTGCTCCAATATAGGTTTTACGATGTCCTCGAATTTCAGCTTCATCACGCAAACCTCCCAAAGAAACTCGCACATATTCTCTTCCTAAAGCTTCGGCAATAGATTTTCCTATAGATGTTTTTCCAACTCCCGGAGGTCCTGTAAGACAAAGAATTGGCGATTTCATATCATTTCGCAATTTGAGGACTGCAAGATGTTCTATCATTCTTTTTTTGACATCTTCTAAACCAAAATGATCTCTGTCGAGGATTTTTTCTGCTTTTTTTAAATCGAATTTATCTTTAGAATATTTCCCCCAAGGCAAATCTAAAAACAATTCTAAGTAATTTCTTTGAATGCCAAAATCTGGTGATTGTGGATTAGAACGTTGCATTTTTGATAATTCTTTATCAAAATGTTTTTGCGTTTTTTCGTCCCAAATCTTTGTTTTAGATTTTGTTCGAAACTCTTCTATTTCTTCTTCTTGCGAGACTCCTCCCAATTCTTCTTGAATGGTTTTCATTTGTTGGTGCAAGAAATATTCACGTTGCTGCTGGTCTAAATCAAAACGTACTTTAGATTGTATGTCATTTTTAAGTTCCAATTTCTGAAACTCTAAATTCATAAATTTCAAAGTAGCTAAAGCTCTTTCTTTTAGTTTATTTATTTCTAATAAATCTTGTTTTTCGGTAACCGTAAGATTCATATTTGAAGAAACAAAATTTACCAAAAATGAATTGCTTTCAATATTTTTGATTGCAAAAGTAGCTTCAGTTGGAATATTTGGACTTTCGGTAATAATTTGTATTGCCAAATCACGAACAGATTCGATTATAGCCGAAAATTCTTTGTCTTTTTTAGTTGGTCTTTCTTCTTTAACTTCCTTTATCGAGGCTTTCATATAAGGCTCTGTCGAAGTAACTTTATCTATTTCGAAACGTTTTTTTCCTTGTAGAATTACAGTTATATTTCCGTCAGGCATTTTTAATACACGGAGGATTCTGGCAACTGTTCCTACTTTATTGATGTCGTTTTCGGTAGGATCTTCGTCTTCTTCATTTTTTTGTGATACCACTCCAATGATTTTATCGGAAGCATTGGCATCATTAATCAATTTAATAGATTTATCCCTTCCGGCGGTAATAGGAATGACAACACCCGGAAAAAGCACAGTATTTCGAAGTGGAAGAATTAACAATTCTGATGGTAATTCCTCATTATTCATTTCTTCCTCATCCTCTGGCGTAAGAAGTGGAATTAAATCTGCTTCAGAATCGAATTCTTGTAGTGACAAATTGTCAATGGTAATTATTTTTTGTTGAGACATATTATATTTAAGTCATTTTGTCATTAAACGTGGCTTGTTTGAAGTGTAAAACTAATACATTCAAAACAATTATATAACTGAAAATCAATAAATAAGAGAATTATTTAATGTGATTTCGTTGTAATAAGTCAAGGATTGTGCCATAAAAAAATCGCCACAGATTCAGAGATTATAAAAAGTCAATTATATATTATACTACTGATTTTTATATTGTTCCAAATTTGTGAAATTAAATTCAGGTCATTCTATTTTTAAAAAAGTGAATCTGTGGTAAAAAAATCAATCTCTAATTCAAAACTTTATATTTTATTTAGCATTCAAACTATTGTTTTTAGGAATTCTTAATAATAAAATTATTCCTATCACAAAGAAAATAGCTAAAAACACACTTGAATTTCGCATAGAACCTGTTACTTGATCTATAATTCCGTAAATAGACATTCCAATAACGATTCCTATTTTTTCTGTAACATCATAAAAACTAAAATATGAAGCTGTATCATCTGTTTCTGGTAATAATTTTGAATAAGTAGAACGGGCTAGTGATTGAATACCGCCCATAACCAGTCCTACAAAACCAGCTACAATATAAAACTCATTAGGTTCTGTTACAAAATAAGCAAACACACAAAGTATTGCCCAAAAGGAGTTTAAAAATATTAAAGTATTAATATTTCCAAACTTCCCCGAAGCTCTCGAGGTAAGAAAAGCTCCCAAAACAGCAACTATTTGAATGACTAAAATACAAATAATTAGTCCTGTTGTTTTTTGGCTTGGTGTTTCCCAATTTATTTCGGTTGCCCCAAAATAGGTTGCGACTAACATCATCGTTTGCACCGCCATAATAAATACAAAATAGCTCGACAAATATCTTTTTAGCACTATATTTTGTTGTAATTGTTTCCAAACAATTTTTAATTCTTTAAAACCATCAAAAAGGACTGCTTTTGTCACTTTATGCCCTGTTGAAGTACCTGTTGGCAAATAATAGTAAGTTACATGGCTGAAACCTATCCACCAAATACCAACCATTATAAAGGAGTATTTCATACATTCTAATCTTTCGGCATCGTTTGTTGCAGACATCACCATCGCAAGGTTTATAATCAGCAATATTGTACTTCCTATATATCCCATCGAGAACCCTCTTGCACTTACCTTATCTTGTTGTTCGGGATAAGCAATATCTGGTAAGTAGGAATTATAAAAAACCAAACTCGCCCAAAATCCTATTAATCCTAATAAATAAGCCATGTAGCTTATAAATAAATTTTCTAAATTAAACCAATATAAAGAAATACAAGATAAACCACCTAGGTAACAAAAAAACCTCATAAATGCTTTTTTATTTCCTATATAATCTGCAATTCCTGATAAAAAAGGCGAAATAAAAGCTACAATTAGAAATGCTAATGCCGTAACAAAAGTTATCATTGCCGTGTCTTTTATCTCATAATCAAACACAAATACTACATTATTACCTCTCTCTTTAAAAATTAATTCATAAAAAATAGGAAAAATAGCCGAAGCAATGACTAATGTATATACCGAGTTTGCCCAATCGTAAAACGCCCAAGCATTTAATAATTTTTTATCTCCTTTTTTAAGTGTTTCCATGTATTTTTGGTTGTTAATTCTTAATCGATTTGAAATATATTTTTCAAATATAACTAAAAAAAAAAGCCACTTCAATCGAAATGGCTTCTAAATATTTTATTTTTATTTTACTTAAACGATGTAACTCCAAATTTTGCCGCCTCGGCTTTTGCTTGTGGCAATAATGATTTTAGACTGGCAATACGTGTTTCGTTTGATGGGTGTGTACTCATAATTTCTGGCGGTGAGCTACCTCCTGCTAAAGCAGACATACGTTCCCAAATTAAGACTGCATTATCTGGATTATAACCTGCAATTGCCATTAGGGTAAGACCAATCATGTCCGCTTCACTTTCGTGACTACGGCTAAACGGTAGCATTCCTCCTACTTGACTTCCCACACCATAAGCTTGCATAATCAATTGTTGTGTTTCTGGACTTTTATTTCCTGTAGCGACTGCCACACCAACACCTCCAAGTTGTTGTAACATTCCTGCACTCATGCGTTGTTGCCCGTGGTTTGCTAATGCATGTGCTACTTCATGTCCCATAACGGCTGCCATTCCTGCATCGTCTTTCATAATTGGTAAAATACCTGTATAAACTACTATTTTCCCACCAGGCATACACCAAGCGTTTACTTCTTTACTTTCAACCAACTTATATTCCCATTTATAATTTGCTAAATAGGTTGGTTTACCATTTGCCGTTAGCCATCTTTCTGCTGCTACTTTTATTTTAGTTCCAACATTTTCTACTCTTTGAGCATCTTTAGTTCCTGAAAGCACTTTATTTTGAGCTAAAAATTGTCCATATTGTTGAAATGCCGATGGAAAAATTTCACTATCTGGAACTAAAGCCATTGTACTTTTCCCTGTAAATGGGTTTGTAGCACACGCTATCACCAACACCCCTATTGCTGAAATTATTAAAACTTTTTTCATTGTTAATATGTTTGATTGTTGTAGTAAAATTAACTCATTTTTTTCTAATTTTGACTATAAAACTCAGAAAGTATTTTATGATTAATTTATGATTCAATTTTCATATCAAAAAAAATTAAAACCTTAAATTGCACTCTATTTAAATTTCAATATTTTGAAAACAAAAAAACCAAAAGATACACAAATACGTAAATCAATATTATACACCGTTAAAATCATTCAGTTTTTCTCTGTTGATTTGGTTACAAAATTGGCTTCTATGATATTTACAACACCTATAAAACATAAAATGCCAAACAGAGAATTGGCAATGGATAAAAACACAAAACAAGAAATTATTTTTGTTCCTAAAATAAACAAAAAAATAGTCGTTTATCATTACGGAAATAGTCCAAAAAAAATATTATTAGTACATGGTTGGTCTGGTCGCGGCACGCAATTGGTAAAATTTGCAGATGAATTAATTAGGCTAGGTTATTCGACTATAAGTTTTGATGCACCTGCACATGGAAAATCAAAAACGAAAACAACCTTAATGCCTGAATTTATTGCATCAATACTAGAGTTAGAAAAAACATATGGTTCTTTCGAGTTTGCCATAGGGCATTCTTTAGGCGGAATGGCTTTATTAAATTCGGTAAAACAAGGATTGCAACTAAAAAAATTAATCGTTATAGGAAGCGGTGATAAGATTGAGGATATCCTTCACGAATATGTCAAAAAATTAGAATTAAAACCAATTGTGGCTTCTAAAATGAGTACTCTTTTCGAAAAAAGATTTGGTGAACCTATGGAGAATTACGCAGCTCATGTTGCCGCAAAACAAGTAAATATTCCAACACTCGTTATTCATGACGAAAACGATTATGAAGTCCCTATTTTTTGCGGAAAAAATATTTTTAAACATCTTCCAAACGGAGAAATGTATGTTACACAACGATTGGGTCACAGGAAAATCCTGGGCGATGCAAATGTCATCAATAAATCAGTTGATTTTATTCAAAATTAAAACATTAAAAATGAAAAAAACAATCATTTTATTAGTCTTTGTTCTTAGCTTAACTTCATGTCACAGCCAAGAAAAGAAAGCAGAAAAAGCAAATTCTAAAAGTAAAATTTCCAAAACTGATGCACAATGGAAAGCCGAACTTACTCCAGAACAGTATCGAGTTTTAAGAAAAAAAGGGACAGAAGCTTCTTTTTCAGGAGAATATTGGAATCATTTCGAAAAAGGATATTATGCCTGTGCAGCTTGTAACAATCCTTTGTTTACTTCCGACGCAAAATTTAATTCAGAATGTGGTTGGCCATCGTTTGATCAAGCAATCAAAGGAAGTGTAATTTATAAAGATGATTCAACTTTTGGTATGCAAAGAACCGAAGTAATGTGTGCAAATTGTAGTGGACATTTAGGTCATATTTTTGATGACGGCCCGGCAGAAACAACAGGAAAGCGTTTTTGCACCAATTCGGTTTCAATGATATTTGTTCCAAAAAAATAGTTATGAAATATTTACGATAACTAAATCATGAATACAAATAAAGAGGTTTCCTCATAAATATACCATATTCCAATAAAAAAATATTATCTACATATGAAATATCCGATAGAAAAAACCGAAGCAGAATGGAAACTGGAACTTGGAGAGGAAAGATATAGAATTCTTAGACAAAAAGGAACGGAATATCCGCATTCTGGAACCTATAACTTACATGCCGAAAACGGAACTTACGTTTGTGGCGCATGCAAAGAACCATTGTTTGAAAGTAATTCGAAATTCAATGCTCATTGTGGCTGGCCATCTTTCGACGAATCTATTCCAGGAAAAGTTCAATATATAAAAGACAATACACACAGCATGATTCGTACCGAAATTGTATGTGCAAATTGTGGAGGACATTTAGGTCATGTTTTTGATGATGGCCCAACTAAAACTGGAATAAGATATTGTGTAAATTCTCTTTCAGTTGACTTTAAATAATCAAAAATTGTAATTCTTGTTAATTTTTATTAATTTGCATAAAAATTAACTCCCTATTTAGAATGACCAAGATTACGAGATTATTCGATTTCCCTTATTATCAGTTAAATAAAAAAAATTTACTTGATGCTCTTGTCACAAAACAAGATGACGTTTGGGTAAAAACTTCGACGCAAGAATATATAGATAAAGCAAATACTATTTCGAGGGCATTGCTTCGAATGGGAATTCAAAAAAATGATAAAATTGCCGTAATATCAACTAATAATAGAACCGAATGGAATATTATGGATATTGGTGTTTTACAAACTGGTGCTCAAAATGTTCCTATATATCCTACTATTTCCGAAGATGATTATCAATATATTTTAAACCATTGTGAAGCAAAATATTGCTTTGTTTCCGATGCAGAAGTACTTCGAAAAGTAAATCTGATTAAAAATAATGTCCCAAATCTTATAGAGGTTTTCTCATTTAATGATATTGAAGATTGCAAAAGCTGGAAAGAACTACTTAAACTTGGTGAAGACAAAACAAATCAACACGAAGTTGAAGACAGGAAAGATGCAGTTCAAACTACCGATTTAGCTACTATAATATACACTTCAGGAACAACAGGAAAACCAAAGGGCGTGATGCTTTCTCACCAAAATATAGTTTCAAATGCCTTAGATAGTTCTAACAGAATTCCTTTTGATGCCACAAATAGTAAAGCATTAAGCTTTTTGCCTATATGTCATATTTTCGAGCGAATGATACTGTATTTATACCAATATTATGGTGTGTCAATTTATTTTGGAGAATCTATCGATAAAATTAGTGACAATCTAAAAGAAGTAAAACCAACAGTAATGTCGGTAGTTCCTAGACTTTTAGAAAAAGTATATGACAAAATCTATGCAAAAGGAACTGAACTTACAGGAATAAAAAAGAAACTTTTCTTTTGGGCTATCGATTTAGGGTTAAGATATGAACCTTACGGAGCAAATGGTTTCTGGTATGAATTTCAACTTAAAATTGCCCGAAAACTGATTTTTAGTAAATGGAAAGATGGTTTAGGTGGTAATTTAGATCTTATGGTTTCTGGAAGCGCCGCTTTGCAACCACGATTAACTAGAATTTTTGCAGCTGCAGGAATTCCTGTTATGGAAGGTTACGGACTAACCGAAACTTCCCCAGTAATATCGGTAAACGATATGAGAAATAAAGGTTTCAAAGTAGGAACTGTCGGAAAAGTAATTGATTATGTAGAAGTAAAAATTGCGGAAGATGGTGAAATTCTTTGCAAAGGTCCAAATGTGATGATGGGTTATTATAAAGATGAAGCACAATCAAAAGAAGTTCTCAAAGATGGTTATTTTCACACTGGTGATATTGGCGAATTCGACAACGAAGGATTCCTAAAAATTACCGACCGTAAGAAAGAAATGTTTAAGACCTCTGGCGGAAAATATATTGCACCACAATTACTAGAAAACACGATGAAACAATCCCGTTTTATTGAGCAAATTATGGTAATTGGTGATGGACAAAAAATGCCTGCAGCCTTTATACAACCCAATTTTGATTTTATAAAAGAATGGGCAACATTACACAAAATAACATTAGGAAGCACAAACGAAGAAATAATTGCAAACCCAAAAGTTATTGAAAGAATTCAACAAGAAGTCGATTTATTAAACGAGAAATTTGGAAATTGGGAAAAAATAAAACGTTTTGAACTCACACCAGATTTATGGACAATTCCTGCTGGTCATCTTACACCAACATTAAAACTTAAACGAAAAGTAGTTTTAGAAAAATACCACGGATTGTACGAGAAAATTTATAATTAGATTAAAACTAAAAAGATAATTTAGAACTTATTATTATGAAAGTAAAAACCTTCCTATTATTAGTATTTATTCTCTTTTTATTTGGTAATTGTAAAAATAATCAAGATGATGCTGTAAAAGCAAATTATCTTGATTTTTCCAAACGAGACGATCAGTTTACTGGCGGAATAAAAATGATTCCAATTACAACACCAATTGGAAAATTTAAGGTTTGGACAAAAACCGTAGGAAATAATCCAACCATAAAAGTATTATTACTTCATGGTGGACCAGGATTAACCCACGAATGTTTCGAAAGTTTTGATGGTTATTTCCCAAACCAAAGCATCGAATACATTTATTACGACCAACTTGGTTCTTACTACAGCGACCAACCAAATGATAACCGTTTGTGGACAAACGAGCGTTTTGTAGAAGAAGTAGAACAAGTCCGAATAGCATTGAAGCTAGACAATACTAATTTTTACTTATTAGGACAATCATGGGGAGGAATTCTCGCTATGGAATATGCCCTAAAATATCAAAAAAATCTAAAAGGACTAATCATTTCAAATATGATGGCGAGTGCGCCCGAATATAATAAATATGCTGAAGAGGTACTTGGTCCGCAACTTAGACCCGAAGTTTTCAATCAAATTAAAATATTTGAAAAAAACAAAGATTATACAAATCCAAAATACACTGAATTACTATTCAAATATTATTATACCGAACATATCCTGAGAAAACCACTAGACGAATGGCCGGAATCTATCAACAGAGCATTCAAACATATCAATTCAAATGTGTATGTATTTATGCAAGGTCCGAGTGAATTTGGTATCACCGGAAATGCAACGCTAAAAAATTGGGATATTAAATCTAAACTCAAAACATTAACCATTCCTACTCTAGCCATCGGTGCAAAATACGACACCATGGATCCTGAACACATGAAATGGATTGCTAACGAAGTACAAAACGGACGTTTCTTATTTTGTTCAAATGGAAGTCATCTTTCTCAATATGATGATCAAAAAAACTATTTTTCTGGCGTAATTCAATTTTTGAAAGATGTAGATAGCGAAAATTTTAAAAAATAAATCGCTAATACATTAATTATCAACAAGATTAAATTAAAATAGTTAATAATTTTAACTATTATTTTAAATAATTACTTTATTTTTTAATACTTTTATTAGATAACCAATTAAAAACTAAACTATGAATTTAAAAAACTTTATTATCGGAGGAATTGTCGGAGGAATTGTAGATTGGCTCTTAGGATGGCTCTTTTACGGAATTATTTTTAAAGACACTTTCCCAAGCGGAGAAACCATGAATATGATGATGATTACTCTAGGTTGTTTTACAGTAGGATTTTTTATATCCTACATTTTTCTACAATGGGCAGCAATTTCAAATGTTGTAACTGGACTTAAAGCTGGTGCAATAATAGGAATATTTATGGGATTAACATCTGGTTTTTTTGGAAGCGAATCTATGGCTACACCAGACTATAAAATAATTGCAACCGGAGTATTTATTTCTATTATGATGTGTGCTTGTGTCGGAGCATCTATCGCATTTGTAAACAGTAAGTTGAAATAATTCTCTAAAACATATTATATACTTCAAAGACTCCTCTAATTCAGAGGAGTCTTTTTAAAACATAAAATAATTTAAATTTATTATGCGTGCATAGTATTTTTTTATTATCTTTGATTTTCAATTAAATAAAATGAAAGACAAAACAATCGATTATGTACTTCGTGCAACTTGGCAAGCTGTTGCCAGAATGTATAATGAAGAAGCTGCAAAATTTGATGGCACTATGGCAACTGGTTTTGCATTGTTAAGTATCGATAAAGAAGGAGGAACACCTTCTACAACACTAGGTCCAAAAATGGGAATGGAAGCTACAAGTTTGACCCGAACCTTAAAATCGATGGAAGAAAAAGGTCTTATTTTTCGAAAGCCAAACCCAAATGATGGTCGAGGCGTTCTTATATATCTAACCGAATTTGGAAAAGAAAAAAGAGAATTATCTAAAAATACCGTACTGAAATTTAATGAAGCCGTAAAACACAATGTATCTGCCGAGAAGCTTCAAAACTTTATGGAAGTTTCCGAAATTATAAACGAATTAATACAAGAAAAAAGAATATTCAATCAAACTGAAAAAACAGAAAATGAAGCGTATTATTAAAAAAGTTGCAGTAATTGGATCCGGAATTATGGGTTCAGGTATTGCTTGTCATTTTGCCAACATTGGAGTCGAAGTCTTGCTTTTGGACATTATCCCAAGAGAATTGACAGATACCGAAGCCAAAAAAGGGCTTACACTTGAGAGTAAAATTGTTCGCAACCGCGTGGTAAACGAGCATTTAGCCAATTCCTTAAAATCGAAGCCCTCTCCTATTTACAGTCAGAAATTCGCTAGCCGAATCACTACTGGAAATACTACGGATGATATGGCTAAAATTGCCAATGTAGATTGGATTATCGAAGTGGTTGTGGAGCGTTTGGACATCAAAAAAATGGTTTTTGAGCAAATTGAAAAATTCAGAAAACCGGGAACTTTGGTAACATCAAACACTTCTGGTATTCCAATTCACTTTATGAGCGAAGGACGCAGCGAAGATTTCCAAAAACATTTCTGCGGAACGCACTTTTTTAATCCCGCACGTTACTTAAAATTATTCGAAATTATTCCTGGTCCACAGACTTCAACGGAAGTATTGGATTTCCTAACAGTTTATGGAGAAAAATTCTTGGGTAAAACTTCGGTTGTTGCCAAAGACACTCCAGCTTTTATCGGGAACCGTGTTGGTATTTACGGAATTCAAAGTTTGTTCCACTTGGTAAAAGAGTTGGGATTAACGATAGAAGAAGTAGATAAATTAACAGGACCTGTTATTGGTCGCCCAAAATCGGCTACTTTCAGAACTGTGGATGTTGTTGGATTGGATACTTTGGTACATGTTGCCAACGGAATCTACGAAAACTGCCCAAATGACGAACAACACGAATTGTTTAAACTTCCAGATTTTGTAAACAAAATGATGGAAAATAAATGGTACGGAAGTAAAACCGGTCAAGGTTTTTATAAAAAAGTAGACAAAGACATTCTTTCTTTAGACCTGGATACGTTGGAATACCGTCCTGCCAAAAGAGCTTCTTTTGCTACTTTGGAATTGACAAAAACAATTGACAAACCAATCAACAGATTTAAGGTTTTGGTTAAAGGAAAAGACAAAGCAGGTGAATTCTACAGAAAAAGTTTCTCTGGAATGTTTGCTTATGTTTCGAACAGAATTCCTGAAATCTCTGATGAATTATACAAAATTGACGATGCCATGAAAGCTGGTTTTGGATGGGAAAATGGTCCATTCGAAATTTGGGATGCCATTGGTGTTGAAAAAGGAATCGAAATCATGAAAGCAGAAGGTCAAGAGCCTGCAGCTTGGGTTACCGAAATGTTAGCTTCTGGAAGTACTAGTTTTTATACTATTAAAGAAGGAGCTACTTATTTTTACAATATTCCAACAAAATCACAAACTAAAGTACCTGGACAGGATTCATTTATCATCCTGAACAACATTCGCGAAAGCAAAAAAGTTTGGAGCAATAGTGGTGCTATCATCCAAGATTTGGGAGACGGAATTTTGAATTTAGAATTCCAATCTAAAATGAATACAATTGGTGGTGATGTTTTGGCAGCTATCAATAAAGCGATTGATTTATCTGAAAAAGAATACCAAGGTTTGGTTATTGGAAACCAAGCAGCGAATTTCTCTGTTGGTGCAAATATCGGAATGATTTTCATGATGGCTGTAGAGCAAGAATACGATGAGTTGAATATGGCTATCAAAATGTTCCAAGACACAATGATGCGTGTGCGTTATTCTGGAATCCCAGTTGTAGTTGCTCCTCACGGAATGACCTTTGGTGGTGGTTGCGAAATGAGCTTACATGCTGACAAAGTGGTTGCCGCTGCAGAAACCTATATGGGATTAGTTGAATTTGGTGTTGGGGTTATTCCTGGCGGTGGTGGTTCGAAAGAATTGGCATTGCGTGCATCCGATTTATTCCGTAAAAACGATGTGGAATTGAATGTTTTGCAAGAATATTTCATGACCATCGCTATGGCAAAAGTATCAACTTCTGCTTACGAAGCTTTTGATACCGGGCTCTTACAACACGGTAAAGATATTGTGGTTGTCAACAAAGACCGTCAAATCGCCGAAGCTAAGAAACATGCTTTATTAATGGCAGAAGCGGGTTATACACAACCAATTCGCAGAACTGATGTGAAAGTTTTAGGAAAACAAGCTTTGGGAATGTTTTTAGTTGGAACCAATCAAATGGTTGCTGGAAAATACATCTCAGAACACGATCTTAAAATTGCAAATAAACTGGCTTATGTTATGGCTGGTGGTGATTTATCTGAAGCTACATTAGTATCTGAACAATATTTATTAGATATAGAACGTGAAGCTTTCTTGTCACTTTGTACCGAAAGAAAAACGTTAGAAAGAATACAGTTTATGTTAACCAAAGGGAAACCGTTAAGAAACTAAAAGATGAAAACAGCATATATAGTAAAAGCATATAGAACTGCCGTTGGTAAAGCGCCAAAAGGAGTTTTTAGATTTAAACGTCCTGATGAATTGGCAGCAGAAACCATCGAATTTATGATGAATGAATTGCCAAATTTCGACAAAACGCGTATTGACGATGTTATGGTTGGAAACGCCATGCCAGAAGCAGAACAGGGTTTAAATGTAGGTCGTTTAATTTCATTAATGGGATTAAAAATCGAAGATGTACCGGGTGTAACTGTAAACAGATATTGCGCTTCAGGGATAGAAACGATTGGAATGGCAACTGCCAAAATCCAATCAGGAATGGCACATTGTATCATTGCTGGTGGAGCCGAAAGTATGAGTTATATTCCAATGGGGGGTTATAAGCCTACTCCAGATTATAAAATGGCTGCAGCTGGACACGAGGATTATTACTGGGGAATGGGGTTAACATCGGAAGCGGTGGCTAAGCAATTCAACATTTCTCGTGCAGACCAAGATGAGTTTGCTTTTCAATCACATAATAAAGCTTTGAAAGCTCAAGCAGAAGGAAAATTTGACAAACAAATCGTTCCAATTACTGTTGAACAAACTTTTATCAATGAAAATGGTAAAAAAGAAACCAAATCTTATGTTGTAAACAAAGATGAGGGTCCAAGAGCTGGGACTTCTTTGGAAGCATTAGCCAATTTAAAACCCGTATTTGCTGCCGATGGAAGTGTAACAGCTGGTAACTCTTCACAAATGAGTGATGGTGCAGCTTTTGTATTGGTTATGAGTGAAGAAATGGTAAAAGAATTAAACCTTGAACCAATTGCAAGATTAGTAAATTTTGCTTCAGCAGGAGTTGAACCAAGAATTATGGGAATTGGTCCAGTAAAAGCAATTCCAAAAGCGTTGAAACAAGCGGGATTGACTTTAAACGATATCGATTTAATTGAATTAAACGAAGCTTTTGCATCTCAAGCCTTAGCAGTTACTCGTGAATTGGGTTTAAATCCTGACATCATCAATGTAAATGGTGGCGCTATAGCATTAGGACATCCTCTTGGTTGTACAGGTGCAAAACTATCAGTTCAACTTTTTGAAGAAATGAGATTAAGAAAAAGCAAGTACGGAATCGTTTCTATGTGTGTAGGAACTGGTCAAGGAACTGCAGGGATTTACGAATTATTAAATTAACGATAAAAAATATATTGTGATGGAAGACATAACAAGAGGCGGACAATTTTTAGTAAAAGAAACAAAATGTGAAAACGTATTTACACCAGAAGATTTCTCAGAAGAGCAAATCATGATGCGTGATATGGTTAAAGAATTTACAGACAAACAATTGTGGGCAAATAAAGATCGTTTTGAGAAAAAGGATTATGCATTTACCGAAGAAAGCATGCGTAAAGCTGGTGAACTAGGACTTTTAGGAGTTGCTGTTCCTGAAGAATATGGCGGATTAGGAATGGGATTTGTATCTACAATGCTAGTTTGCGATTATATTTCGGGTGCAACGGGTTCATTTTCTACTGCTTTTGGAGCACACACAGGAATTGGAACGATGCCAATAACACTTTACGGAAGTGACGAACAAAAGAAAAAATATGTACCAAAATTAGCTTCAGGCGAATGGTTTGGTGCCTATTGCTTAACAGAACCAGGTGCTGGTTCTGATGCTAATTCTGGAAAAACTAAAGCCGTTTTGTCTGAAGATGGAAAATATTATTCTATCACTGGACAAAAAATGTGGATTTCTAACGCAGGATTTTGCTCGGTATTTATAGTTTTCGCAAGAATTGGTAATGACAAAAATATTACTGGTTTTATTGTAGAAAATGATCCAGCAAACGGAATTACAATGAACGAAGAAGAACACAAATTAGGTATTCGCGCCTCTTCTACTCGTCAAGTTTTCTTCAATGAAACGAAAGTTCCTGTTGAAAATATGTTATCTGAAAGAGAAAACGGATTCAAAATAGCTATGAATGCTTTAAATGTTGGACGTATAAAACTAGCAGCTGCTTGTTTAGATGCACAACGTAGAGTTATTTCTGGTTCAGTAAAATATGCTAACGAAAGAATTCAATTTAATACTCCTATTTCTAGTTTTGGAGCGATACGTTCTAAATTAGCTGAAATGGCTACTTCATGTTACGCTGGAGAAAGTGCTTCTTATCGTGCTGCAAAAGGGATCGAAGACAGAATTTCTGCCCGTGAAGCGGAAGGAGCGACACACCAAGAAGCAGAGTTAAAAGGTGTTGAAGAATTTGCTATAGAATGTTCTATCCTAAAAGTAGCAGTTTCTGAAGATGTACAAGCTTGTGCCGATGAAGGAATTCAAATATTTGGTGGAATGGGATTCTCAGAAGACACACCTATGGAAAGTGCTTGGAGAGACGCTCGCATTGCTCGTATTTATGAAGGAACAAACGAAATAAACAGAATGCTTTCTGTTGGAATGTTAATCAAAAAAGCCATGAAAGGTCATATTGATTTACTAGGTCCAGCATCAAAAGTACAAGAAGAATTAATGGGAATTCCATCATTCGAAACGCCTGATTATTCTGAATTGTTTGCTGAAGAAAAAGAAATGATTGGCAAACTGAAAAAAGCATTCCTTATGGTTGCTGGTGGAGCCGTTCAAAAATACGGACCAGATTTAGATGCACACCAACAATTATTGATGGCTGCTTCTGATATTCTTATCGAAATATACATGGCAGAAAGTACTATTCTTAGAACTGAAAAATTAGCCAAAAAAGAAGGTGAAGACAAGGTAAAAGAACAAATTGCAATGGCAAAATTATACTTGTACCAAGCCGTAGACATTGTAACTCAAAAAGGTAAAGAAAGTATAATTTCTTTTGCTGAAGGCGACGAACAACGCATGATGTTAATGGGATTACGTCGTTTCACTAAATATGCTAATATGCCAAATGTTGTAGGTTTAAGAGAAACAATTACAACTAAATTAGTTGCAGAAAATGAATACTGCTTCTAAATAAAGTCATTTAATTGATTTAAAAAAGTCACACTAACTATTTTGTTATTGTGGCTTTTTTTATTTGCAATTTCGGGCGTTACCACAAAGGGTAACGGCTTTCCGTTACAATCTTTTGTTTTTTTAAGAAAAAAACAAAAGGATTTTCACTACAAACGAAGTTCACTGAACTCCTATGAAAATAAAAATATAGTGAAGTAATCCCTAACGTAAACACTGTTTATTTAGAAATAAGCCGTAATTTTATGACATAAATAAAAAATACTATGAAAAAGTTACTCTTATTATCGTGTTCTCTTTTTTTAATCATAATTGCTTGCAAAACTTCCGTAAGAAATAAAAATGAAATAAAAACTACTTTTTCTTCAAAAAGTGAAAGTACAGTTTCCGGAACTGTAAATTTTGTAGAAAAAAACGGAACCGTAACAATGGTTGCTAACTTGAGTGGATTAACACCCGGAGAACATGCCATTCACATTCATGAAAAATCTGATTGTTCTGCTGCCGATGGAAGTTCGACCGGAGGACACTGGAATCCAACATTCAAAAAACATGGAAAGTGGGGTTCTACAGAACATCACAAAGGAGATATTGGTAATTTTACTGCCGATGCAAACGGAAATGCTACTGTAAAATTCTCTACTCCCGAATGGTGCATTGGTTGTGAAGACGATACCAAAAATATACTTGGAAAAGGATTGATTGTTCATAAAGGAATAGACGATTTCACATCACAACCTGCGGGAAATGCTGGTGCAAGAGTGGCTTGTTCTGCAATTATTAAATAATATATTACATTTTGCATTGAAAGAAAAAGAAATTCATTACTTCAAAAACTCTCAAGAATGGCGAAAGTGGTTACATGATAATCATCATTCTTCAACTGGAATTGAATTAGTTTTTTATAGAGTTCATAGTCAATACGAAAGTATGCGTTGGGAAGAAGCCGTTCAAGTTGTCATTTGTTATGGTTGGATATATTCCACCGTTCGAAAACTAGATGATGAACGACGAAAACAAACTTTTACACCTAGAAAAAATAAAAGCGTTTGGAGTAAACTCAATAAATCCTATATAAAACAATTAATTTCAGATAACTTAATGCACGAAAGTGGATTAGCAAAAATTGAAATCGCAAAACAAAATGGATCTTGGACTTCTCTTGACTCTGTTGAAAATCAGGAAATACCTGATGATTTACAAGTTGCTTTCAATTGTAATAAAATTGCATTTGAAAACTATACTAATTTTAGTCCGTCTTATCGAAAAAGCTACCTCTATTGGCTTAATCATGCCAAAAGAGAGGAAACCCGTGCAAATAGAATATCTGAAATTATAAAACTTTGTGAGCAAAATATTAAAGCTAGACAGTAATTATTTGTTCAGTGATATAAAAATAGTTTAACAAATTTTAAAACTAAAAAACCGAAACACGACTTTACGTTTGCTTCGGTTTTTGCTTATATTTATTAAAAAAAATTACTCTTTAAAAAATAAAATTTTAAAATAACTAGTATTATCTGTTTCTAGTAGCCAAATTCCATTTTTAGCGTAAAAAGTCTTAAAATATAGTCTTTGATTGTTTTGAATACTACTTAAATAATTTGAAAATATTAAATTATTTTCTTGGGCAATTAATCCTTCCGTATCTAACGCTTTCTTTTCGTATCCAATATTGTTAAAGTAAGAGTTAATAAGCTTTCCGTTGCTATTCAATTTATTTTCCGCAGAAATATTAAATCCTATTTTATTAAATTTTATAACATTTCCAGTCATTTTATTAATAAATGAATATTGAATATAACCTTTCTTTTCAGATGGGGAAGTAATAGAAAGCAACATTTTCTCATCTCTAATTGCCAAACTCAACTTTAAGTTTGTTATATTTTGGTTGGCATTAAAATCACTTTTATCATTTATTGTTTGAACAGATTCCCAGATTTTATTTCCAGATTTATCAAATTTAAAAACATAAAAACCCAATGGCTCATTTGTAATATTATTGGAACTTTTTGCATTTTTTCCAAATAATCCGTACACATATACTTCTTCTGTTTTCTGATCTATTACAAAATTATTAATTGTTAAATCACTTACATAAGTATCTCCAGACTGCGGATTTGTGTAAATATACCCGCCACCATTGTTACTATATATTAGGTTTTTGTATTGAAAATCGACTTTATAAGCAAAATCATTTAGTATCACACCACCATAACTATATATTGTACGGTATAACGTTGCTGATTTGTAATCTTTAGCAATAGCCTTTGTGATTAGTCCAAAATTATATTCATTTACACGGATACCAAATGACAAATCATTGTATTTTGCAAAATTATCTCCTATAATTCTAGCCAAATCTGGCTTTTTCATAGCAAATTTTTCATTTTCTCGAGTAACAATATCGGTAACGCTTAATGATAATTGATCTTTTTCAAAATTGACATTTCCTTTATTATCTTGATTTAAAATGCTAAACTCATAATCATCATTAAAATATTGGAAATTTTCGTTCATTTTAAAAAATGGAGATGACTTACTATTAATAACTAACTTAAACTGATCTGTTTTTTCTTGCGTTTTAGAAGTTTCAGAAACTATAAAAGCATTTTCGGTTGGAGAAAACACACAGTTTGTTAGTGCTTCATTTTCTATTAATTTTTCAAAAAAACCGTCATTATCAAAACTATAAATATTTTTAATAATTTTATTAGTCGATGATGCTACATAATTCCCTTTTTGAATTACCAATCGATTTCTATTAGGCAGGAAATTATAACCTACGGGAAAATTATTATCTATAAACTTTTCTTCGAAGACAATAGTTTGAGAATTTACTAAACTTGTAAATAATAAGAGCAAAACAATAATATACTTTTTCATACTAATGTTTTTTATTTAAAAATTAACTTTATAACTCAATCCCAATGTTATGGCTCTAGTAAGTCCGTCTGGTCTCTCTTTTCTAACAACAAATGGCGTTGCAATTGAAGTTTCTAAATAACTATTCTTATTTAATTTATAGGATACAATTAAGTTCCCATTTATAGTAAGTCCATCAGAATTTTCGATTGTTTCACGTTGTCCAAAAATATTCTCGAAGCTATCCTCTCCTAGATGATAAATAAATAAAAGATTTGGTTTGAAAGTAAATTTCTCGTTAGTCGTTTTTAGTCTGTAAGTTGTTCTGAATAAAACATCAGATTTTCTTTCGAACAAATTGGTTGTAGCAAATTTATCAGTTACAAAGGGATTACTTATATAGGAATTTTTGTTATCTGATAAAGGGATTTGTACTGCGGTATTAAAATCCCATTTTTTGTATGCAAGGTTTACACCACCAATAAAATCGAAAGTTCCTAAACTGGCTTGATACGCCATAGGCAAAGAAACATTATTTATTTTGTCGTTAGAATTTGTAAGAGGAATCTTAACTCCAAATAATAATGACCAAGTTTTAGCACCTTCAAGTTCACTAAATTTATTTTTGAATTTGTAATTTCCTGTCAAAAAAGCATCACCTATATTACCTCTTGTACCAAAATCTCCATTGGCAATGGCTGATGTTAGTTTTGCACTTATTGCAAATTTATCCGTTACATCTCTTGTATAAGTTAAGTATTGAGAAAATACGGTTACACCTTCTTCAGCAATACCATATACAACACCAATATCGACATTGTTTTTCATACTTACTTCGTGACCACTAAAGCCGTTTCCTACCGAGCAAAACCCAGCATCGCTGCAACCTTGCGCAAAGGAATTAGTAAAATTTATTGAAATAAATAAAGATAATAATAAAAATTTTAAGTTTTTTGTTTTCATGTTCTTGTTATAATTTATTTTAAATACTGGTTAATGGAGCAATTGCAAATAAGTGATTAAATTCTTGACAGTGAATTAATACATACTGATATTCCGAAACGTTTACACTAGTTGGAATTGTATAAAATGTATTTCCGTTACCTTTGAAATTTCCTAGATTCACAAAATTAATAGGTGTGTTTTCTTTAGATAAATAAACCTTCAAATCTGGTCCGTCTGATATTATAATGTCTTCTAATTTCACTTTATATTCATTATTCTCTAAATAAACTTTAGCAAAACCAGAAACATTTATCCCTGAAGTTGGGGAAAATTCTCCTGAATATTTTAGAATAGCAGTACTACCTATTGTGCTGTTTTCTAAACTTTTTCTTGTTAATTCACCTTCTTTTTCGCAGGAAATGAGAAGAAAAAAACCTAACAGTAATACAAATACATTTTTCATAGTTTCATTTTTTTAATTATTATTCAATCGTTTTTCATAATATTTATCTATCTCTTTTTTCTATCTACGTATTTTTCTGAATAATGGTTTTTTAAATAACTCAATAAAAATATAAAACCTAACAATTTCTAAATGTCAGCTACTTTACAAAAGGAAAATTTTTAAGAAACATTATATTAATCTAAAATATCATAGATTTGTATTTTTAAATGAAGTTATGATAAATCCTTCGGCACCAAGTTGGGTTGAAAAGTTTTTTACAGAACAAAACGATGAGAATCAAACTGTAATAAATAATTATGAACAGTTTTACGAAAACACAAGAGAAACAGGTTTTCTAGTTGGCTATACGACACATTTTGTTACAATTAAAAACATAGAGACCAAAGGATTAACAAACGAAGAACTCTCTAAAATTGCCTTACTAAATACATTATTCGGAATTTATCAATTAGTAAAAAACAATCGCAATCATACAGAATTTATATATGAATGTGTAACTTTTTATAAAAAATTACATCCAACAGAATCTAGCTTATTAAGCAAATTATTACCTCAGGATTCTTATTCGAGCAAGCTAGAAAAAATAATAAATTCACGTATTCAAACCAATGAGAATATTATTAGCAAGAATTTTTCTAACATTCTAACCAATGCACTTATATTTATTGATGTTTTAGCCTTCCGAAAACATTTAGTTGAAGGTAATATCCCAGATAAATACTTAAAAAAAACGGAAGAGCTTATTGTAAATATTGTTTCATTAGCATTAGAAACTAAAGAAGTAAAAACCAAGTATGATGATTTGCTTCACAAACTGTTTGAATCTTCTGTTAGATATACGAAGTTTAACAAATTAGAAATTGTCTCTCTAGAAAATTTAGATTTATCATATTTTAATGATACTTGCGAGAAATATTATCTCATTGATATGGCAGGAATGGCTATGTGGAATGATGCTAAAATAGAAAATTCTGAACGAACTTTTCTATTTCAATTAGCAAAAAAACTAACTATTCCAGATTCATTTGTAGAAAAAAGTATTTCCGACATGAATTTATTTCTAACAACAAATAAAGATAAAATCCCATATTTTAATTTCTCGAATCCTGTAAAACATTTTTATGATCAAACCACTCAAAATGTTCACACCTTAATTTCTAGAAATA
>NZ_JAYWDT010000054.1:0-2058 GCF_043779715.1 Flavobacterium sp.
AAACGCCACCTCGTTTAGCTGCGAAACGTTATCAGGAATACTACGATAGTGCTTTTTTAAGTGCTTTTTTAGCAACAGTCACGCAACTCCATCCATCAGCTTTATTTCTATCACCATATTGGTCTTCCGCATTTTGATAATTCATTTCGATTATTTTTTGCAATGCTTCAATTAAGTCGGGAACCGCTGCAATTGCTTTTGCGTTTTCTTCATAACCTTCAATATTCATATTAATAGCGCAAATACTTAGTAATGGTTTTTCTCTCTGAATTTCACAATAAGTTCCATTATCTAAAAACTTCCATTCTCCTTTAGTTCCTTTAAATTCCATTTTTATTTTGTTTTAATATTAATTTAATATTTTTTAACCACCGGTACTAGGCATAACATCTGCTATATTTCAGCAGCCGAAATATCTTTGTCCATAGGCTGCCGAAATTATAGCAGCGAACCGTTAAAAGACGTTCGGTAGTCTATCACGAACTTTAGCGAAAACGAAATGCTGTAAAGTTTTAAAATTGATAGTCGGGTTACGATTTTCTTTTACAAAATTCCAGCTTTCCTCTTTTACAATTTCATAGAAAATTACGTTTAGTAATCTTGGAATCATTTTAGAACTCCATCCGTCAGTAGTTTCTATTTTAGCATATTCTTTTTCACAAAATGCAGTCGTAACATATTTTTCAGCAATTTCTTCTTCAACCATCTTTTTACCTTCAATAGTTGATTTACCCATAACTTTAGCGTGTTTTTCTTTAAACTCACTTGTTACAATTTTAGCCCAAGTTTTACGACCAAATTTATTTTTAAAATCGTAATTCTTCAAAACAATTCCTTCTCCATAACCTTTTCCATCTTCAATAAGAAAATCATTTTTCATTAATTGATTTACTAATTGTTCATAGTTACTATTTCTAATAACCGCAATTGGTGGTATAAAATCAATTTCGTGTTTTTCAAGTAATGGCTTATAATCGTTGTAATGCAAGTAATTAAATTTTTCATCTGCATCGTGAGTTAATTCTTCTTGAAGTCTATCTTCTACAACTTCAAAAACATAAAATTTTCTCCAAGCATCTTGGCGGTAAGTTTTCAATGAATGAGGAACTAACCATTCCCCAAACAATCTATGTGTTGGATTTTCTTTTAAGTAATTTAATAATCTTTCTTGCTTTAAAACCCATTCGTAAAATCCTGCGTTATCACTTTCTAATGATAATTTTCTTGTTCTTGAACCTGCTTGTAATTCTCCGTTATTAATCCAAACAGAAGCATTTGTTCCGTCAATTTTAGGAAAAATAAAACATTCTCCTAATTCAATTTGTGCCACTTCGGTAGTGCCAAATCTTTCTAAATGTTGATACTTTTTAAACATCTTTTCTAATTAAATTTAGCGTCAAAAGCATTTGTAAATTCATCATTTGAAACTTCTTCTGCTAATAAAATCGGCGTTCCAATCAAATCATCTAAATCTCCATTTATATCTTCAATTGATACACTTTCACAACAGTCTTGGTCGTGATACATTTTATATGTTTCTCCATTTTCTAAATGAAAAATAAATTCTTTATTGTCTATTTTTTCTATTTTAGACAATACTTTTCCTTTTAATTCTGAAATATTTGCTTCCATCGCGTTTGATTTTAAAAACACAGCCAGTAACATATGCTACACAATAGCTGGGTTAATTGTTTAATTTAAAGTCTGTTTTGCACTTTTATAATCTGTCATTATCCGAAGTATGGGTATGTGCTTATTTCCTCCACCTGCGTCAAGCCACGAAACGTTAATCTTCGAACGATTCATAATGTTTTTTCTCTACAGCTTCGAATTTCAACTGCCTATCGATTATTTCAAGTATTTTAATAAAATGACTCTCTGGTATTGGATTATCTAATTTAGAGTTAAACCAACGTTGGCGAACCTGTGCGAAACTTGTATTTGTCTTGTCTGCAATTACAACAAGTATTGCTGTCTTATGCTTCATTAAAGCATATTTTTCTATGATTTGTTTTTTCATCTTAAAATTCGCTAGGGGTTAATTTTTTACCTCTAAAT
>NZ_JAYWDT010000055.1:0-10148 GCF_043779715.1 Flavobacterium sp.
TCCATTCTTCCTACTGCAGCAATTTTTGAATTAGTCGAACCTCTTACAAGTTCTAAAACATTACGATTTTCCTGACCTTCGTCGAAAGCAGTCGTAAAATTTTTAGGTTTGTTCAGTAAGATGTATTCTTTCTTTTCTGGTGTAAGTACCGATCCATCGAAGTTTACGACATCACCTGGCTTTACCATATAACCCATTTCGATAACAGGAATTCCGTTTACTTTTACGTTACCTGATTGTATGTAAATATCGGCATCACGACGCGAACAAGCTCCTGAATTAGAAATATATTTGTTCAAACGGATTTCATCTTTTACCTTTGGTCTTTTAGGCGCTTGATTTGGTTTTTTCTCTACTTTATTTGGGTCAACTTCCTCTACTTTAGTTGTAGGTTTTACTTTTTTTGGACCTTGGGCACGCTTTGCCATCGCTGGTTTTGGCTTGTTAGAACTTGGACGAGTACTGTTTGGTCTCGCGCCACTTCCTTTTTTATTGCCTCCTGAATTATTCATAACTTCTGTATTTACTTCTTCTCTTGGGTCTTATGACCACAAGTTTGCAAAGATAGTGTTTCTTTATTTGATAATGAAAAATGGAGCTTGATAGTTTCTTATTAGCCCTGATAGAAGTGAAAATCCTTTTGGTTTTTTCTTTAAAAACCAAAAGATTACTTCACTTAATGTTTATTTTAACGGAGTTCTGTGAACTTCGTTTGAAACGGATAGCAGCCCAGATAGCTATCGGGATAGCTCCTAAAAAATTATAATTTTAGCAATGCTTTTCCGTTTATTAAAACCGAAGGATTTATAAGCATTATACAAAAAACCCCTGCAACAATAAGGATTTTCAATACAACATGAAGTTGCAGATATTCGGGTTGTGTTTCGGATTTCCAGAGTTTAAGTAGGAATAATATCAGAATGATTAGACTGATATAAAAATAGATATCCATGTAACCTACGTCGTATTTTTCGATTAATATATAAACCGGAATGATGGTCGAAATGGTTAGAATTGTAATGATTTGTTTGGAAATTCGCTCTCCGAAACGCACAGGAATAGTCTGGTAATTGTTTGCAATATCCCCCTTTATATTTTCTAAATCTTTGATCATTTCACGAATAAAGATGAGTAAAAAAAGAAATATTGCGTGTGCAAAAATAACATGATAGAAATTTTTAAAATACAATAAAATACCAAAAAAAGGCAAAACCGCAAGTATCGAAGCGGTTAGATTTCCAACAATTGGGTATTTTTTGAGTTTGTGAGAATAGAACCAAATCAAGAAAATATAGGTTGCAAAAAACAAGGCTGCTCGAAACGAAATGATAAGCGCAAGTGCTGTTGCTAGAAAATTTAGCACAAAATAGACTTGCAATTTTGTTTTTTGACTGACCAATCTGTCTAATTTAGTTTTATTAGGACGGTTGATTAAGTCCTTTTCGGAATCGTAAAAATTATTGATGATATAACCCGATGCAATAGTTAGTGTTGATGCAAAAACGAGTAGAAACAAACGCCAATCTAAGATAACATCGAGTGCTCTTTTTTCGGGCGAAAGGATAAATATTGAGGATAAATATTGTGCTAAAAATACTACTGGAATATTATAACCACGCACGACAGAAAACAAACTGAAGATTTTGATTAAGAATAATTTTGATTTGCGTGTTAGCATTTATAAGTCGAAAGTTGTAAAATCATAAAGTTTGAAAGTCCTTAGAACTGATAAACTACTTCCAATTTATAATCTTTTAGTGATTCTCTTGCTTTTTCTAAGTCTTGAGTAAACCCTAAAATATAACCGCCACCACCAGATCCACAAAGTTTTAAGTAGTAATCATTTGAATCGATACCACGTTGCCAAAGTCCATGAAATTGCTCAGGAATCATTGGTTTAAAATTATTTAAAACTACTTTCGATAATTTTTTAGTATTAGCAAACAATGATTTGATATCGCCACCTAAGAAATTTTCTACACAAGCGTCGGTGTGCTTTATAAACTGTGATTTTAGCATTTTTCGAAAACCTTCTTCTTTTAAGCTTTCCATAAAAATATTAACCATCGGTGCTGTTTCTCCAACAATTCCTGAATCTAACAAGAAAACCGCTCCTTTCCCATCTAGACTTTGAGTTGGAATTCCTGTTGCTTCAATATTGTCTTTAGAATTTATTAGAATTGGAATACTCAAATAGCTATTTAAAGGATCTAAACCGGAACTTTTTCCGTGAAAAAAGTTCTCCATTTGAGAGAAAATATTTTTAAGTTTTAATAATTTTTCACGTGTTAGATTTTCTAAAACTGTGATCTTATTATTAGCATATTTATCATAAATCGCTGCAACTAAAGCACCACTACTTCCTACTCCATATCCTTGCGGAATACTAGAATCAAAGTACATTCCGTTTGCTATATCGCTATTTAAACTTTCTAAATTGAACGTTACTAATTCTGGTTGCTCTTCTTGTAAAGTTGCTAAATGAGAAGCTAATTTTTTTAAATTCTGATTAGACTTTATAGCTTCAACTGAAGGATTTTCATCTGATTTCAATGCTCCATTATAAAAATTATAAGGGATAGACAATCCTTTTGAATCACGAATAATTCCGTACTCTCCAAAAAGTAATATTTTTGAGTAAAATAATGGTCCTTTCATTTATTTTTAGTTTTCAGAATATAAATATACAAATTAATTCAATTGACTGCCGTTTCCAATTTCATCACAAATGTACTGACCATTTTGACAATAGCCAACTAATTCGTCCTTAATAAATTGTAAAATTATTTCTTTTTTATTCTCAGGATATAAAACATGAACATTCGCTCCAGCGTCTAACGTGAAACAAACCGGAATGTTGTTTTCACTTCTAAATTTCCAGATTTTATTAATAATTTCTAATGTATTGGGTTTCATCAGAATAAAATAAGGCATTGAAGTCATCATCATAGCGTGTAAAGTCAAGGCTTCGCTTTCTACAATCTTGATGAATTCGTCGAGATTTCCGTTTTCTAAAACTACTTTTATTTTAGATAAATTCTCATGTGCTTGCTCAAATCTTCTGTTAGCATAAGGATGATTGTGCATCAAATCATGTCCAACAGTACTTGAAACTTGCTTTTCACCTTTGTCTACTAACAAAATTGTATCTTGGTAATTATTAAAATTTTGATGAATCGTTGATGGAAATTCAACTCCAAATAAATTTGAGCTTTCAGGAATTTCTGCATGAGTTCCCCAGACTACAACGCTTCCTTTTACGCTTCGGCACGCACTTCCCGAACCTAGTCGAGCCAAAAATGATGCTTTCTCGTAAAAATATTCTTCGGAAATTGAAGGATTTAAAGCTTTTTCTAAACTCATAATATTCATCGCCAAAGCTGCCATTCCTGATGCAGAAGAAGCGATTCCTGAACTATGCGGAAAAGTATTTTGCGTATCAATCGTAAAATGAAATTCTTTTAGAAACGGGCAATAAACCTCAATTCGTTCGAAAAACTTCTTGATTTTGGGTTTAAAGTCTTCTTTTGGCTTACCTTCAAACAACAAATCGAATGAAAAATCATTATTATTTTCTTTTTTGATAAAAGACAATTTGGTAATTGTTTTACAGTTATTCAATGTAAAACTTATAGACGGATTCGCTGGAATCTGGTTTTCCTTTTTTCCCCAATATTTTACCAAAGCAATATTACTGGGAGAGCTCCACTCGAAGCTTCCATTATCTATCGTAATCGAGTGATTTTCTATTAAAAAATCTTTTTCTAAAATCATATTTTAAAATTTAAGCAAAGATACTTTTTTTAACAATTCTTTGTTTTTTAAAATAGTTTATTATTAATTTGCGATAAAAATTTATTAAAATATTCCCTTGAAAAAAGCCGATTTAACCAAAATTATTATTTCAGTTTCAGTTTGTGTATTAGTTGGATTCCTGTCTAGTTTAGTAACAAAGTCATCTGTGGAGACTTGGTTCCTTACTCTAGAAAAACCTTTTTTTAATCCGCCAAGTTGGGTTTTCGCTCCTGTTTGGACTATTTTATATATTCTAATGGGCTATAGTTTTGCTATAATTTGGAGCAACAAAAGTCAAAGTAGAAGAAGCAAAGAAATCATTAAAAAAGCGATGATACTTTTCGGAATTCAATTAGGTCTAAATGCGCTCTGGTCAATTTTATTCTTCGGATTTTGCAATCCTTTTTTAGCTTTAATAGAGATTTTATTGCTTTGGTTATTCATTTTCGAAACCATAAAAGCTTTTAGTAAAGTAGATAATTTTGCATCAAAACTACTTTTACCTTATTTAGCTTGGGTTAGTTTTGCCACCGTTTTAAATGCTAGTATTTGGTTCTTAAATTCTTAATTGTCCTGAACTGAATTCGCTACAATAAATCCGCTTGTCCAAGCATTTTGAAAATTAAATCCGCCCGTAATTGCATCTATATTTACAATTTCGCCAGCAAAATAAAGCTTTGGCAAGATTTTACTTTCCATGGTTTTAAAATTTATTTCTTTTAAATCTATTCCACCGGCTGTTACAAATTCTTCTTTGAAAGTACTTTTTCCATTAACTTGAAACTCCGCATTTGTGAGTTGATTGGTCAAATTTGTAAGTTGATTTTTTGTCAAATCTGCCCATTTTGCTTCAATATCAATTTGAGATGCTAAAACAAAACTTTCCCATAAGCGGTTTGGAAAATCAAATGGTGATTTTTTAGAAACTGCTTTTTTAGAATGTTCGAGTTTTAATTCTCTTAAAATTGTTGCCGTTTCTTCGAATGTTTTATCGTTTAACCAATTGACAACAATAGCAAACTGATATTTTTTGTCGGCCAATTCTCTAGCTCCCCAAGCCGAAAGTCTTAATATTCCTGGTCCAGACATTCCCCAATGTGTAATAAGCAAAGGTCCAGAAGCTTCTAATTTTGAGTTTTTGACTTTGACAGAAGCCAATGCAGAAAGTCCCATTAAATCTTTAATTCTCGCATCTTTAATATTAAAAGTAAACAAAGACGGAACTGGCTCGACAACTGAATGTCCTAAGTTTTGAAGCATTTCCCAAATTTTAGGATTACTTCCTGTTGTCATTATTATTTTTTTACAAGCAAATGTTTCATGATTGGTTTCTACCTTCCAGAAAGTCTCACTTTTGAAAATAGATTGCACACTTTGCCCAGTTAAAACATCAATTCCTAACTTTTTTGTAGCCTTAAGGAAACAATCGATTATGGTTTGTGATGAATTAGAAACAGGAAACATACGTCCGTCGTCTTCAATTTTGAGTTCGACTCCATGTTTTTCGAACCAATCAATAGTATCGCCAGAGCAAAACTGATGAAAAGGTCCGCGAAGTTCTTTTTCGCCACGAGGATAAAATTTGACCAAATCATTTGGCACAAAACAAGCGTGCGCTACATTGCAACGACCACCGCCAGAAATCCTGACTTTGGTTAGAACTTCTTGTCCTCGTTCTAGAATTGCTACTTTAGTTTTTGGACTGTTTTCGACAATATTGATGGCTGCAAAAAATCCTGCAGCACCACCGCCTACTATAATTATATCGTATTTTGAGTTCATTATATTTTATCTGGGAAATCGGAAATTATACCATCGACAGGCAATGATTTTACAAAGGTAATGTCTTCTGACGAATTTACTGTCCAAGTATGAATTTGAAATCCTTCATTATGCATCAATTTTACATTTTCGGCATTCAATAATTTAAAATAAGGATTGATGCTAAATGCTTTAATTTCTTTGGCAAAAGCCAATGCCTTTTCGATAGAATCTTCGGTTAAAACGCCAATTTTAATTTGATTATTCCTTTGTGAAACCACTTCTAAGTTACGCCAAAGAAAACTAGAAATTATAAAATTATTGTAATTCCAATTGTTTTCAAAAACATATTTTTCTATTAAAGTTATTACTTTTTCGACTGAATCATTACTTTTTAATTCGATATTCACAGAAAAATCATGATTCATTAAATCTAAAACTTCGGTTAAAGTTGGAATTCCAAATTGCTTTAATTGCACGGAAGTGAAATCTTTCACAAAACCTTTTCCGTTTGTAGTTCTATCGATAGTTTCGTCATGAATGACCATAATTTCTCCGTCAGAACTTAAATGCACATCGAGTTCGATTCCGTCAACTTTTAAATCTATTGCTTTTTGAAAAGAAGCCAAAGTGTTTTCGGCAACATATCCTTTTGCACCGCGATGCCCTATTTTTAGCATAACATTATTCTACAATTAGAATTTTATATTCCCAAGGGTTAAAATTTATTTTTTGATCCTTTGTAAATTCTATTTTTTCTCCTAACATATAATCTGTAAAAATCCCTTCAATTGGAATTGTAAATGATTTATTTGTTTTTGATAGATTACCAATAAAAATAACTTTTTTGTCGTTTTTTTCTCTTTCGAAAGCAAGAATATCAATTTCATTTGATGCTAGCAAACGATTATAGGAAGCTGGGTTTTTTCCGCCATTTAAAGCTTCATTTTCTGTTTTTAGTTTGCCTAATTTCTCATAAATAGCCATCATATTTTCAACAGTATGAGGAATCGTGTCTTTCTCGTACAATGGCAATCTTTTGTTCGAATCGTATTCTTGTCCGTTGTAAATTAGTGGCATTCCTGGCATTATAAAAGTAAGCACAGCAAAGGTTTCAGTAGCATTTGCTAATCTTTCGTATTCGGTTCCGTTCCAGAAATTTTCATCATGATTTGACGTGAAATTCATATTAATATCATCTTTTTGATATAATGAATCATTCTTTTTTATAAGATTATCAAAGTCTTTTGCCGTCTTTTCGCCTTTTACAATTTCATTAAAAATATAATGAGATTCCCAACCGTATTGCATATCGAAAGCATTTAACATCAACTTTGATTTCTGAGCTTGCATTAACATGAAAACAGGTTTTATTTTATTTAATTCAGCTCTTGTGTTTTCCCAAAAATCCGTTGGTATTTCGGCAGCTAAATCACAACGAAAACCATCAATATCATACGTTTTAAGCCAATACTTCATTTCTTCAAGCATCGCTTTACGAAGATTTGAATTGTTATAATCTAACTCAGCAACATCTTTCGAACCATAAGCCGACATTATATCTCCTTCTTTATTGTGCATATAATATTCTGGATGCTGCGTGATCCAAGCGTGATCCCAAGCGGTGCGGTTGGCAACCCAGTCTAAAATTACGTAAATTTTGTTTTTGTGAGCTGTTTCTATGAGTTTTAGCAAATCAGTTTTTGTACCAAAATCAGGATTTATACTTCTGTAATCTCTTATAGAATAAGGATTTCCGAGATATTTTTTCTTTTCTATCGAGTCAGTAATCTCATCGACAGATAAATCAACTTTTGCTTTTCTATTTTTGATTCCAATTTCGTGAATTGGCATAAGCCAAAGGATTCTTACACCTAATTTTTTAAGTTTAGGAATGTCTTTTGTAAACGCATTAAAGGTTCCTTCGGGCGAATATTGACGAATATTTGCTTCATAAATAACTGCATTTTCAGCGATTTCTGGAGTTATTGGAGCAATCTCTAGTTTTTTTTCTGCTGTGATTTTTGGCTCTTCTTTTTTACAATTTATAAAAAAAGAAAAAAGGAATGCTATTACAACTAATTTTTTCATGCTTAACTTATTTTGTCTTTTGAATAAGAATGCCAAAAATACAATTTAATCATAACAAAAAGATTCCTGGACATCTTAAAAACAAAAATGGCCACGACAAACGTGACCATTTTTTAATTTTATTTCTCAAGATTAGTTTCCTTGCTCGTCATCAATATAGGTTTTGTTTCCATTTTTATTAATGTAGTATCTTCCGCCACGAGGTCCAGTAAAAACTTTCTTTCCGTTATACTCACCAGTTACTTTGTCTGTTGTATTAGGATTTGCTTTTTCAGTTGAAACTCTTTCTTTTTTAGCAACGGTTTTTGTCGGTTTTGCTTTAGTTTCAGTTGTTTTTGCTTTAACTTCTTTTGCAGGTTTAGCTACTTTTTGTTCGGCCGATACTTTTGCTGTTTTAGTTTTTGTCTTGTTAGACTCAGCTTTTACTTTAGTATCAGCTTTATTGGTTTTGGTTTTAACTTTTGAAGATTTCTCTTTATCTTTTACAGAAGCTTCTATTTCTTTTTTTGCTTTAGCAGCTTCTTTTCTTGCATCAGCTTTTTCAGCTTCTACTTTTTCCTTTTTTAGCGCTTCTTTTCTTGCATCAGCTTTTTCAGCTTCTACTTTTTCCTTTTTTAGCGCTTCTTTTTTAGCGTCAGCTTTTGCTTTAGCCTTGCTTATTTTTTCAGTTTTAGCTTTTTTAGCTGTAGTTTCTGTCTCCTGAGCAAGGAAGCTATTTGAGAAAACAAAAACCATACATAGTAATAGGATTTTTTTCATGACTTAATTAATTTTTCATAGTTGATTATTTAAAATTAGTATTTTTTTTACACAAAGCATCCCTAAAATTAAAAATAAGCTCTTAATTGAATATTTCCCGTGTGAATTGCATTCGTTGTTTCGCTTTTTCGTCCTAAATAATTAATATTTATATCTAGATATTGTGTCAAATTTTTCTGTAACAACAAACGCCAAGTCATATTTTTTCCAGGTTGTAGTCCTTCTAAAATTTGGAATGCGACTGGCGAAAATTCGTTTCCAATAAATTTGTTATCAAACCAAGAAAATTCGCCGTTTAGCGTTAGTTTTTTTTCGCTAGAAAAACTAAATGAAGTTCCGAATTTGTTTTGTTTTAATGACTCGTTATCGCCTAATTTGTTCTCTTTGCTTTGCATTTCGTAAAAAATATCTAAACTGGCATTTTTAGAAAACAAATAAGAAATTTTAGGTTCTAACTGATTTCCTTTTATTTCGAAATTTCTACTAGCATAATTCTCGGAATTGTTGCTTGTTACAAAGGTTTTTCCAGATAAAGTAAACAACCAATATTTTTTTAGCAAATGATCATATTGCAACTGATGCGATGCGTTTTTTGCTTCTTGCTCCCCAGAAGATTGCAAGTTTTTTAGTTTATTAGAGATAAAAGTATAGGTTACCGAATGGCTTTGTTTACCTCGATTGTAAAACAAACTGTTGCGAATACTCGAATTTAATCCCAATAAATTTTCATTTTTTTCCGAAAATGGATTCAAATCGAAATTGTCATTTTCGCGTTTTATTTTTCTTTCTATCAAATATGACGATTGGTTATAAAAATAAGACAGAAATCTCTTAAATCCTGTCGAATTTTGCCATTGGGATGGGCTTAAAATAAGCGATTGCGAGAATTTGTTTTGATGTGTTTTGATAAAAATCTGATTCGGTAAAAATATTTTAACATACTTCGCTTGATCTGGAAAAGGCGCAATTTCAAACTCTTGAATTTCCTGAATTCCGTTCCCATTATAGTCATTCCAAGCATAAATTCCTTTTCCTGGATCTACTTCTAGAAAACTAAATTCTTGTTGCGGAATAGTTCCCGAAGTCGTTTCGTATGCCGTGGTTGTTTGTATTAATTGATTAAAAAAACGATCGTTATATAACAATCTCGAATTTAATGACGGTTCGTTTCCACGAACAATATCTTCAAATTTTAGGTTTCTATAATTGATAAAAACTGACAAATCGCTTTTCTCAGTTTGAATTAATTTCGATTTTAAATAGTAGGATTGTGATGTGTTTACACGTTTTAACAAGCCCAATTGCAAACTGTCATTTACGCGATTTAGGTAACCCAATTCGACAAAAACTTTTGTAGAATCGCCTCGTCCTATAAATGCGCCGTATTCAGAAAACCGTTGACTCAGATTAGAAAACTGGTTTGTCAATTTTACTTTTTCTTGGTTATTTTCATATCGAAGACTTCCACCAATCCAATTTTTATTAAAATGATATTTTGTTTGGGTTTGATTTCTAATAAATTTGGAAGTTGAAATATTTCCATCACTATTTAAAAAACTTCCGTCGTTAGAAAATAGCCAATTTTTATGTTTGTAATAGCCTGAAATTAGGTGTCGATTTCCTGAAAAACTTTCTGAAAAATCTAATTTTTCGAACTGGTATTTCCAATTAGATTTTCCTGCCAAAGAAAATAACAATCCTGATGTAACGAAACTTTGGTTCCCTAACGGGTTTGATAAGTT
>NZ_JAYWDT010000056.1:0-10084 GCF_043779715.1 Flavobacterium sp.
AATGGTGGTGGCTTTCCCTTTTCGTTTTTCGTATTTGCAAATCATTGGTTCTTTTTGAACGTATAATTCGTGTTCCACTTCTGGAATAGCTTCTTCTGGAGCAGGCTCGTGATTAGGGAAGAGGTTTTTTAATTGGTCTTGTAAGTCCATAATTTTATTTTTGGAACGTGATTAAACTATTTTTTGAAGCAGATGACGCGGATAAAAAAAACAAAAAAACAAAAAAACAAAAAAACAAAAAAGACATCAAGCGAACTCAATGTCTTTAAAGATATATAATTGAGTATTATTTCTTAATCAATCCTAAATCAACTAATCTTTCGTACAAGAATTCTCCTGCCGAAATATCATCATATAATTTTGGATTTTCTGCATCAATACAATTCTCTAAAACATCAAGACGCATGTCACTTACTGGATGCATAAAAAATGGAATAGAATAACGTGACGTTCCCCACAATTCTCTTGGCGGATTTACCACTTGGTGAATAGTCGATTTTAATCTATTATTTGTATGACGAGATAACATATCACCTACATTTATTACCAATTCATCTGGTTCAGCAATAGCGTCAATCCATTCTCCATCATGATTTTGAACTTGCAAACCACGACCTTGAGCACCCATTAATAAAGTAATCAAGTTAATATCTCCGTGAGCTGCTGCACGAATTGCATTTTCAGGCTCAGAAGTAATTGGCGGATAATGAATAGGTCTCAAAATAGAGTTTCCTTCATAACCATATCGATCAAAATAAAACTCATCTAAACCTAAATGTAAAGCCAAAGCTTGTAAAACCGTAATTCCAGTTTTTTCTAGCATTTGATAAGCTTCTTTTCCTACAATATTAAATCTAGGAAGTTCCGCAACTTCAACATTATCAGGATATTCTTTAGCATATTTTGAATCTTTGTCAACATACTGACCAAAGTGCCAAAACTCTTTCAAATCTCCTTCTTTTTTGCCTTTAGCGTGCTCTTTCCCGAAAGAAACATAACCACGCTGACCACCAATACCAGGGATTTCATACCCGTATTTGGTTTCTAATGGTAAGGAGAAAAAATTTCTAATTTCACCATACAATTCACCAACCAATTTGTCATCTAAAAAATGACCTTTTAATGCTACGAAGCCAATCTCTTCGAAAGCTTTTCCGATTTCATTTACAAATTTTTGTTTACGTTCCGGGTTACCCGAAAGGAAATCACGCAAGTCAACACTAGGAATGTTTTGCATCTCTTAAATAATATGTTAATAACTTACAAATGGACAATACCATCATAAAACAAATGTATAAAAACTTTTTTTATTTGAAGCTATTTCCCGCTATCCGTTGCAATCTTTTTGTTTTTAAAGGAAAAACAAAAAGGATTTCCTCTGTTATCAGGGCTAGGCATACCAGTAAACATTAATTATTATTAAAAAATATGCAAAAATCCGCAAAATCCGTTTCGTCTGCGTGCCATTTTTTTATACTTTTACGCCACATTAAAAAAATGCACCTAAAAATGAATTTCGACAGAAAAAACATATCCAACGAAACCTTACTCGATTTATACAAACGAATCTTAAAACCACGATTAATCGAAGAAAAAATGCTGATTCTTATCCGTCAAGGAAAAGTATCAAAATGGTTTTCAGGAATTGGTCAAGAAGCCATTTCTGTAGGAATCACAGCGGTTTTAGACAAAGACGAATACATCTTACCAATGCACCGTAATTTAGGAGTTTTTACTGGAAGAGGTATTCCTTTGCATAGACTTTTTTCACAATGGCAAGGAAAAGCCAACGGATTTACAAAAGGTCGTGACCGTTCGTTTCACTTTGGTACACAAGAATACAATATAGTAGGAATGATTTCGCATTTGGGTCCACAATTGGGTGTGGCTGACGGAATTGCTTTAGCAAATAAATTAAAAAAGAACGGAAAAGTAACTGCAGTTTTTACTGGAGAAGGTGCTACTTCCGAAGGAGATTTTCATGAAGCCTTAAATATTGCTTCAGTTTGGGATTTGCCAGTTCTTTTTGTTATTGAAAATAATGGTTACGGATTATCTACACCAACAAACGAACAATACCGTTGCGAAAATTTAGCTGATAAAGGCATTGGTTTTGGTATGGAATCTCATATTGTCGATGGAAATAATATCCTAGATGTTTATAATTTAATATCAGAATTAAAAGCATCAATGAAAGAAAATCCTCGTCCTGTTTTGTTAGAATTCAAGACTTTCAGAATGCGTGGACACGAAGAGGCTAGTGGAACAAAATATGTTCCGCAAGAACTAATGGATATGTGGGCTGTAAAAGATCCAGTTGAAAATTTTAGAAGTTACCTGAAAGCAACCGCTGTTTTATCTGACGAAGATGACGAAGTCGTTAGAGCTGAATTAAAGAAGGAAATAGATACCGATTGGGCATTAGTTCAAAAGGAACCAGAAATTGTAGCTAGTCTAAGTGAAGAGTTAAATGATGTTTACAAACCATACGATTTTGAAGAGATTAACCATTCTGAAGAAATAGAAAATATCAGAATGATTGATGCAATTTCTAATAGTTTGCGTCAATCGATGGAGCGTCATGATAATCTAGTTATTATGGGGCAAGACATTGCCGAATATGGGGGAGCTTTCAAAATCACCGATGGTTTTGTAGCTCAATTTGGTAAAGAAAGAGTTAGAAATACACCTATTTGCGAAAGTGCAATAGTTTCAGCAGCAATGGGATTATCAATAAACGGACACAAAGCGATTGTCGAAATGCAATTTGCCGATTTTGTTTCGACAGGATTTAATCCAATTGTAAATTTATTAGCAAAATCACATTATCGTTGGTTAGAAAATGCAGATGTTGTAGTTCGTATGCCTTGCGGTGGTGGAACTCAAGCAGGACCTTTTCATTCGCAAACTAATGAAGCTTGGTTTACAAAAACACCAGGATTAAAAGTGGTATATCCAGCATTTCCTTACGATGCGAAAGGATTATTAAATACAGCTATTAACGATCCAAATCCTGTCATGTTCTTCGAGCACAAACAATTGTACAGAAGTATGTATCAAGATGTACCTAAAGATTATTATACGATTCCTTTTGGGAAAGCAGCTATGATAAAAGAAGGTTCAGCAGTTACTGTAATTTCATTTGGAGCAGGAGTTCATTGGGCGTTAGACACATTAAACAAAAATCCAAATATTTCAGCCGATTTGATTGATTTGCGTACGTTACAACCTTTGGATACCGAAACTATTTTTGCATCGGTAAAGAAAACAGGGAAATGTATTATTTTACAAGAAGATTCTATGTTTGGCGGAATTGCTAGTGATATTTCGGCTTTAATCATGGAAAATTGCTTCGAATATCTAGATGCACCTGTAAAACGTGTAGGAAGTTTAGAAAGTGCTATTCCTTTTGTAAAAGCGTTAGAAGATCAATACTTGCCTAAAGCGAGATTTGAAACTGCTTTACAAGAACTTATAACTTACTAAAATAAAAAAAGTGCTAATTTTAAATTAGCACTTTTTTTTTAATTATTTTATTACTATCGGAGAACCAAATTGAGTGATGGTACATTAACATTTCCCGAAGGACTTCCAGCATATCTTTCGACCCAAAATTCAACATAATCATTTGTGGTCATTTCTATGATAGCTGCAATAGATGCACTGGCAAGATCTGTGGTGGTTTGTACAGCACTGTAAACTTTTGATTGATTTACTACAACTCCGTTTTTTGCAATATAAAAAATATAGGTTGAAGGCGCTGTACTTGCTTGGTAAGAAATAGAGCCAACAGCACTCACAAAACGCTTCTTTTTTACAAAAGATGAGAAGGATCAGTATGTATTCCCTATAGTAAGATTTAAAACGGTCTTGTAAGAACTGCTTCCATATTAATAAATAAGAGTTGCAATAAATATTGCAACTCTTATATTTTTTTGTAGTATATGTAAGTATTTTCTAATTTACTGAACTGTAATGTTGAATGAATACGTATTGACATTTATTCTTGCGCCAGTATTTACTCTTTTTAAATACACTTCAACACCTTCATCTTTATTAAGGACCACCGATCCTGTTACTGGAAACGACTGTATAAAGCCACCATTGGTATCATTATAGGTCTCTGTTTCAGGCAATGCAACTACAGTAGTACCATCAGCAAGAATTTTAACAAAATAAAACACATAGGTTGTATTAGCTCCACCGGTAACCTCGGTAAAAGAAATCGATGCACTTACTTGAAATGTTCTTGTCTTTTTACCTCTGTATGTTAATCTCCCGGTAGTTGGTGAATCAAAGCGAAATAAATTTGTAGCCGTAGTTGCGTTTGTTACTACTTTATATCCCACGTTTTGTGTTGTGGCAACGGTGGTCGTAGCCGCAGTATTATTAGGATCAAATAAATTTCCGGTAGAAACAGCATCTGTTTCCACTGGTAATCCTGCACAACGGACTATCCAAGAATTGTTAAAATTATATCCTGGATATAAAGTAGGTGTGTAGCCATTTACAAATTTACCAGTTGTTAAAACGCCTGTAAACACAGTGCCTTCTATTACCGCATCATTAGTAATAATTGGATTAGCAGATACATCAAAACCTACTGCTGCACCATTTACCTCACTAAACCCACCTTGTTTCGTAATTATACTAAAATTCCCCTGTATTTTTTCGAAAGTCCCAGTATTATTACCAAACCAACCTGCATTTGAAATTAATAAACGAGTTATGTCTTTATATGTAATACCATTTGCATTACCAACATATTGCAAAATATTAACGAAAACCAATCCAAAGTTTTCAATTTTCCCAAGACTAGTCCAACTTGCAATAATACAATCTCTTATTATAATGGATTGTGTATTTGTTCCTACGGCACCTGTACCTAATATATTAAAAAGTGTACCTCCAGCAGTAACCGACAATGTTAATACTTTTATTGTTCCACCCGTACTACCAACAAACAAATCGCCACCACCTGTTTTGATAACCTTGTCATCGTTACCATCTAGACCAACAAGATAACAATTATTTAATTCGATAGACAAACTAAACAATATCGTACCATTTATTTCGTAATAAGTTCCAGAATCCATTAAGTATTTTGTTCCGCCTCCAGCCGCTAATTCTGTAGCAAGAACCGTAGCTAAAACATCTGTAGATTTTATCAACTTGTATTTTGTTCTTCCATTAACATCGCTACCTATTCTAATCCAAGTGGAGGTGGCCACATTATAATGATAAAAAGATTTAAAATCAGTATCATACACTATCAAACCATCAGCTGGAGTAACAATAGCATCGCGCTGTACTGTTGTCATTCTAGGTGTAAGCATCCCCTTTGTAGTAGATGTAATATCTAGTAGAGAACTTACATTTGGAGTTACGGTTCCAATACCGATCTGTGCAGTAACTTTATTTACAGAAAAAAACAAAATTAAAGAACAAAATATTTTTAATAAAGTAGTTAATTTTTTCATAGGTTTAAGGGTTTTAATATTAGGGATATCTACAACAAGTATACGAAATTTTTACGATTATAGTTTTAATTATTATATAAAAAAAAAAATACAGAAATTTGAGAGCTTATTATACTCCATATTTTAATTACCATAAGTTAGATATCGAAACTATTTTTGTCTCAGTAAAGAAAACTGGGAAATGTATTATTTTACAAGAATATTCTATGTTTAGCGGAATTTCTAACGACAGGAAGGTTTATTAGAGTTATTGGCTTATTAGAGAATCTCTAAATAAAATACTTAAAAGATACATTGTGATGTGTCTTTTTTTTGTGAAATAAATTATCCTTAAAAAACATAAAAATATTTAAAACCAAAACCATTTTAATTTCGTATTTTTAATAAATATGATTTTTAATTACTGTTTTTATGTACGATGAATTAAAATATTGGTATCTCCGCGACCATAAATTATTTAGAACTTTAAGTTTTGCTCAAATAAAACAACTATGCATTATTGTAGGTTTTAAAAAAGCAAATAAAGGAGAAATAATATACTTTTCAGATTCTGATGTGCCAAGAATTTTTCTTCTAAAGAGAGGAAGCCTCAAAATTGTTTCTTTAGATGAAGATGGCAACGAAACGATTAAAGATATTATTCAAAAAGGAGATATGTTCGGAGAACTTTCTTTAGAAAACGACATTCAGGTTAACGAGTATGCAAAAGTACTTACTGATGAAGTTTCTATTTGCAGTTTTTTACAGTCTGATTTTGAAAATTTAATGCTTCGAAATCCCCAATTAGCAATTGGTTATACAAAGTTTGTTGGGCTAAAAATGAAACGATTAAGAAATAATTATACCAACTTAGTTTCTAAGGATGCAAGAACAAGATTACTTACTTTTCTTAAGGAATGGATAGAAAAGGATGGAGTTTTTGAGAATGATAAAGTGACTCTGAAAAATTATTTAACACAAAATGATATCGCACAAATAATTTGCACATCGAGACAAACTGCGACAACATTGCTTAACGAATTTGTAAATAGTGGTCTAATAGAATATAATCGTAAGGAAATAATAATTTTAGACCAAAAAAAATTATAAACTTTTATGAGAATGTAAAATAACTGACAATATATGCATTTATCTATTAATATTTTTACAAGAAAAAAATCATGAAAAATCTAATTTATGTTATTTCGCTCTTTTTTGGTCTTATTGTAAACGCGCAAACTAATTTGCCAAAATCGGCAACAGAAATTTCTCCGTTGCTTATTGGCGAAGAAATTCCGTCAGTTATACTTCAAAGCATCGATGGAAAAAATATAAAGTTTAATGATATAGCAAAATCAAAAAAAACAATACTTGTAATATATCGTGGTGGCTGGTGTCCTTACTGTAATTTGCATTTAAGCGCTTTGGGCGAAGCCGAAGAAAAACTAATAGAAATGGGTTATCAGATTATTGCTGTAAGTCCAGATTCTCCCGAATCACTTAGAGAAACTATCATAAAAGACAAACTAAATTATACTTTATTGTCAGACAGTAAAGGAGATTTTACAAAAGCCTT
Organism: Flavobacterium sp.; assembly: GCF_043779715.1. Classification (GTDB taxonomy): domain Bacteria; phylum Bacteroidota; class Bacteroidia; order Flavobacteriales; family Flavobacteriaceae; genus Flavobacterium. The sequence goes on from NZ_JAYWDT010000056.1 coordinate 7,036, forward strand.
AGGAATCGCTTATATTATCCCAAATGGTTTAAAAAAGAATGTAAAAACAATTTTGCACGGAATAAAAAATGATTTTCTTCCAGTTCCTTCATTATTTATAGTAAATGAAAAAAGTGAAATCGAGTTCGAATACATAAGCCCAGATTATAAAACAAGAATTTCTAACGAATTATTACTAGCAGTTGCTACAATTTTAAAAAAATAGTTTATGAAAATACAGTTATTAATTTTATCTTCTCTTTTCACACTTTCGAGTTTTTCACAAAATGAGAAAAGGTTAAAAAATTTTAATATAGAAAATAAAATAGCCATACAAGGTTATGACCCTGTAGCCTATTTCAAACAAAAAAAAGCTATAAAAGGTAAGAAAGAGTTATCATTTAGTTATGAAGGCGTGATTTATAACTTCTCTAATAAAGATAATAAAGAAGTATTCACAAAAACTCCAGCTATATATGAGCCTCAATATGGGGGATGGTGTGCTTATGCAATGGGAAGTTCTAGTGATAAAGTAGAAATTGACCCAGAAACCTTCAAAATAATTGATAACAAATTATATCTTTTTTACAATGCATATTTTAATAATACTCTAAAAAGTTGGAACAAAGATGAAAAACAGTTGAAAATGAAAGCCGATTTAAACTGGAAAAAATATTAGTTATGAATTCAATTTTAATAAATAGAACAGTAAAAATAATAGTTGCTTTTATCTTATTGCAAACATTATATTTCAAATTTACGGCAAGCCCTGAATCTGTTTTTATATTTACAAAGCTAGGAGCAGAGCCATTTGGAAGAATTAGCTCAGGAATTATCGAATTATTAGCATCAATATTCTTATTTGTGAATAAAGCGAAATTTTACGCTGCTTTTATAGCCATGTCTACAATGTTTGTTGCCATAGTTTCGCATTTATTCATTATTGGCATCGAAGTAGAAAACGATGATGGAACTTTATTTTTTTTAGCTTGCATAACATTTCTATTAAGCTTATTTTTAGCCTTTAGATACAAAAAAGACATTAATTTTTTGATAAAATAAACTATGAATTTTATTATTGTAAAACATACATTAGAAGAATTAAAGGACTTGTTAGATCAATTATCTAACGAAGATTTTACATTACCAATATTATATTTGGGGAACTCATCTATTGGTCAGCATTCTAGACATATTATAGAAATGTTTCAATGTTTGCTGAATTCCTATGAATCTGGATTGCTAAATTATGATGACCGACTAAGAAATAATTTAATTCAAACAGATACTGATTTTGCTATTAAATCGATACAAGATATCATCAAATCTATCGAAAGAGAAAATAAAAATATAGTTTTGAATCAAATATTTTATGAAAATTATGTATCAATAGAAACAAATTACTTCAGAGAACTATTATACAATTTAGAACATTGTATTCACCATCAAGCGCTCATAAAAGTAGCTATTTTTCAGTTTGAAAATATACAAGTTACTGAGAATTTTGGGATTGCACCATCAACTATCGAATACAAAAAGCAATGTGTACAGTAAGTTTTGTAAACAGCAATGGTAAATATATCATTACTTCAAACAGAGATGAAAAAGTAGCTCGAGAAAAAGCTATCGAGCCCAAAATTCATTTGGTAAATGACAAAAAAATATTTTTTCCAAAAGACCAAAAAGCTGGTGGAACTTGGTATGCCGTAGATGACAAAGCACATATTGTTGTCTTGTTAAACGGTGCCAAAGAAAAGCACGAACTAAAATCTAATTATAAAAAAAGTCGCGGATTGATAGTTTTAGACTTAATCAGTTCAGAATCAGTAATTTTATCTTGGCGAGAAATAAATCTTGATAATATAGAACCATTTACATTGGTTGTTTTTGAAAACCAAAAATTATATCAATTACAATGGAATGAATTAGATAAAGAAATTACCGAATTAGATACCGAAAAAAACTATATTTGGTCATCATCAACCTTGTATCCGTTAGGAATTCGGGAGCAAAGAGCGGTATGGTTTTATTCTTTTTTAGAGTCAAAAAAATCAGTTTCAGACTTAGATATGTTAGATTTTCATAAAAATACCGAAGAAGGAAATCATGAAAACGGACTGGTTATAAACAGGAATAATCTACTAAAAACACTAAGTATCACTCAAACTGTTATCGAAAAAAACAAGGTTTCCTTAACTCATTATGATTTGATAGAAAATCAGGAGTTTACTAATTCCTTCATAGTAATATAATGAAATTATTTTTCCATAAACTTGCCAATTGGGAATATTGGCCTTCGGAAATTGTATATTTTCCTATCAATTTTTTGTGGGCATTTTATGCTTTAAAAACTAGAACTATTTTCTTTTTTAATACATCAAATCCAACGATGAGAAACGGAGGCTTTTTTATGGAAAGCAAAAAGGAAATTTATGATCTAATTCCACAGAAATATTATCCAAAAACCACATTTATCAAAGAGAAAACTTCTTTAGATAATGTTTTAATAGCTAAAGAAAATTCGAATATTTCTTTTCCATTCATCGTAAAACCAGATGTAGGTTTGCGAGGTTCGGCTGTTAAAAAAATAAATTCTGTTGATGAATTGAAAGAGTATAATAACAATGCAGCTTTCGATTATTTAGTACAAGATTTAATTCCTTTCGAAAACGAAGTTGGCATTTTTTACGTTCGTTTTCCTAACCAAGAAAAAGGAGAAATTACAGGAATTGTAGCCAAAGAGTTTATGATTGTTACAGGAGATGGAAAACTGTCAATCAAAGAATTGATAAAACAAAATCCAAGATTCGAATTTCAGTTAACTACTTTACAAAAAGAATATAAGGATAAGTTAAATAAAGTTTTACTTAAAGATGAAAAATTAAATTTAGTTCCTTTTGGAAATCATTGCCGTGGTTCAAAATTTATAGATGCGAGTTATCTAATTTCAGATAAATTGAATGATGTGATAAACGAAATGTGTTTGCAAATAGATGGTTTTTATTTTGGTCGATTGGATATTATGTACAATTCTATAGCAGAATTAGAAGGGGGAAAAAACTTTCAAGTT
>NZ_JAYWDT010000057.1:0-2036 GCF_043779715.1 Flavobacterium sp.
GGCAAATCTTCGTTTGGGTCAAACAACATAATTTTCATTCTACTTCGGTCTTCTTGAATTAAAAACGGATCGTCAAACCGTTTTCCTTCTACAATTCCAATGTAAGGTAGTTTGTGTTTTTTGTGAAACCACAAATAGCAAAACATTTTTCCCTTGTAGCAGAAAAACGGCATTCCGTATTTCCAGGCGTTGGTAACGTCTTTATCTTGTTGCAAAATAATTTCTCTCAATGCAAGTAGTGTCCCTTTTATGGGTTCGTCTTGTTGTAAGTAAAAATTATCTAATTCTCTCATCTTTATTTAACTGCTACAAATATATCTACTTCTGCGTTTTCTGGGTTTTGTGCTTTTTCGCCATATACTTCAAAGTCGGCTGTAAAAGTCCTATCTAAATCTGAATTCCAAATTTTTGTCCACTCACCAAAAACCATTCCTTGCAAAATATTTCCTTTCGCAATGTGTTTTGTATAAGTCGCTTCTTCAAAAGTTTTACCTACCATTCCATTTGGAATTGTTTCTAAATTATCAACTTTACAACCCAAAATAGTTGTGTAAGGTTTCGTGTGGTCTTTTTCGTATTCGGTGTAAATGCAATAAATTGAATTGTCAATTTTGTTAGGAATTTGTTCTGCAATTCCTTCTGTCATAAATTTATTCCATAATGCAGGAATATCTTGCCCTGCTTGTCCGTTTTCATTGGTTGTCCGAATTGAAATACCAATTACGCTGAATTTTTGAATTTTTTGATTGTTCATTCTGATTGAATTTAATTGTTAAGCCACAAAAGTAAAATGGACTTGCGACAACCCTATGTCAAGGGTTCTAAAGAATATTTTGTTTTGCAAATTTCAAAATATTCTTGAAGCGTAATTTTATGTGGCTCAAATGTGTCTATGTGTATATTCAAACTCTGAATTCTGTCAAGCCGAAAAGCTCTAAAATCGCTTCTCAACCTGCAAAATGCAATGAGTAACCAATTTTCTTGTGTGCTATAAATTGCAAATGGTTCAATAATCCTTTCTGTTGTTTGGTTTGTGTCAGTTGAATGATATTTTATTTTTGTGAGATTAAAATTTGTCAACGCTAATTGCAAAGTTGCTAAATGATTACTTGTTGTTTCGTTAGCTGTATTTTGTCGAAATACAATGCGAGTAGAAAGCAAGTTTGCCTTGTCTTTTGTGTTGTTTCGTAGAACTGATTTTATTTTGTTGATTGCTTCCGTATATTCTTTCACAAAAGAAGCGTCTTTGTTTTTTAAAATAAGTTGTTCGGCTGTAATTAATGCGTTGGCTTCGCTTTCGGTAAACATTACTGGCGGAATTCTATAACCGTCCATAATAGTATAACCTTTTCCCTCTTCTGTTAAAATTGGAACGCCTCCTTGTTCCAATGCTTTTATGTCTCGGTAAATTGTCCTTTTACTTACTGAAAATTTGTTTGCTAATTCCGAAGCAGTCAAAAGTCGTTTCGTTTGCAACTGTGTCAAAATTGCTGTCAGTCGTGAAAGTCTTTTTGTGTCGTTTTCGTTCATTTTTCTGTCGAATTGTTAGTAGTTATATTTTGAGCATTTAAACTTAATGAGATGAAAGTTAGTAGTCCGAATATAGAAATCTTTTTCATGGCTGTCTGTTTTTAAAATGAATATATTTTCTTTGACGTCATTTGTGTACGAAGGTTTAATTAGGCTAATCTGCCGAAATTTGGGTAAAGTTAATCACGCATAGTTTTTTGCTTGTCCAAATTAAGCATATGAGTAGTATTCATTATGCCGTATATTTTACCGTCAATTGCGATAAAACTTACCTATTCGTGGCAATAAATCAAATTATTTAGGCGATAAATTTTTAACATATCTTCGTAAATTTTACTTCGACATTTAGTACCTTTGCCTGACACGGCTTTACTAATTGGAAAGTGACAATGCTTGTGTTTAGAAATTACTCATTAGATAGATCACCACTTGCCGCCGGAGCCGCCGCCGCCGAAGCTTCCACCGCCAAAACCACCAAAGCCGCCGCCTGATGAACCACCGCCGAA
>NZ_JAYWDT010000058.1:0-2033 GCF_043779715.1 Flavobacterium sp.
GTTTATCAAGGTTGTCAAGATGTTTTTAAACAAAATTATTCAGTTGAAGAAAAAAATGAAGTCGCTTTAAAATATAATTTACCCAAAGAATTTATATTAAATGTAGGTACAATTGAAGAGCGTAAAAATGCTTTAACTATTGTAAAAGCTATTAAAAACATTGATACAAAATTAGTTTTAATAGGAAAACAAACTGACTATTCTGACAGAATAAAAGCCTACATCAAAGAAAATAACCTGGAAGAGAAAGTTATTTTCTTGAAAGGTTTGTCTAGCAAAGAATTGGCAATTACTTATCAACTAGCGACTGTTTTTGTTTACCCATCAATATTTGAAGGATTTGGAATTCCTATTATTGAAGCTTTATTTTCTAAAACGCCAGTTATTACTACAAATTCTGGTGTTTTTCCAGAAGCTGGCGGACCAAATTCTATTTATATAAATCCTGAAAATGTAGAGGATCTGAAAATTCAAATCGAAAGACTTTTAAGTAGTAAATCCTTAAGAGACGAAATTGCAAATAAAGGTTTTGAATTTGTTCAGAAATTTAATGATGAAGTGATTGCTTCCGAAATCATGCAGTGTTACAAATCCTTATTTTGATGCAAATCATACAATTTTGCATACTTTACAAAGCTTCCAAAAGCAGATAACATACTCCAAATAAAACCTTGATAGCCATTTAAAAAATTACGCTGAAGGAAATAAAACCGAATAAAATCGAAAGGAAATTTGACAATTACTTTGACCAACGATGCTTTTTTTTCTTTTTCGAATAAGAATTCGCCACTTAAAAGTGAATATTTAACTTGTTTTTGTATTGCTGTCGAAATATCGAAAACCGTATAATGCAACATTTCGTTTTTAAGAACACCTATTTTTCCAGAAACATCTATCACTTCGTGGACCTTGTTTTCGATAAATTTTCCGTGTTGTTTGTTAAAAAATCGAAGAATTGGTTTCTTATTCTCACTTCCAAATTTGAAAATTTTATGCAAAAAAACATGCGTTCGAGGAATTAAGTAACCGTTATACTCTTTTGAGAAATCGATGTTTTTAATTTCCGCTATTAATTCATTCGACAAAACTTCATCAGCATCAAGCGATAAAACCCAATTGTTGGTCGTTTTCTTTAGTGCAAATTGCTTCTGTTTACCAAAATTTTCAAACTTATTGTAAATCACTTTGGATCCAAATCTTTCGCAAATTTCAATTGTTTTATCTGAACTTCCAGAATCGACAATAATGATTTCGTTTGCCCAAGAAAGTTTTTCAAGACATTGTTCAATTATTTTTTCTTCGTTGTAAGCAATTATAAATACTGATATTTTTTGCATCTTAAAAACCTATTTTTTTCTTTAATCGACTCTTATTGTTTGATTTTTCTTGAAACTCCGAAGTATATTTCCACATTAACGCAAAGGTTTCTTCTTCTGATTTGCCGTATAATTTCGCGTACTCAAAACTTATCGTTTTTATCATCGCTTCACTTGGTGTTATGCGATTTAAATTCTTCATTCGAGTCTTAAAATCCATTTCTTGATGAAATTTCATTCTATTTAGATCTACTAAATAAAACTCGTATTTATTATCATCAACCTTTTTTATGAGTGTATTTCCTGGCGAATGATCTAAAAATTCGATACCATTTTCGTGCATTTTAAAACAAAAATGGGCAAATTGTTTCAATATATTTTCTAAATCTTCAATATAAACATTAAACAATTCTTTGAAAACAAAGTCAGGTTGCAAGTGTTCACAAATATAATAACTATCTAGTAATCTAAGGTCCGATTTATTTTCGTAAAAACCAACAGGATTAGGTGTTCCAATGCCTTTTTCGATTAATATTTTAGCATAATTATAGGAACGTTCTGCTTTCGATTTTCTAAAAAATTTATAAATAATTCCGTTTAAAAAAATTGGAGTTTTAAACAGTTTTATATTTAAAAGTATATTATTATATGGTATGATTTTTATCTTATTTCGTTTACCAATTACAAAATCGCTCCCTAAAGAATCGAAGTTGTTAA
>NZ_JAYWDT010000059.1:0-2032 GCF_043779715.1 Flavobacterium sp.
AAAGAACGTCATGATGATTTTCATATTTCTGGTTATGGTCTTTCGGCAAAAGCAGGTTTAAACTTTACTTTTTTTAAATATTTCTTTATTCAAACCGAGCTAAAAGGTGGTTATATTAATATGAATGATATAAAAACTACTTTTAATAATGCTGATAAAGCGACGCAACGTTTTTGGTTTTTAGAAAGAACATTTACAGTTGGTGGGATTTTTAGGCTGTAATTATTTATATAAACTCATCGTTTCTTCAATTACAGAGGTTAAAACAGAATTATCAATTTCTTCTAAACTAAAATAGCGAAGCGATTTTACTGTATTTCTATTCTCACCAATAAGAAATTTTTGATTTTGTTTTAACTGAAAACCTCTTGCAAAACCGACATCTACAAATTCTTTTTTGTGGTTTGGGGCTAAATAACAAAATGGCTTCTTCTTATAATAAAAATACGGAATTCCGTATTTGAAAAGCAACTCTACTTCAGGAATTATTTTACTTACAACATCAATAATATGTAATACTACTACTTGGTATTTTTCAGGTTGTCGAAATATGTATTCTTGAGTTGGTTTCATATTTCAAAAATAAATAAAAAAACATTTGGTTGTGAAATTAATTTATATTTACTTTGCAATTCAAAGTACTTTAAAAATTTAAAATTATGAAAAATAAAAGACTTCTAATAATGCTTTTGGGAATAACAGGTATATTACTAATTCCTGCAATTGCCATGTTGTTTACCAATGAAGTAAATTGGTCGATAGGAGATTTTGTAGTGATGGGCACATTATTACTGACGGTTGTTTTAGCAACTGAATTTATCCTAAGAAAAATATCCGATAAAAAGTACCGAATAGCAATTATTACATTACTAATAATCTTATTTTTGCTACTTTGGGTAGAGTTAGCCGTGGGACTTTTCAACAGTCCAATTGCCGGTTCATAATTAAAATAGACGTAAGAAAGAAAAGCGAAGTAAAATGGAAAATAAAGATTATTTAAAAGACATTCAGGATATCAAACAAATGATGTCACAATCGACACAGTTTATTTCGTTAAGTGGTTTGTCTGGCATTTTAGCTGGTATTTATGCCTTAATTGGTGCTTTTTATGTGAATTATTTGATAGAAAAGCATCAAGGATATTACATAACTTTAGAAAGCTATACGTTTGAATTAATAGTTCTAACGGCGTTTGTAGTTTTAGTAGCATCGTTAGTAACCGCTTATATTATGACGGTTAACAAAGCAAAAAAAGTAGGCGAAAACATGTGGAATACTTCCTCAAAAAGATTGCTAATCAATTTTGCAATTCCATTATTTACTGGAGGAATATTCGCTTTACTCCTACTTCGTCATGGTTATTATGGTCTAATTGCTCCAATTACATTGTTATTTTACGGATTAGCTTGTGTAAATGCAAGCAAATATACTTTGCGTGATGTGCGCTACTTAGGAATTACTGAAATTATTTTAGGATTGTTAGCGGTCGAATTTTCTGGTTACGGATTATATTTTTGGGTATTGGGATTTGGAGTTTGTCACATTTTGTATGGCGGCATGATGTATTATAAATATGACCGAAAATAGTCATGAAAAACATAATACAAAATATAAACAAAGCTTTTGATCATCGCATTCGATTGGGAATCATGTCGGTGCTTATGGTTAATGAATCTGCCGATTTTACAACCCTAAAAGAACTTTTAGGTGTAACTGATGGTAACTTGGCTTCGCACACAAAAGCATTAGAAACTGAAAACTATATTATGATAGAAAAACAATTTATTGGCAAAAAACCAAATACTAGCTACAGAGCAACTATCGATGGGAGAAAAGCTTTTAGTGCTCACATTGAGGCTTTAGAAAAATTAATTTCGAAAACTTAACTCTATTTTTTTATATTTTTACTTTGAATTTCAAAGTTCTTTTCAAAAATATCTATCTCTCTTATCTCTATGAAATCTTATCAAATTGCCCTTTGGCTTGCGTTTATTATGCTACTCGATGTATTGTTTTGGCACGAAAAATTAGG
>NZ_JAYWDT010000060.1:0-47571 GCF_043779715.1 Flavobacterium sp.
AAAAAGCCAACAAAAATTGTTGGCTTTTTTTATTAATTTTATAGAAACTTAAAAAACTAAAGTTGCAAACAAAAGAACTCACAACAATTCAGGAAATGCTTTCTCAATTTGAGACTATGAAATTTCTGTATCCAAAACTCACTATCCAGAAATACGAATCCTATCTTCAGGAAATGATTACGCGCAATTATACTCAAATTACCGTTTTTGATAATGAAGAATGTATTGGAATAACAGGTTGTTGGTTTGGTATAAAACTTTGGTCGGGGAAATATTTAGAAATCGATAATTTTATTGTGCACCCAGACTATCGATCGAAAGGAATAGGAAAAATTCTCACCGATTATGTAAACCAAAAAGCTTTAGATTTAGGTTGTACAAACATTGTTCTCGATGCTTATACACACAACTTTACAGCACATCGTTTCTTTTATAATCAAGGTTATGGTCCAAAAGGGTTTCACTTTGTAAAAATTCTAGATGAAGAAGGTTTAACATAAAATAACTTTCGGCACCTTTTTTGTTATACCTTTATATAAATATCTTCAAATTGTACTAAAATGAAAAAAAGTGTAATCATACTATTGTTTTTTTTTAGCGGGATTACAACTTGTTTTTCACAAGTGGTAATGTCTAAATATTTTGACACAAAAATCCAGAAAGTATATTACCAAAACTGGGTAGCTGGTGTAAGAGGCGGCGGTGGCGGAACAAATGTTTCTATCGAATTTACAGAAAAACCATCTAAACACTTTGTTTTAAATCATTTGTATTTTAGAAATAAAAAAGTAAAAGTCACAGAATCAACCGACAATGTTTACTTTGCAAATTTGGTTAGAGATATAAATCGAAGAGTGAACGATGAGATTACTGACGATGCAAACCCATCGGAGAAAGAAAAAAGAATAAAAACACCGTTTCCAATTTCAGAAAAAGAAGCCATTTTAGAATATACTTATAAAAACATGAAAAGATATTACAAAATTTCTAAAATAGAAGAAAAAGAAATGCTCATGTATCCATCGGCAAAACCAATAAATTAGTTATTTTTGTTACTGAAAAAACAAATTCTAAATAACAGAAAATTTGCGAATTTGCGGTAAAATATCCCAACATTGAGTCTATACAAATCACTTTTCAAACAAACATTAATCTACGGATTGGCAACAGTATTGCCTAGAATGATTAGTTTTTTACTCAATCCGCTGTATACAAAAGTTTTACCAAAACAAGAATTTGCGGATGTTTCCATTGTATTTGCCTACTTGGTTTTTTTCAACGTAGTACTTTCTTATGGGATGGAAACCGCTTTTTTTAGATTTTATAATCAAGAGGACACAAGCAATAGCGAACTGGCGAAGCAAAATAAGAAAAAAGTAATTTCTACAACCACAATTTCTATATTCTGGAGTACAATTGCGTTTCTTGTTTTAGGTTTGTTGTTCAGGAAATCGCTTTCACATTGGTCTGACATCAACGTGCAATACATCACCTATACAATCTGGATATTAGTACTCGATGCACTAGTAATCATCCCATTTTCTAGACTTCGTGCCGAAAAAAAACCAATGGTTTATGCCATAATCAAAATAGGAAATGTAACAACAAATTTTTTACTCAATTTATTTTTTTTACTATTATTACCCAAAATTGCAGTATCAAATCCGACAGATTTTTTAAGCACTATATATTTCGAAAACTTTCAGGTAGGCTATATATTTGTGTCAAGTTTACTGTCAAGTTTGCTTACATTTATAGTCCTTTCCCCCAATTATTTCAAAATAAAATGGAAATTCGATTTCCCACTCTGGAAAAAAATGATGCAATACGGATTCCCCATTCTAATCGCAGGCATCGGGTTTGCTATCAACGAGCATTTCGACAAAATTCTACTTGATTGGTTTCACGTTTCTAAGTCAGATATTGGCGCCTATTCCGCATGCTACAAAATAGGAATGTTCATGGTTTTATTTAGAACCGCCTTTACTTTAGGTATAGAACCATTTTTTTTCAGTCATGCAGGAAACGAAAATGCACCACAAACCTATGCAACAGTAACCAAATATTTTGTCATAACAGGATCATTCATCTTGTTGTTCGTCATCGTTTTTGTCGATATTCTCAAAATACTTTTGGTGCCAAATCCAAGTTATTGGGAAGCAATGAAAGTTGTCCCACTTATTATTTTAGCTAACTTTTTCCTAGGAATTTATACTAATTTATCCGTTTGGTACAAAATCATCGACAAAACAAAAATTGGCGCCTATATTTCAATCATAGGAGCAGTAATCACGTTGCTTCTAAATTATTTATTAATCGAAAAATTCAGTTATTATGGCTCAGCCATTGCCACGATAACCGCCTACGGAAGCATGATGTTTATATCCTATTATCTTGGTCAAAAAAAATATCCAATTCCCTACGAAATCAATAAAATAGGCTCTTATTTAGGAATTTCAATCCTACTTTCGGGATTATCCTTTTACATACCACTTTTCAGAGACAGTTATATCTTCGGAATATTTGCACTAATCCTATTTGGTTATTATATTTACCGAAACGAAAAACAAGTACTTTTAAAAATTTTAAAGAAAAATTAGGAGCTATTTCCTGCTGTCCGCTATATCTTTTCTCCCGCAAAAAAGCGGGGAAAAAGGATGCTGCTTCCATCAGGGCTAAAAAAACGTAAAAACAAACACTAAATAATCCGCGAAAATCGGTTCAATCCGTGTTATCCGCGTGCCAAAATCCAAAAGATGCAAATAAAAATAATCAACAAATCCCAACACGAATTACCCAACTACGAAACCATAGCTTCGGCAGGAATGGATTTACGTGCTAATATTCAAGAACCTATAACCTTGCAACCACTCGAAAGAACACTTGTAAAAACAGGCCTTTTTATAGAGTTGCCAATAGGTTTCGAAGCGCAAGTGCGACCACGTAGCGGATTGGCTTTCAAAAAAGGAATAACAGTACTCAATTCACCAGGAACAGTCGATGCCGATTATCGTGGAGAAATTGGAGTAATTTTAGTAAATTTATCCAATGAAGTATTTGTAATCGAAAACGGAGAACGAATCGCACAACTCATCATTGCCAAACACGAACGCGCCCAATGGATAGAAGTACAAGATTTATCTGAAACTTCACGTGGCGAAGGCGGTTTTGGGAGTACAGGAGTAAAATAAAATTTAATAATTCAAAGATTAAAAAATTTAAAGATTATGATTATTAATTTTTAAATCTTTCAATCCTTAAATCTTTCAATATAAAAATGAAAATAATAGTACCAATGGCTGGTCGTGGTTCACGTCTTCGCCCACACACGCTAACCATCCCCAAACCATTAATTCCTATTGCTGGAAAACCAATCGTGCACCGTTTGGTCGAAGATATTGCAGGCGTTATCAATCAAAAAATTGATGAAATAGCTTTTATCATTCACAAAGATTTTGGCAAACAAGTAGAAAAAGATCTTATAGCCATTGCCGAAAAATTAGGATCAAAAGGAACCATATATTACCAAAACGAAGCTTTAGGAACCGCTCACGCTATTATGTGTGCCAAAGATTCTATGACTGGACCAATCGTTGTGGCTTATGCCGATACACTTTTTAGAGCCGATTTCACGTTAGATACTTCTGCCGATTCTGTAATTTGGGTAAAACAAGTGGAAGATCCAAGTGCTTTTGGTGTAGTACAACTCAATGAGAACAATCAGATTGTCGATTTTGTCGAAAAACCAACAGAATTTGTTTCAGATTTGGCTATCATCGGAATTTATTATTTTAAATCTGGTGAAGCATTGCGTTCGGAATTGCAATATTTATTGGACAATAACGTTGTAAAAGGTGGCGAATACCAACTAACAGACGGTTTAGAGAATATGAAACAAAAAGGCATGAAATTTGTGCCTGGTAAAGTTGATGAATGGATGGATTGTGGGAACAAAAACGTAACAGTCGAAACCAATTCTCGCTTGCTAGGTTTCCTACACAACGACGGAATACATTTAGTAGATTATGATGTAAAATCAGAAAATTCGACAATCATTCCGCCATGTTACATAGGCGAAGATGTTGTTTTGATAAATGCAACTGTAGGGCCAAATGTATCTTTAGGAAGAGGAACGCATGTCGTGAATAGTACTATAAAAAACAGTTTGGTACAAACTCACGCACACATAAAAAATGCTAAATTAGACAATGCCATGATAGGAAATCATGCTAGTTTCGATGGTAATTTTACAAGTATAAGTATTGGTGATTATTCGGTTTTAGAATAAAAAAATGAATAAAAAAGTGTCAAATATAAAATACTTTATTATCGGAATGTTTATCATTTCTGCAAACGTATTGGCACAAACCCAACCGGAAGATGTAGCGTTAGAAAAAGATGATTTTAAAGAATCTTATTACGAATCGCTCATTCAAAAAGGAATCGAAAATTATGACAAAGCTGTTGTTTCTCTCGAAAAATGTTTAAAAATTCAACCAGAAAACCCGGTTATTTATCACGAACTAGGTAAGAATTATTTTTTCCAGAAAGACTATCAAAATGCCGAACAAGCTTTTACAAAAGCAGCACAACTCGACACAAAAAACAAATGGTATTTGATCGATTTGTATGAAGTGTATTATGAAACCAAAAATTACAATCAAGCGCTAGTTATTGCACAAAAAATAATTCCGTTAGACAAGAAATATAAAGAAGATTTGGTGTCGCTTTATATGTACACACAACAGTTTGACAAAGCTTTGGTGTTAATAAATGAATTGGACGAAAATGTAGGCAATACGGAACTTCGAGATAGATACAAACTGCAAATCACATCACAAACTAGAACCAACTCGTCGGACAAAAACACTTTAGAAAAAGCTATTGAACAATCGCCTAACAACGAGGAAAATTACCTTTCGCTAATTTATATGTATTCTGATAACAATCAGGAAGAAAAAGCCTTGCAAGTGGCTAGAAAATTAGAAAAAAACATTCCAAATTCGACTTGGGCGCAAGTTTTTTTATACAAATACTACATTAATAATAACGATGGAAACAGCGCTGTAAAATCTTTAGAAATGGTTTTAAATAGCCCTAAAATAGATAAAAAAGTCAAGTACCGAGTGTATAATGAATTTCTCATTTTTGCATTAAAAAATCCAACTTTCGAAAACGAACTAAACAAAGCAACAGTCTATTTTGAAAACGATTCCGAATTTAATGTTTACAAAGAAATTGGGAAGTTCTATTACAAGAAGAAGAATTGGGATTTGGCTATAAAAAACCTAGAAAAAGCATCGAATACCGATTTGGAAACAAATATATTTCTGTTAGCTTCTTACGAAGAAACCAGTAAATTTGAAGTTTTAGCAACCAAAGCTTCGGAACTAATAGATACTTTTCCCAACCAACCAGAATATTATTTTTTTGCTGGAAGAGCTTCCAATCAATTAAAAAATTATAAAAAAGCAAGTGATTTTCTAGAATCTGGTATAGATTATGTTATAGATAATGTAGCTTTAGAAATCGATTTCCTAAACCAACTAGCGGAAGCTTCAAAAGGACTTGGAAATACACAAAAAAGTGACCAATATTTGGCGAAAGCCAACAACCTAAAAACAACACAAAAATAATGCGCAGAATTCTCCCTTTTTTATTGGTTTTGGCTTTATTGTCTTGTAAATCGAAGCAAAAAACAATTGCATCACAACCTGTGGTTACAGGAGAAACGGCAACGGTTTCTAATATTATAAAAAATCATTATGCGATAAAACGCGATTTTAAAACAGCTTACATCAAAGCAAATATCGATTATGCAGATGATAAACAATCTCTAAGCCTTTCGGCAGATATTAGAATAAAAAAAGACGAAATTATTCTGGTTAGTATAAAAATGTTGGGAATAACAATGGCAAAAGCCATAATTACGCCAACTCAAGTTCGTTATTACGAAAAAATTGGCGGTAAATATTTTGAAGGAGATTACAAAACATTAAGCAATTTGTTGGGAACCGATTTAAATTTTCAGAAAGCTCAAAACATGCTGTTAGGTCAAACTATCGATGATTTATCTAAAGGAAATTATTCTCTTTCTATGGAAGAAGGATCTCCAAAATTAGAAGAAATAACAAGAGAAAATTTTAATAAAAGTTACCTTTTCGATGGAAATTCTTTTTGGCTAAAACGTCAAGAAATCACTCAAAAAACACCAGTAAGAAAAATGATGGTCAATTATTCTAATTATAATTCGTATCCTGAATGTGTTTTACCAGGAGAACTTCTTATTTTTGCAAATCAAGACAATAAAACCACTAATATTACTATCGAATATAAAAACGCTACTTTCAACGAAGATTTAACATTTCCGTATAGTGTTCCAGGTGGTTACGAGCAAATCAAATTATAATAATTAGATAAAATTTTAGGATGTTAAAATATATCATTTGTTTTCTGTTAATACTTTCAACTTCGCTCTCATGGGGGCAAGAAGAGGAAAGACAACGCAAACTCGAAGAGCAAAAAGAACGTTTGCAACAAGAAATTAGAGCGCAAGAAAAATTATTGCAAAGTCAGAAAACTAAAGAAAAATCGGTAGTAAAAGTGGTGATACAACAAACCGCTAAAATTAATTTGCAACAAAAACTGATTAATACAACAGCCAAACAAGCAAAAGTTTTGGGAAATAGCATGTACATTAATCAGGTAAATGTAAACAAACTAAATAAAGATTTAAAAATCCTAAAAGAGGACTATTCTAAAATGATTGTAAAATCATACAAAAGTCGTTCTGAGCAAAGTAAAGCGATGTTTTTACTTTCGTCCGAAAACTTTTTGCAAGCCTACAAACGAGCACAATATATGAAACAGTATTCTAGTTTTAGAAAATTGCAAGGAGAAGAAATAAAAATAAAAACCATAGAATTAGAACGTTTCAACAACAAACTTTTGGGGCAAAAACAAGAAAAAGTAAAGCTAATTGCCGAAAGCGAAAAGGAAAAACAAGTTCTAGAAAAAGATAAACAAGAGCAACAAAGATTATTGTTTTCTATAAAGAAAGACAAAGGAAAAATCATTGCCGATATTAGAAAAAAGCAAAAAGAATCTAAAGCAATAGAAAGACAAATAGAGAGATTAATTAGAGAATCTATTGCCGCAGCAAATAAAAAAGCAGGTAACACAACAAACACAACAACATTTGTATTAACGCCTGAAGCAAAAGAATTAGCAAACGATTTCAAAACCAATCGCGGTCGCTTACCATGGCCAGTAGAAAAAGGATTGTTAACTAAGAAATTTGGAAGACAACCACATCCGCTAGAACCATCTATCATGATTGAAAGTAGCGGAATAGAAATTTCTTCAGAAAGAGGTGCAAAAGCACGTTCTGTATTTGCAGGAGAAGTTAGTGACGTGCAACAAGCCGCAAATGGTACAGCAACAATTGTATTGCGTCATGGGGATTATATTACAACCTATTCTAATATCGGAAAAGTGTTTGTTCGTAAAGGAGATAAAGTTTCGACTAAACAAGTTTTAGGCGAAGTGTTTTTTAATACATTTACTAATAAGGCTATTTTAAAATTCCTTATTTATCAAAATATTACAAAATTAAATCCACAAAGTTGGATTATGAATATGTAAGATTATAAAAAAAGAAATACCTCCAATTATCACAAAACATTTGTGATAATTGGAGGTATTTCTGTTTAAAATTTGCAGATATTATCTACAAAAACAATGCTTTTAACTCCGTTGCATCACTCGGTTTCATTTTTCCAGCAAGAACTAAACTGAGTTGTTTCCTGCGCAAAGCGGCTTCAAATCTAGCTTTTTCTTCATCAGTTTGAGGGTCTATTGCAGGAACTTCAACAGGATGTCCAGTTTCATCGACCGCTACAAAAGTATATATTGCTTCATTTGCTTTGCTTCTGTTTCCAGATTCGCGATCTTCAACCCAAACATCAATAAAAATCTCCATCGAAGTTCTAAAACTTCTAGACACTTTTGCCTCAACAGTAACCACGCTTCCCAGAGGAATAGATTTGTTAAATGCCACATGATTTACCGATGCTGTTACCGTAATTCTGCGAGAATGTCTTCTGGCAGAAATACTTGCTGCACGATCCATTCTAGCTAGTAATTCACCACCAAAAAGATTGTTTAATGGGTTGGTTTCGCTTGGAAGAACTAAATCGGTAAGAATTGTCAATGATTCTGAAGGAAATTTTGCTTGCATGAGATTTTTTCTGCAAAGATAAACGGAAAACTATAAATTACAGAAAAAAATTAGCCACAACCCGAGCTTTTGCGAACTGGCGAAGCAATTCAAGAATTTAGGGCTAAATATTTACATTGGTATTTGTTTTATAATTCCTCGATAAGGAGCCAAGCAGCAGGATTTATCGAATCTTGTATTTGAGTCATTTTGTATTGCGCTTCGGTATAAGTAGCAAAACTCCCATAAACTACAGGAATTAATCCGTTTGCATTTCGTTCAAAAATCCTAGCATTAAACCCTTTCGAAATTAAATCTTCTAATTCTCTATTGGCATTTTTTTCATTTCTAAAAGCACCTGCCATAATATGAAAAGGCAATGTCTTTTCTGTTTCAATTTCACTAATTGGATTGCCTATAAAAAAAGTAGCTTCCTGAATTTTAGCATCTACTTCTTTCTGAACATCAGCTTGCACCATCAGTGTTTCTGATTGTTCTGTCTGATTTAGATATGATTTATAACCAAAACCAGTTGCGCCTAATGACAATATAAAAACAGCGGCATATTTCAAATATGGATTTAAATATCTTCTGTTTTCAGTTGGAATTTGATACACAACTTCTTTTTCTTCAATTTCTTCCGTCTTAGAAATCGACAATTCTCTTTTTATTGATGGCGAAACAAAAGAACTTAACCCGAAAGAAGCAGTCAAATAATTCAAGTGATTTGAAGGTTCAAAAACCAAATTATTTTCTAGGTTTAATCTTAATTCACCAATATTTTTAAGTGATAAATGACGCGTACTTTCTAATTCACTTTTCCACAAAAAGATAGCGTTTTCAATAACAACAGTTGCTTGTTCGTAGCTCATTTTTTCCGTTACCGAAATGTGATTGGCTAATAATCCGTCATTATTTTTCAGATGAGGATTAAAAGAAATTACTTTCTTTGGCGGATAAAAAGTTTGATTGCTTTCATGTATGTTTGCAGAAATAGTTTCGGTCAAAAAAGCACCAAAACCAGGAACAGTAACACACTGAAAACGATATAATAATTGAGATATGTGATTGGCTATATTCATTAAAGCAAAATTATAAACTACAAGCGAAAATAATAATTTTATCAACAAATGTTATTAACAATTTTACATTTATTTGATACTTTTACAATCTTCTTTAAATATTTATGACAGAAACCGAATTACATTATTTACTTGCACTACAAAAAGTAGAAGGCGTTGGTGATATTATGGCAAAAAAATTACTGAATCATTGTGGTTCTGCGGAAGCTGTTTTTACTACCAAAACTTCGCAACTCGCAACTATTGATGGTATCGGTAGGGTTTTGCTAAACAATTTAAAAAACAAAACTATTTTCGGTCAAGCCGAAGAAGAACTCAAATACATTCAAAATAATGATATTAATATTTCTTATTTTAAAGACGAAAATTATCCAGAAAGACTAAAACATTGTGTAGATGGTCCAGTTTTGTTATTTACGGCTGGAAATATTGATTTGAAACAAAAACGAATCATTAGTATTGTTGGCACACGTCAAATTACCTCATATGGAATCGATTTTTGCAAAAAACTCATCGCCGATTTAGCTCCACTCGACCCAATTATTGTAAGCGGTTTTGCTTATGGAGTAGATATTGTAGCGCATCAAGCTGCTCTAGAAAACAACTTGCAAACCATTGGTGTTCTTGCTCATGGATTGAATCAAATTTACCCAAAAACGCATAAAAAATACATGTCTAAAGTTCAAGAAAACGGCGGCTTTATGACTGAGTTTTGGAGTAATTCTAGCCCTGAAAGAGAAAATTTTGTTAGAAGAAATCGTATTGTAGCAGGAATTTCGGAAGCAACAATTGTTATAGAAAGCGCCGATTCTGGCGGTTCACTAATCACAGCAAACATGGCAAATGATTACAATCGCGATGTTTTTGCTGTTCCAGGAAGAATCTCAGACAAATACAGCCAAGGTTGCAACAATCTCATAAAAACCCAACGTGCCCATTTGCTAACAAGTGCGGCCGATTTGGTTTATATCTTAAATTGGGAACTAGAAAAGAAAGAAAAAACTATCCAAAAACAATTATTTGTTTCGCTCGAACCCGAAGAGCAATTAATTTACGATTTCCTTCAAAAAAATGGCAAGGAACTGATGGATACCATCGCAATTGAATGTAATTTTCCAATTTTTAAATTATCATCGTTATTATTAAATATGGAACTAAAAGGTGTGATGCGACCTTTACCCGGAAAATTGTTTGAAATAATATAAAAAGTTATAAATTTGCACCCAAATCCTTCCATTTAGGGTTTATTATATTTCTCACTTAAACGTTTATAGCATGCAACTGTATAACACCTTAAGCGCAGAAGAAAGAGCCGAGCTGATAGATCAAGCAGGCAAACAACGACTTACTTTGTCTTTCTATGCGTATGCCAAAATTGAAAATCCACAACAATTTCGCGACGATTTATTTTTAGCTTGGAATGCTCTCGATGCTCTTGGCCGAACGTATGTTGCCAAAGAAGGAATCAACGCCCAAATGAGTGTTCCTGCCGAAAATTTTGAAGCATTTCGTGAAACATTAGAATTCTATGATTTCATGAAAGATATTCGTCTAAACGTGGCTGTCGACCAAGATGATCATTCGTTTTTAAAACTGACTGTAAAAGTTCGTGACAAAATTGTAGCAGATGGTTTGAATGATGAAACTTTCGATGTAACGAATATCGGAGTGCATTTAAAAGCCAATGAATTCAATCAGATATTAGAAGATCCAAATACAATTGTGGTCGATTTTAGAAATCACTACGAAAGTGAAATTGGTCATTTCAAAGGAGCAATTACACCGGACGTGGAGACTTTTAGAGAAAGTTTGCCAATCATCAACGAACAATTAAAAGACCACAAACAAGATAAAAACCTAGTGATGTACTGCACTGGCGGAATTCGATGCGAGAAAGCTTCGGCTTATTTCAAACACCAAGGTTTTAAAAATGTATTCCAATTAGAAGGAGGAATTATCAATTATGCCAAACAAATAAAGGAAGAAAATCTCGAAAGTAAATTCATAGGTAAGAACTTTGTTTTTGACCATCGTTTGGGTGAAAGAATTACAGACGACATCGTTTCGCAATGCCATCAATGCGGAAAACCTTGCGATAATCATACGAATTGCGAAAATGAAGGTTGCCATTTGTTGTTCATTCAATGTGATGAATGCAAATCGGTGATGGAAAATTGTTGTTCTGCTGAATGTCAGGAAATCATTCACATGTCATTGGTAGATCAAGTAAAATTGCGTCGTGGCGTAAAAAACGGGAATATGATTTTCAGAAAAGGAAAATCAGATAAATTATTGTTTAAACATTCGGGGGAACTAACTGATGTTGCTTTGGCAAAAGCAATAGAACCGAAGGACATTCGTCAGAAAATAAAAATCAAAAAAGCACTCATTGGTAAAGCCGAACATTATTATGCAAAATCTGAAATTGGTTCATTTTTGATAGAAAACCAAGAACTGAAAACAGGTGATAAAATTTTAATTTCTGGGCCAACAACTGGCGAAAAACAATTGGTTCTAGAAAAAATGTTTGTGAACGGAAACGAAGATTCTGAAGCTAAATCAGGAGATAAAATAACATTTTCAATTCCATTTAGAGTAAGATTATCGGATAAATTATACAAAATATTGGAATAAAAATCTTTCAAAAAAGTATCAAAAAAACCTATTAAACATTTAGTTTTAATAGGTTTTTGTTTTAGAAAACTTTAACCATTTCTCGCTTTTAACCATTGTAACTTAAACTAAAAAAATACTATCTTTACCCATTAAACGTTTTATTAAAAGTAGCTCTCATAACGGAGCAATCAATATATATTCAATTATGGCATGTACAAGTTGTTCAACTTCCGATGGTGGTGCACCAAAGGGGTGTAAAAATAATGGGACTTGCGGCACCGATAGCTGCAACAAACTAACTGTTTTCGATTGGCTCTCTAACATGACTTTACCAGGAGGACAAGCACCTTTTGATTGTGTGGAAGTTCGTTTTAAAAACGGAAGAAAAGAATTTTACCGTAACTCAGAAAAACTAACGCTAAGTATTGGCGATATTGTGGCTACTGAAGCTTCTCCAGGACATGATGTAGGAATTGTAACTTTAACAGGAGAATTAGTTAAAGTACAAATGAAGAAAAAAGCAGTAAATCACGAAGGTGAAGTTGCTAAAATATACCGAAAAGCATCTCAAAAAGATATCGATATTTGGAGTACGGCTCGTGACAGGGAAGAACCTATGAAGGTTCGTGCTCGTGAAATGGCAATAGCTCTAAAGCTTCAAATGAAAATTTCCGATATCGAATTTCAAGGAGACGGATCTAAAGCTACATTTTACTATACGGCTGAAGACAGAGTCGATTTTAGGCAATTAATACGTGATTTTGCTTCTGCTTTTAGTACAAGAGTCGAAATGAAACAAGTTGGTTTTCGTCAAGAAGCCGCTCGTTTGGGAGGAATTGGGTCTTGTGGTCGTGAGTTGTGTTGTTCTACTTGGTTAACGGATTTTAGAAGTGTAAATACATCGGCAGCACGTTACCAACAATTGTCCTTGAATCCTCAAAAATTAGCAGGACAATGCGGGAAACTAAAATGTTGTTTAAACTATGAGTTAGATACTTATATGGACGCTCTGAAAGATATTCCAGATATGGAAACCAAACTTTCTACCGAAAAAGGTGATGCAATTTGCCAAAAAATTGATATTTTTAAGGGCTTAATGTGGTTTGCCTACATAGGAAATTTTGCACAATGGCATATTCTTAAAGTAGCACAGGTTAAAGAAATCATGGCGCAAAATAAAGAAAAAATTAAAGCATCTGCATTAGAAGATTTTGCTGTCGAAATTGAAAAACCAGCAGTTGAAAAAACTTTTCAAAATGCGATGGGACAAGATAGTTTAACTCGTTTTGACCAACCTAAAAAGAGTAATAATAACAAGAAATCGAATAAAAATCGCCGTCCAGAAGTTGCAGGAAAAGAAAAAAGTCCAAACGCAGCACCAAAGGTGATTCAAAAAATTACTCCAAATTCAAATCAGAATAATCCAAACCAGAGTAATCCGAACCAAAATAAGCCAAACACAAACGGACCAAAAATTAGAAATGAAAAGAAAGATTCTAACAAATAGTTTTTTATTATTTTTTGTCGCTTTTGGATTAGTTTCTTGCGATAAATCTCAAGTTTTCGATGAGTATCACACTTTTGATGATGGTTGGAAAAAAAATAGCATCATCAATTTTACTTTCGATCAAGAGGTTTCAAAAAAACCTTACAATCTATTCATCAACATTCGTGATAACGATGATTATGAGTTTAGTAATTTGTTTTTGATTGTAAAACTAGAACATCCAGATGGTTTAACAAAAGTGGATACTTTAGAATATCAAATGGCAAATCCTGACGGAACATTGCTTGGTGAAGGGTTTTCGGATATAAAAGAAAGCAAATTGTGGTATAAAGAAAAAATGATGTTTTCTAAAAAAGGGAAATACAAACTCTCGATACAACAAGCCGTGCGACAAACAGGAAAAGTACAAGGAGTCGAAAAATTAGACGGAATTACAGAAATAGGTTTTAGAATAGAATCGTTAGAAAAACAATAAAAAAATGGCACAAAAACTGAATACTCGAAAACCAGATTATTCACAATATGTGAAAAAGTTTTGGAAATATTTCTTCATCGCTTTTGGCGGAATATTATTGTTTTTTCTATTTGCTTCTTGGGGATTTTTTGGTTCAATGCCATCATTTTCTGAGCTAGAAAATCCAGAATCTAATCTCGCTACCGAAATTATTTCTGCCGATGGTGTAACGCTAGGTAAGTTTTACAACGAAAACAGAACACCTATAAAATATAAAGATCTACCCAAACATTTGGTCGATGCATTAATATCTACCGAAGACGAACGTTTTAGAGAACACTCAGGAATCGACGGAAGAAGAACCTTAAGCGCCACTTTAAGCTTAGGAAGACGAGGCGGAGCCAGTACATTAACACAACAATTAGCAAAATTACTTTTTCACGGAGAAGGATCTAAATTTTTACCTTTTAGAATTATTCAAAAAGTAAAAGAATGGATTATTGCTATTCGTTTAGAACGTCAATATACTAAGGACGAAATTATTGCGATGTATCTTAATAAAGCCGATTTTATTAACACCGCAGTAGGAATTCGTTCAGCATCAAAAGTATATTTTGCAAAAGAACCCAAACAACTAACAGTCGATGAGGCTGCAATGTTAGTAGGAATGCTAAAAAATCCATCATTATTTAATCCATTACGAAGAGAAGAAAAAGTTAGAGAACGCAGAAATGTGGTTTTAAAACAAATGGAAAAAAACGGTTGTTTATCAACTTCGGCCAAAGAAAATTTTCAAAAAAAACCTATTCTACTTACTTTTTCACCAGAAAAATATAACGAAGGTTCAGCAACTTATTTCCGAGAATACCTTCGCGAATACATGAAAAATTGGGCAAAAGAAAATAAAAAAGAAGATGGATCAGATTATAATATTTATTCCGATGGTCTAAAAATATATACTACCATCGATTCTAGGATGCAATTATATGCCGAGGAAGCGGTAAAAGAACACTTAAAAAACCTGCAAGAAGAGTTTTTCTTAGAAGCCAAACAAAACAAAACAGCACCGTTTATTAGAATTACGCAACCCGAAATAGATAAACTGATGTTGCGTTCTATGAAAAACACAGAACGTTGGCGAATCATGTCGGAAGAAGGAAAAGATGAAGATGAAATTATAAAATCGTTTAGCATCAAAACAAAAATGACGGTCTTTACTTGGGACGGCGACAAAGATGTCGAAATGACTCCTACAGATTCAATCCGATACTACAAGCATTTTCTGCAACCAGGTATGATGTCTATGGAACCACAAACAGGACAAGTAAAAGTTTGGGTTGGCGGTATCGATTACAGATATTTTCAGTACGATCACGTAGGTTTAGGAGCACGCCAAGTAGGATCAACATTCAAACCATTTGTATATGCAACCGCGATCGAACAATTAGGAATGTCACCATGTGATACCATAATCGATGGACCATTTAAAATATATAAAGGAAAACATAATGTGACTGAAGATTGGGAACCGAGAAACTCTGACGGAAAATACCGAGGCATGGTAACACTCAAAAAAGCGTTAGCCAACTCTATCAATACCGTTTCAGCAAAACTAATAGATAAAACAGGACCAGATGCAGTAATTTCCTTAGTAAGAAAGTTAGGAGTAAATTCTGAAATTCCGTCGCAACCATCTATCGCACTTGGAGCTGTAGATATCACTGTCAAAGATATGGTTGCAGCATATAGCACATTTGCCAACCAAGGAATATACATGAAACCACAAGTAATTTCGAAAATAGAAGACAAAAACGGAAACGTGATTTACGAGCCAAAATTGGAATCTAAAGACGTACTAAGTAAAGACATAGCCTATGCCGTAATCAAATTATTAGAAGGTGTTACCGAATCTGGTTCTGGAGCTAGATTAAGAGGAACAGGGTCTGGCGGTTATGCTTACAAGCGAGTAACAGGTTATCCGTACGGATTTACAAATCCAATTGCAGGAAAAACAGGAACCACACAAAACCAGTCTGACGGTTGGTTTATGGGAATGGTTCCCAATCTTGTAACGGGCGTTTGGGTAGGAAACGAAGACCGTTCGGCACATTTTCGAACCATTGCAAACGGACAAGGAGCTACTATGGCATTGCCAATTTGGGCATTATTCATGAAAAAATGTTATGCCGACCCTAATTTACACGTATCCAAAGAAAAATTCGAACGCCCAAAAGACTTAACAATAAATGTCGATTGTGCTGCCGAAAGAAGGATAATACGCGATACTACAGTTAGGGATTCAACAGCAGTAAAACCGGAAGAAGAACAAAACACAGACGAGTTTGGTATTTAATTTGGGAGCTATTTCCTGCTATACGCTATATCTTTTCTTGCCTAAAGGAGGCAAGAAAAGGATGCCGCTTCTATTAGGGCTAGGGCAAAAAAACAAAAAGGAACAAACAAATTACAATTAAACCAAACTTATATTTCATAGATGGTTTAAAAAACAAAATGTAAGTCAAAATGTAAGTCAAAATGATAAACAAAAAAGTAAACAACGTACAAGAAGCATTACAAGACATACAAGATGGACAAACCATCATGTTGGGAGGTTTCGGACTTTGCGGAATCCCAGAAAACTCTATTGCCGAATTAGTAAAAAAAGACGTAAAAGAATTGACCTGTATCTCCAATAATGCAGGAGTCGATGGTTTCGGATTGGGTTTACTTTTAGAAAAACACCAAATCAAAAAAATGATTTCTTCTTACGTGGGAGAAAATGCTGAATTTGAACGTCAAATGTTATCAGGAGAACTAGATGTAGAACTCACGCCACAAGGAACGCTTGCCGAAAAATGCCGATCTGCACAAGCAGGAATTCCAGCATTTTTTACACCAGCAGGTTACGGAACCGAAGTTGCTGAAGGAAAAGAATCAAGAGAATTTAACGGCAAAATGCACATTATGGAACTGGCTTATAAAGCTGATTTCTCTATCGTAAAAGCTTGGAAAGGCGACACAGCTGGCAATTTAATCTTCAAAGGAACAGCTAGAAATTTTAATTCCTGTATGGCTGGTGCAGCAAAAATAACCATTGCCGAAGTCGAAGAATTAGTTGAAGCAGGAACATTAGATCCAAACCAAATTCACATTCCAGGAATTATGGTAAATCGTATTTTTAAAGGAGAAAAATTCGAAAAAAGAATAGAGCAACGCACTGTTAGAACAAGATAATTATGGCTTTAGATAAAAATCAAATTGCAAAAAGAATTGCCCAAGAAGTACAAAATAATTATTTTGTTAACTTAGGAATAGGAATTCCAACATTAGTAGCTAATTATGTTCGTGAAGATATTTCGGTCGAGTTTCAATCTGAAAACGGAGTTCTAGGAATGGGACCATTCCCTTTTGAAGGAGAAGAAGATGCCGATATTATCAATGCAGGAAAACAAACCATCACCACATTGCCAGGAGCAAGTTTTTTCGATTCTGCTTTTAGTTTCGGAATGATTCGTGCGCAAAAAGTAGATTTAACTATTTTAGGAGCAATGGAAGTTTCTGAAAATGGTGATATTGCCAATTGGAAAATACCCGGAAAAATGGTAAAAGGAATGGGTGGTGCGATGGATTTAGTAGCTTCTGCCGAAAACATCATCGTGGCAATGATGCATGTAAACAAAGCTGGAGAATCTAAAATTCTTAAAAAATGTACCTTACCACTTACAGGTGTTGGTTGTGTGAAAAAAGTAGTGACAGAATTGGCCGTTTTAGAAATCACCTCAAAAGGATTTAAATTACTAGAACGTGCACCAGGAGTTTCGGTAGATGTTATTATAAAAGCCACCGAAGCGGAATTAATTATAGAAGGAGAAATCCCAGAAATGGCTATATAAATAAACATTTACTTGTTAATTTTCACAAATAGTGACGTCAAAAAGCGTTGCTATTTTTTTTCAAACAACTTATTTTAAGCCACTTACAAACTTTTGCATTTTGTCGTTTTTATTTGCATTTTGTCGATTTTATTGATGAAAAATCAAAATAATTTACAAAAGGTTAAATAATTAATAATTATTTGTTAAGTTTGCCGAGCATTTCAACAAAAAGCAACCTAAACCAATTGCTTTGAAATGTTAGTTAACCAACCAAAAACAAATAATTATGAAAAAACAATTTGGAGGCATTGCCTCAGTGTTTGCAATGTCCTTATTTGCGCTATCCAGTTTCGCTCAAGAAACGGATAAAAATGTAAATCAGAAATCTTTAGGCGAAAACGGTTTGCCAAACCTGATTACATTCAACGAAGAATCTGCTTATAAAAGTTCAGATTTTCAACAAGTTTTTAGAGATCAATTAGGTCTAAAACAAAACGAGTCATTTTCTCGAATTAAAAATGAATCAGATCCTGAAGGGTTTACTCACGAAAAATTTCAATTATTTCACGAAGGAATTAAAGTAGAGTTTTCAACCTACACACTACACTCAAAAAACGGTAAAATAGCTTCTATGAGTGGTGAGTTTTATAACATTAATAATGTAAACATAGCGCCGTCAATGTCGGCTCAAGCTGCTTTTAATAAAGCGATAGCTTATACTGGAGCCAAACATTATTTGTGGGAAAACAAAGCTGATGCAGACAATATAGGTTATCAAAAACCACAAGGCGAGTTGGTTTTATTGCCTGTTATACAAGACCAATCACAAAAAAGAACTACAGATAATTTACGTTTGGCTTATAAATTTGATATCTATGCTACAAATCCAATAAGTCGCGGCGATTTATATATTGATGCTAATACTGGAGAACGTTTATTTTACAATGCAACCATCAAGCATTTAGGTGAATATAGCCATGGTGGTAAATCGAGTGCTACAACTGAAAAAAACACTAAAAGTAACAATTCAAATATAGCTTTAGTAGCAGCAAATGCAGCTACTCGTTATAGTGGAACACAATCTATTCAAACTTTATTAAGTGGATCTTCTTATATATTATCGGACAACACTCGTGGTAATGGGGTTCAAACCTATAATTCAGCAAGAACAGCTACTTATCCAACAACTAATTTTACTGATGTAGATAACAACTGGACTGCTACCGAATTTAATAATACAAATAAAGACAATGGAGCGCTAGATGCACATTGGGGAGCCGAAAAAACATATGATTATTTTTCAGCTGTTCACGGTAGAAATAGTTATGATAATGCAGGAGCAAAAATAAAAAGTTATGTACATTATAATTTAATAGCTGCTGGATATCCTGACAACAACAATGCTTTCTGGAATGGTAGTGTAATGACTTATGGTGATGGAAGCGGAACGGGAGGTTTTGATGTTCTAACTGCATTGGATGTTGCTGGACACGAAATTGGACACGCAGTTTGTTCGTATACAGCAAACTTAACATACCAAAATGAATCAGGCGCAATGAATGAAGCATTTTCAGATATTTGGGGAGCTTGTATCGAATATAACGCTGCACCAACAAAATCTACTTGGTTAATAGGAGAAGATATCGAAAGAAGATCTGGCCATCTAGCATTGCGTTCTATGAGTAATCCAAATGCGGAAGGTCAGCCAGATACATATAAAGGAACAAGTTGGTATTCAGGAACTGCGGATTCTGGAGGAGTACATACAAATTCAGGTGTTTTAAATCATTGGTTTTATATCCTATCAGTTGGAAAATCAGGAACTAATGATATCGGAAGTGCTTTTAATGTTACAGGAATAACAATTGCTAAAGCGGCCAAAATTGCTTATCGTTTAGAGACTGTTTACTTAACAGCAAATTCGACTTATGCTAATGCAAGAACATCTGGAATTCAATCAGCAATTGATTTATACGGAGCAGGTTCTGCCGAAGTTATTGCAACAACAAATGCATTTTATGCCGTAGGAATTGGCGCTGCATATGCTGGTTCTACCGATACAACAGTACCTTCTACACCAGCTAGTTTAGTGGCTTCAGGTACAACTTCAACTTCAACAAACTTATCTTGGACAGCTTCAACAGACAATGTTGCAGTAACAGGATATAATGTTTACCAAGGAACGACTCTTAAAGCAACTGTAACAACAACATCTTATGCAGTTACAGGACTTACAGCATCAACAGCTTATACTTTTTCTGTAAAGGCAAAAGATGCTGCTGGAAACTTATCCGCTTCAAGTAATACGGTAAATGTAACAACTCTTGCAGGTTCTGCGGTTACTTATTGTGCATCAACAAGTAATAGTACTGCCGATGAAAAAATAAGCAAAGTTGTTTTCGGAACAATAAGTAATACTTCAACTGGTACAGCTGGATACGAAAATTTTACAGCACTTTCTACAAATGCGGTTAGAGGAGTTGCAAAAACTATCACGATTACACCATCTTGGACATCGACAGTTTATTCTGAAGGTTATGCAGTTTGGATAGATTATAACAAAAACGGATTGTTTACAGATGCTGGTGAATTGGTTTTTTCTAAAGCAACATCGACAGCAACATCTGCAACTGGATCAATAACTATTCCCGCAACTGCTTTATTAGGAGCAACAAGAATGAGAGTTTCTATGAAATATAACGGAATTCCAACTTCTTGTGAAACTTTAAGTTACGGTCAAGTGGAAGATTACACGGTAAACATTACTGCGTCTTTAGCTATTACTGCAACAACCGAAGTAAATAATGCTGCTGAGGTTTTATCTTTCAATTTATATCCTAATCCGGTAGAAAATGTATTGAATGTTTCTATGATTGATAACAGAAAAGCAACCTATAGAATTTACAGTATGATTGGACAAGAAGTGAAATCTGGAAGCCTTAATGAAAATGAAATTAGCGTTTCTAATCTTGAATCAGGACTTTATATTTTTGAAGTAAATGATGGAGAGAAAACGATAACTAAAAAGTTCGTTAAGAAATAAATTCATTTATATTAAAACTAAAATGCCTCACAAATCGTGAGGCATTTTTTATTAGTAAAGATTATATTTTAGTTTTAATCAGTTTTCTAACACCTTCTGATTGTCCAAATTCTAGGCTTTCTAAAAAAGGATAAGTAGTTTCTGGAAAACTTACCCAAGGATTAACACCTAAATAAAGCTCTTTCATATTAATAAAATTTACAATTTCTGGAGGAAGAGTTTTAATTAAATTTCCGTCTAAATCTAACAATGTTAAGTTAGTTAACTTACAAAGTTCGACAGGAAATTTTCTAATTTGATTTTTTTCTAAATTTAGAATTTTTAGATTTATTAGGTTTCCAAGTTCTATAGGAACAACTTGTATCAAATTCCCTTTCAGGTTAATAATTGTCAATTCAGACAAACTACCAACTTCCGAAGGCAAGACTCCAACATTATTTTTTTCTAAATTTAAAACCTTTAGTTTAGATAAAGCGCCTATTTCTAAAGGGATTTCCGTTATTTTGTTATCAAATAAAATAAGTTCAGTTAAGTTTCTTAGATTGCCAATTTCGACAGGAAGAGCTTCGATTTTATTATTACTTAAGTTGAGTTTTTTTAGTTTTGATAATTTTCCAATATAGGGAGAAATAACTTCCATTTTATTTTTTTGAAACTCTAACCTTTCTAAACTGGTTACTTTACCAAGTTCGATAGGGAATTTTAAAAACAAATTATTGTTGATATATAGTTCCCTCAATTTAGTTAGTTTCCCAATTTCAAAAGGCAACGACTGAAGATTATTATAGTTTATCCACAGTTTTTCAATGTTTACAAATCGACCAATTTCGACAGGAAGTTTCGTGAGATTTCGGTTGTTTAAATTAAGCTCTTTGTATTTTTCGGGATTTGGCGCGTTCATGATTTCGGTCATAGAACGACTTTCTGCTTCTTGCGCATTTACAGAAAAAGCTACGCAACCAAACAACACTAATAAAAGTACATTTTTTAGGGTTTTCATATTTCACTAAATTTGGGATTACAAAAATAGTAATCTTTAGATAAGATTCTGAAAATGGGACAGTTATTTAATAAAAAAGATTAAAAAAACCAGCTCGCCACAAAAATAGCCGTAATCACACAAATTAAATCCACTAAAAGCATCGTTCCTAGGGCATAACGAGTGTTTTTAATATTTACTGAACCAAAATAAACTGCTATTACATAAAAAGTACTTTCGGCACTACATTGAAAAATACTACTCAATCTTGCCGTTAAGGAATCCGCACCAAAAGTATTCATCGAGTCAATCAAAAACCCACGCGACCCCGCAGAGCTAAAGGGACGAAGTAATGCAACTGGTAAGGCATCCGTAATTTGCTTACTTACTCCCATATTAGAAAAAATGAAAGCGATCCAATTGCTAATAATTTCAAATAAACCACTGTTTCTAAACAAAGAAATAGCAACTAACATACCCATTACATAAGGAAAAATAGTTACTCCAGTTTTTACACCATTATTTGCTCCTACTACAAAAGAGTCAAACACAGTTGTACTTGCGGCAGAAAATTTCTTCTCATTTATAAATGAAAAAATCAAGGTAAAAGCAATAATTCCAATTAATATTAAAGCAGAAAGATTAGAGGTAAAATAGTTTTTTCCAATTAAATCCAAATGATTTACATACATCAACAAACCAACAATTCCAGCTATTAATGTCATCAATACAATAACCAAAGAAGCACTTTTGAAATTAATTTTTTGTTTAACTCCAACAATTAAAAAGGCTGCAATCGTACCAATAAATGAAGTGATAATACAAGGCAACATCACATCAGCAGGATTGCTTGCATTAGCAGCAGCACGGTATCCTATAATAGAAGTAGCGATTAAAGTAAGACCTGAAGCATGCAGACACATGAACATAATTTGTGCATCACTGGCTTTGTCTTTCTCTGGATTTATTTCTTGTAAACTCTCCATGGCTTTTAGACCAAAAGGAGTTGCAGCAGAATCTAATCCTAAGAAATTGGCAGCAAAATTCAAGGTCATATAGGATATCGACGGATGGTTTTTTGGGATACTGGGAAACACTTTTACAAAAACTGGACTCAATGCTTTAGCTAATTTTCCAGAGGCTCCGGAAATGATTAAAAGCTCCATTAATCCACAGAAAAAAGCCAAATAAGCAATAAGCGGAATAATTAAATCTAACAAAGTACTTTTACATGTTGGCAATAAACCATCTGATTTTTGAATACCACTATATATTTTTACCGTTTTACTTTTATAAACGTAAGTCGTATCGGCGTTTATCGTATCACGATTTATCACCATGGTCATCTCAGGTGCTTTTTCGATACTGTCTTTTACAAATTTTGGAATTTGGTTTAAGTATTTTTCAGATATTAAAATGGGATCATCTTTTTTCCCGTTCAAAACATAATCAATTGTGTAACTGTTACCAGCAAACAAACTGAACACAACAAATACAATTGAAGAAATAAAAATAGTTAACCAAAATCTACTCAATACCATAATTTTGTTTTTTGTAAATGTAATAAATCAATGTCAATTGCAATAATCAATTACAATGACAATAATTTAAATATTAAACGTGAATAATCTCTTCTTCAATTAATAAATCTTCTCTTCGCAATCGTAAGAAAATCTGAGCAACAGCAATGGTGTCTTTTTCACAATAAGTTACAATTCGGTCAATGTCTTTTTCTACATAAAAAACATGACCTACTTGCGAACCATCAATATCTCCTTTTGGAGAAGGGATTCCTAACACTTTACACATCAATTTCAAAGAAGTGAAATGTTTATAATCGCCAAATTTCCATAATTCTAAAGTGTCTAAATGCGGAATTTCCCAAGGTTTTTTCCCAAATAAATTCAACTTGTTTGGAATCGAAATTTGATTGATAATCATGCGTCGAGCAATAAACGGAATGTCGAATTCCTTTGCATTATGACCACATAAAACATGTTGCGGTTGGTTGAAATGATTGTTTAATAAATTAATAAAATCGTGTAAAATTTTCTTTTCTTCACCAAAAAACGAAGTCACTCTAAAGTTTCGAATATCTCGTTTTATCGTAAAATAACCCACAGAAATACAAATAATTTTTCCAAACTCAGCCCAAATTCCTGCTCTATCATAAAATTCTTCACCCGAAAAATCCTCTTTGCGCTGGTATTGTGTTTTTAGCTCCCAAAGTTGTTTCATTTCATCATCAAGCGAATTGAAATTTTCTTCTTCAGGAACGGTTTCTATATCTAGGAAAAGTATGTTGTTGAGGTTTATTTTTTCAATCATAATTTAGACTTCTTAGATTTTCAGACATACTTAATTTGAATTGTTAAATCTGAAATTTTTAAAAATCTAAGATAGTCTAAATTTCTTACAATCTAAAAGGTCTAGCCTAAAATAAACTTTGCTGATTTGTTGGATTTTCGTGTTCTAACAACCATTTTTTGCGCCACAAACCGCCAGCATAACCAGTAAGCGAACCATCGGTTCCAATGACGCGATGACACGGAACAACAATCCAAAGTGGGTTTTTGCCATTTGCCGATGCTGCTGCACGAATCACTTTTGGGTCACCTAATTTTTTAGCTAAATCGAGATAAGACATAGTTTTCCCGAAAGGAATATTGCCTAATTCCTGCCAAACTTTTTGTTGAAAATCGGTTCCTTTGGGATTGAGCTTAAAAGTAAAATCAGTTCTTTTTCCGTCGAAATAGTCGCGGAGTTGATTTACGGCTTCTTCTAGTTCTAAAGGAATTTCAATAGAAATTTCTCCTTCAGATAAAACAGAAATCACAGCAATTCCGTTTTCGTCTCCTTCTATTTTTGTAATGCCTAATGGCGAATTTATAAAGACTGTATTCATGCTCTAAATATAATGATTTTAAACAAAAAAATCATCCGAAGATGATTTGATTTTATTTCGAAAAACTTAGAATATAAGTTTCCAAACCTTTCAATTCTTCGTCAGTCATTGATTTTGTGATAGCAAAATTTGTTTTCATTACCTCATATTGACTAGGATCTACAAGCGGATTTGCATCGTTTTTTAAGAAATCGATGATATTCCCATTTTTAGCTTTATAAATTTTTGCAATGTCTTGAATACTTGGGCCAATAATTTTTTGATCGACTTGATGACAAGCTACACAATTTCCTTTCCCTTCAAATAATTCTTTCCCAAGTTCTGATGAAGATTGATTTTTGGGACTAGTTTCTTCTGTTTCTTGATTTTTACAACCTAGCAATAGAAAAAAGCAACTCAATAAAAATAATTTCTTCATTATTATTGATTTAAAAGTATTGCTGCTTCTTTAGCAAAATAAGTAGAAATTAAACTCGCTCCAGCTCTTTTGATACACATTAATTGTTCCATCATGACTTTGTCGTGGTCGAGCCAACCTCTTTCGGAAGCAGCTTTTATCATGGCATATTCTCCCGAAACATGGAAAACAGTTACCGGAACATTCACGGCATTTTTAACTTCACGAACGATGTCTAAATAGGCGATCCCTGGTTTTACCATCACCATATCGGCACCTTCTTCAACATCCATTAATGCTTCTTTGATGGCTTCGATGCGATTGGCATAATCCATTTGATAGGTTTTTTTGTCTTTCGGAATTTCAGCATTATCAACAGGTGCACTGTCTAATGCATCACGAAATGGCCCGTAAAATGCCGAAGCATATTTAGCCGAATAACTCATAATTCCCACATTATGAAAGCCAGCAGTATCTAAACCTTGACGCAAACGCAATACACGTCCGTCCATCATGTCGGAAGGCGCAACAAAATCGGCTCCAGCCTGAGCATGAGAAACTGCCATTTTTACTAACGCTTCATTGGTTGCATCATTGGCAATATCACCATTTGCAATAATTCCGTCGTGACCGTAAATAGAATATGGATCTAAAGCCACATCTGGCATAACAATCATTTCTGGACAAGCAGTTTTGATGGCTTTGATGGCTCTTTGCATCAATCCATCAGGATTCCAGGCTTCTTTTCCTGTATTGTCTTTTAGAGATTCATCAACTTTTACATAAATGTTTACTGCACGAATTCCCAAAGCGAATATTTCTTTCACTTCTTCGACTGTTAAATCGATAGAACGACGATAAATTCCAAACATGGAAGGGATTTCTACTTTTACGTTTTCACCTTCTGTAATAAACATTGGAAACATAAAATCTTGTGGACTTAATGTTGTTTCGCGAACTAATGAACGAATACTTTCGTTTACTCGTAATCTTCTGCCTCTTTGTAATGGAAACATAGTAAATGATGATTTATAATTAATAATGGATGATTAAATCCAATCAATTGGTTTTTCTAATACTTTGATTAATTTTTCTTCTTCGCTTCCAACTTCTGGATGATAGTCATAATGCCATTGCACATGTGGAGGTAAACTCATTAATATACTTTCGATTCTTCCATTGGTTTTTAGTCCGAAAAGTGTGCCTTTATCGTGAACCAAATTAAATTCGACATAACGACCACGACGAATTTCTTGCCAAGTTCTTTGTTCAGGAGTATACGGTAAATCTTTTCTTTTCTCTAAAATTGGAGCATAAGCATCAACGAAACTATTTCCAACTTCGGTTACAAAATTGTACCAATCTTCCATAGACATATCTTCTGTCTTTTTGCAATAATCAAAAAATAATCCGCCAATGCCTCGCGCTTCGTTTCGGTGCGCGTTCCAAAAATATTCATCACATTGTTTTTTATATTTTGGATAAAAGGCTGAGTTATGTTTGTCGCAAGCTGTTTTACACGTTTGATGAAAATGAATCGCATCTTCTTCAAACAAGTAATAAGGCGTGAGATCTTGTCCGCCGCCAAACCACGAATTGATTACGTTTCCGTTTTCGTCATACATTTCGAAATAACGCCAGTTAGCATGAACTGTTGGCGCCATTGGATTTTTTGGATGAATGACTAAACTTAATCCGCAAGCAAAGAAATCTGCTTCGCCAACTTTAAACATTTTTTGCATGGCTTCAGGCAATTTACCATGAACTGCCGAAATGTTTACACCACCTTTTTCGATAACATTTCCGTTTTCTATCACACGAGTTCTTCCTCCACCGCCTTCAGGACGTTCCCAAATGTCTTCACGAAATTTTGCTTTTCCTTCAACGGATTCTAATCCTTTACAGATTTGGTCTTGAAGGTTTTCTATGTAAGTGTAAAATTTATTTTTCATCTTTAATATAATCTGATTTCAGCAACCCAAAATAAATAATATCTTCTAGGATTCCTTCGTTACTTTTGAATTCCTCACGCAAAATCCCTTCCTGAATAAAACCTTGTTTTAAAGCGATTCTTTGACTTCCAAAATTAATTTTTGAAGTGCAGATAAAAATTTTATTCATAAATAATTCTTTAAAACAAATAGTAATAACATCTAAAACTGCTTTTGAAATGATTCCTTTTCCTTCGAAATCTTTGTCAATAAAATAGGCTAATTCGCATTTAGAAATATTGAAATCTATTTTTTTAATACAGATATATCCTATTAAATCATTAATTTCTAAATTTCTGATATAGAAATAATAACCCGTTTTTTGTTTCTCGATTTGAATATTATTAGTAATAAATTTTGCTGTTTTTTCTAAATCGATACAATTTGAAACAGTAACTGGAAATGTTTTACCTATATGATTTCTATTTCTATCAATCAAATTAAAAAATTCTTCGGCAAGAATATTTTCTATTTTTTCGAGTTTCCAGTTAGTGAATTTCATTTTTGTTATTGATTATATTCTTTCACCGCATCAACAAATGCTTTGGCGTGATCTACAGGAATATTTGGCAAAATACCGTGACCTAGATTTACGATGTATTTGTCTTTACCGAATTCATTAATCATTTCATGTACCATTTTTTTAATCACAGGAATTGGCGAAAGCAAACGACTTGGATCAAAATTACCTTGTAATGTGATGTTTCCACCAGACAAATATCTTGCGTTTCGTGGCGAACAAGTCCAATCTACACCAAGTGCCGATGCTTTACTTTTTCCCATATCGCCAAGAGCAAACCAACATCCTTTTCCGAAAACAATAACAGGTGTAATATCTGCCAATGCTTCGACGATTTGATTGATGTATTTCCACGAGAATTCCTGATAATCTACTGGGGATAACATACCGCCCCAAGAATCGAAAATCTGAATAGCATTACAACCAGCTTTCACTTTTTCTATTAAATATGCGATTGTTGTATCTGTAATTTTTTGCAATAAAACGTGCGCTGCTTCTGGATGTGTGAAGCAAAATCCTTTGGCTTTATCAAAACTTTTAGACCCTTGTCCTTCAACGGCATAGCACATAATTGTCCATGGTGAACCCGCAAAACCAATTAGCGGAACTTCATCATTTAGCATTTGTTTGGTCAGTTTTATAGCATCAAAAACATAACCCAATGTTTCGTGAACATCTGGAACAATGACTCTTTCTACATCTTGAATTGTACGAATAGGATTTGGTAAAAATGGACCAACATTTTCTTTCATTAACACTTCAATTCCCATGGCTTGTGGCACGACCAAAATATCTGAAAATAAAATGGCGGCATCTGGAGCAATTCTACGAATAGGTTGCACGGTGATTTCGGCTGCTAATTCTGGGGTTTGACAACGGGTAAAGAAATCATATTTGTCACGCAAAGCGATAAATTCCGGTAAATATCTTCCTGCTTGACGCATCATCCAAACTGGTGGACGTTGAACGGTTTCTCCTTTTAATGCTTTTAGAAATAAGTCGTTTTTAATCATTTTTTTATTGTTAGACCTGACCAGGTTTATTTATTATTTATATTCGTTAATACATTCTTCAATCACATCTTCGATAGTTGGGTTTTCGGCAATGATGATGTTTTTTGTAATTTTTTGTAAGGCTTCTGCGGTGGTTTCTCCAATGCAAAAACACGTTTCTTTTTTGATTGTGTTGTCTTTCAAATAACTTTCTACTCCGGATGGACTAAAAAACAATAGAACTTCTACGGTATCTTTTATTTTTTGAGGCGTGAGAGTTGTTTCGTAAACTTTAATCTCATTAAAATCTACTCCTGCTTCTTTTAAAGTTTGAGGCAACATTTCTCTACGTAAGTTTCCGCTGAAAAAAGTAAAGCTGTCACTGCTGTGAATTAAGGTAATGATTTCGGATAAATCGGAAGCGTAACCTGTGTAAACATCGACATTAAAACCATTTTCAGATAATAAAATTTTTGTTTTTAATCCAACACAAAAAACAGGTTTTGTTTTTAGTTCTTCACATTTTGGATGTTGCAAAATGCTGTGAACGGCATTTTGACTGGTAAAAATTAAATTGTCTTTAATGTTTTTTAAATCAAAATCTTGGTGTTCTGTTTTAATAAAATCAGCTTCAATGACATTAAAATCGGCGTTTACCAAGGCTTCTTTCTGAATGTTTGACAGTATTTTTGTAGATAATATTTTGATTTGAGCACTCATTATTTTTTTAGTTTTTCTTTTATCGATTCCATCAATTTTATACCGCCGTTTTCAAAAATTTCTTGAGCAGCGTGATAGCCTAGTTTTTTCCATTCTTGGATTTCGACTATTTTATTCACTTCTATTTTCTCACTTCCGTCTAAAGAAAATAAAACTCCTTGAAAATGGATTGTTTCATCTTTTTCGTTAAATTCTGCAAAAGCTCCAATTGGCGCAGTACAACCCCCTTCTAAAGTTCGTAAAAACTGACGTTCGATATAGGTTGTTATTTCAGTTTCAACATGATTAAGTTGTGCTAAAGCATCTAAACAATAACTGTCATTTCCCATAGCAACAACCATCATTGCTCCTTGTGCTGGCGCGGGAATCATCCAATCTAGATTGATATAATTTTCCGGTTTTAAGTTTATTCTTTCTAAACCTGCAGCGGCAAAAACTGCTCCATTCCAATTGTTATCTTTCAGTTTTTGCATTCGTGTGTTTACATTGCCGCGCAAATCGACAACAGTATGATTCGGGTATTTGTGCAACCATTGGGCTTGTCTTCGCAAACTTCCGGTTGCTATTGTTGCATCACTATCAAGAAAATCGAGATTATTATTATATACTAAAATATCTTTTTCATTGGCTCTTTCTAAAACGGCTGCTTGCACGATTCCTTGTGGTAGAGCGGTTGGAACGTCTTTCATAGAATGCACAGCAATATCAATATCACCATTTATCATAGCTATATCGAGTGTTTTTGTGAAAATTCCCGTTATTCCGAGTTCGTAAAGTGGTTTGTCGAGAATAATATCTCCTTGAGATTTTACAGCTACAATTTTTGTTTTATAGCCTAAATCATTTAACATTTTCTCGACATGATGTGCTTGCCAAAGTGCTAATTCACTATCACGAGTTCCTATGCGAATTATTTTAGTCATTATTTGGCTTTTTCTATTTGGAAAACTTTCTGAATCCAATCGATGCTTTCGTCGACCATTGTTTCTTCGTCTTTGAGATGATTGGCAAAATGATTGGTTATCTTTTGAATAATACGATTACTAATGAGTTCCGCTTGTTCTTCATCGAAATTTGATAATTTTTTTCTTTGAAAGGTCAGCTCTTTTTCTTTAATCGTATTTAATTTTGCTTTGAGTGCATGAATTGTCGGAGCATATTTTCGACCGTTCATCCAAGCTGTAAATTCGTCTTTTATTTCTTCGATAATGGCTTCGGCAGCAGGAATGTGCTGCTTTCTGTTCTCGAGAGTTTCATCGGTAATTTGAGATAAATCATCTAAATGCACGAGTGTTACATTTTCTAATTCATTCACATTAATATTTACATTTTTCGGAATCGATAAATCTAAAATCAATAATGGTTTTTTAAGATTTAAAATAGCTTTGTCTATTGTTGGATTTTGTGCGCCAGTGGCTACAACGAGAACATCTGCTTTTTGTAATTCGATATGTAAATCGGCATAATCTTTTACAATCAAATTAAGTTTTCCAGCTAATTTTTCTGCTTTATCTTTCGTTCGATTTATTAAAGTTATATGCTCGTTTTTAGAATGTTTTACTAAATTTTCGCAAGTATTTCTTCCTATTTTCCCTGTACCAAAAAGCAAAATATTTTTTTCGCCAATATTTTCTACATTTTTCATAATGTATTGAACCGATGCAAACGAAACTGAAGTTGCTCCCGATGAAATTTCGGTATCTGTTTTTATTCTTTTACTGGCCTGAATGACTGCATTTACCAATCTTTCCATAAAAGAATTGGCAAGATCTAAAGCTTTACTCTCTGTAAAGGCAATTTTTATTTGGCTAATAATTTCGAAATCACCAAGAATCTGACTGTCTAAACCAGTTCCCACTTTAAACAAATGAGAAATGGCTTCTTGATTTTTATATACGTAAGCCACTTTCTGAAAATCCTCAACTGTTCCTTTCGAGTTCTCGCAAAGTAATTTAATAAGTTGAAACGGATGTTGGGCAAAACCGTAAATTTCGGTTCTGTTGCAGGTCGAAGTAACGATTAGACTTTCTATTCCTTCGATTTTTGCTTGTTGTAATAAGTTCGATTTAGATTGTGCATCAATACTAAATTTACCACGCATCTCGGCATCAGCTTTTTTGTAATTTAGGCCAATGGCATAAAAAGAAGTGTGCTTCGAAATTGTATTGTTCTCCATAATTGTCACTTCATTCAAAAAGTTACACAAAAGTATTATTATACAATTTATAAAAGTAACGCTAGAAGGTCAATTTGTGTCGCTATGAGAATTTTACTTTAAAAAATAGATTTTTATCGTTATTTCTCTTATTTTTGTATTAAAATCAAGGCATATGAAATTATTTATTTAGAACAATTCTAAATAAATAAAATATAATTTCATCAAAAACTAATAAAAAAACATCGCTATGAGTTCACCTGAAGAAATAAAGATTGATGATGATTTTATTTTAATTCGTTTTCAGAATGACACAGATGAGATGATTTCCTTTGAACGTCAGGTAAATAACGGGTTGATTCAGTTTCATTTCGGATTAAAAGGCAATGCAAAATTTATCTTCAATCAAGGAAATTACACTTTAGACTTGAAAGAAGAAAAGTCATTGTTGTTTTATAACCCACAAAAAGAATTGCCGTTGCACCTAGAAATTGGACCAAAATCATGGTTGATTTCTATATTAGTTTCTATCAGAAAGTTTCATGGTTTATTTTCTACTGATACCGAGCATATTCCGTTTTTGAGTGATGAAAATAGAGACAAAAAATATTATGGCGAAGAAAACATTTCTCCATCAATGGCAATTGTTTTAAATCAAATGTTTCATTACAATTTGAATCCATCAATAAAAAATCTGTATTATAAAGGAAAAGGTTACGAGTTGTTGAGTTTATTTTTTAACCGTTCCGAAGATCCAAATGCCGAGCAATGTCCGTTTTTGATTGATGAAGAAAATGTTTTAAAAATAAAAAAAGCCAAAGAAATTATTATTGCTAATATGGCTGAACCGCCAGGATTACAAGAATTAGCTGATGAAATTGGTTTAAATTTAAAGAAACTAAAAATGGGTTTCAAGCAAATATATGGCGATACGGTTTATGGTTTTTTGTTTGATTACAAAATGGAACAAGCTCGAAAATTATTAGATTCTGGCTCGTATAATGTAAATGAAGTTGGGTTAAAAATCGGTTACAGCACAGGCAGTCATTTTATAGCTGCTTTCAAGAAAAAGTTTGCCACAACACCAAAAAAATATTTATTAGAAAAAAGTTTATAAAAAGATGAAAGGAGTTTTATTAGTAAATCTAGGTTCGCCAGAAAGCCCAACAGCAAAAGATGTTAAGCCATATTTAGATGAATTTTTGATGGACAAATACGTGATTGATGTTCCGTATTTACTAAGAGCATTATTAGTTCGTGGGATTATTTTAAGAAAAAGACCTGAAAAATCGGCCGAAGCGTATGCTAAAATTTGGACACCCGAAGGTTCGCCGCTTATTGTGATTTCGAAAAAAATGCACAAAAAAGTTCAAGCTCTAACAGACGTTCCTGTTTCCTTAGCGATGCGTTACGGAACAATGACAATCCTAAAAGGCTTGCAAGAGCTAAAGGATAAAGGAGTTACCGACGTGATGCTTTTTCCATTGTATCCGCAACATGCAATGGCGTCTACAACAACAATTTTAGTTTTGGCAGAAGAACTTCGCAAGAAACATTTTCCTGAAATGAAGTTTACAATAGTTCCCGCTTTTTATAATAAACCAGATTATACAAAAGCTTTAGCTAATTCCATAAAAAAACATTTAGGCAGTTACGATTACGATCATTTATTATTTTCTTATCATGGAATTCCAGAACGTCATATTCGCAAGACTGATATTACCAAATCACATTGTAAAATAGATGGTTCATGTTGCAACACACCATCTCCAGCACACGAGTTTTGTTACCGCCATCAGTGTTATGAAACCACAAAACAGGTTGTGAAATTGTTGGAAATTCCCGAAGGAAAATACAGCCAGACTTTTCAATCACGATTGGCGGGCGACAAATGGTTAGAGCCTTACACTGATATTGAAATTAATAAAATGCCTGAAAAAGGCATCAAAAAATTAGCCGTTGTAACACCAGCTTTCGTATCCGATTGTCTAGAAACATTAGAGGAAATTGCTATGGAAGCCGATCATCAGTTTAAAGAACATGGCGGTGAAGAATTTCTAGCAATTCCTTGTATGAATGATGGAGATGAATGGTGTGATGTTGTGGCGAATTGGGTTAAGGATTTTAAGAAAAAAGACTAAAAAATTTAACAATGGAAATTTACAACTACATAAAATCACTACACTTAATTTTCGTAATCACTTGGTTTGTAGGATTGTTTAATATTGTTCGCTTCTTTGTATATCAAATTGAAGCTAATGAAAAACCTTCGCCTGACCGTGAAATTTTGCTTGCTCAATTCAAAATAATGACTTACCGTTTGTGGTATATTATCACTTGGCCAAGTGCAATTTTAGCAACATTTTTTGCTGTTTGGTTATTAATTTTGATGCCAGCTTGGTTGCAAATGCCTTGGATGCACGTAAAGCTTGGCTTTGTTTTCCTTTTGTTTTTATACCATTTAAAATGTCATCAAATTTATAATCAATTGCAAAAAGACGAATTCAAATATTCCTCAAACTTTATGCGTTTGTGGAATGAAGGCGCCACATTAATCTTGTTTGCTATTGTTTTTTTAGTAATTTTAAAAAATGCTTTCAACTGGATTTATGGTGTAATTGGAATCTTTTTATTTTCGATAATAATCATGCTGGGATTTAAGTTTTACAAACGAATAAGAGAAAAAAATCAATAAATGAATTCCATTTTTAAAGTTAAAAGTTGGTCATTGCGTGTAAGAATCTTTTTATCGATGATTCTTATTACCCTGATATCTTCTATTTTAATTGCAGGAGTTTCGTTAATTCATTTTCAAATTGAAAGTAAAGAATACAACCAAGAATTACTCATAAATAAAGAAAATCAGATAAAACAACACCTTCAGTACGTGTTAGCAATCACACCACATCCTTTAACTACGTTTAATATTCCATCGATATTTAAAGATAAAATTTTCGAAATTTCAGACATTCATAATATCGAAATAGATATGTATGATTTAAACGGAAGATTACTGACAACTTCGAATGCACCAATGATTCAAGGGCAAATCTCTCCAAACATTTCGGATTCGATTCTTACTAAAGTGAAGCAATCTAAAAAAAACAGGTATGTAGATATTGCTGAAAGCAAAGGGAATAAATTTCAATTTTCGTATAGTTATTTAATGGATTATGTCGAAAACAATCCTATTGGAATCATAAGACTTCCATATAAAGAAGACAATACATTTTACCAAAAAGAGATAGAAAAATTCCTAACCATTTTCGGATTCGTATATCTTGGCATGTTCATTATTTCTATCTGGATTGCCTTATATTTATCTCGATATATTACCAAATCTTTAGAAACAATTTCTAATAGATTAACCAAAACCAGTCTAACCGAAAAAAATAAGAAAATAGAATTGGTTAGCAACAGTTACGAAATAGATAAATTGGTTAAATCATATAACAATATGATTGATGAACTAGAAGAAAGTGCCAACAAATTAGCACAAAGCGAACGAGAAGGTGCTTGGCGAGAAATGGCAAAACAAGTGGCGCACGAGATTAAAAACCCGCTAACTCCTATGCGACTAACGGTACAGAGTTATCAGCGAAAATTTGATCCTTTAGATCCAAACGTAAGCCAAAAACTAAATGATTATTCGAAAACAATAATTCAGCAAATAGACACGATGAGTGCCGTAGCTTCAGCATTTTCTAACTTTGCATCGATGCCAGCACAACAAAATGAAACTATAAATGTGGTCGATGTGGTCAAATTATCACTAGATATTTTTAATGAAGATTTTATTGAATTTAATTCGAGCTCAGCCGAAATTATTACTAAAATAGACAGAACACAACTCATAAGAATTATTACAAATTTGGTTAAAAATGCCTCACAAGCTATTCCCGAAGAACAAGAAATTAAGAAAATTTTGGTTTCGGTAAATAAAGAAGCTAACAACGCTATAATTACTGTAAAAGACAACGGAAAAGGAATAGCGATTGCCGATTTCGATCGAATTTTTGAACCAAAATTTACCACAAAATCTAGTGGAATGGGATTAGGTTTAGGAATTATAAAAAATATTATCGAAAATTATTATGGAACAATTACTTTTGACTCTAAAATAAATAAAGGAACAACATTTACAGTATCATTACCCATAACAAACCAATAAATCATGGCATTAGAAAACATCATCATCGAACACGAAAAAGGAATAGCAACCATTTTTATAAACCGTCCAGAAAAATTAAATGCTCTGAATAAAGCTACGATTCAGGAGTTGCACGAAAC
The DNA here is from genome assembly GCF_043779715.1 of Flavobacterium sp. Taxonomy (GTDB): domain Bacteria; phylum Bacteroidota; class Bacteroidia; order Flavobacteriales; family Flavobacteriaceae; genus Flavobacterium. The sequence goes on from NZ_JAYWDT010000060.1 coordinate 35,745, forward strand.
ATTGAAATTAGCAAATAAAAATCCAGAAATTAAAGTGCTAATTATCACGGGAAGTGGCGAAAAAGCATTTGTAGCTGGAGCCGATATTTCAGAATTTGCTCATTTCTCAGATAAAGAAGGTGCAATGTTGGCAGCTAAAGGACAAGAAATCTTATTCGATTTTATCGAAAACATGAAAACACCAGTCATTGCAGCAATCAATGGGTTTGCATTAGGTGGCGGATTAGAATTGGCTATGGCTTGTCATTTTCGTATCGCTTCGGATAATGCAAAAATGGGATTACCAGAAACTTCGTTAGGCGTAATTCCTGGTTACGGAGGCACACAGCGTTTGCCACAATTAGTTGGTAAAGGACGCGCTATGGAAATGATTATGACCGCAGGAATGATTGATGCTCTAACTGCAAAAGCATACGGATTAGTAAACGATGTTGTCCCACAAGCGGATTTATATGCTACTTATAATCAAATTGCAAATAAAATCATGAGAAATTCGCCAGTCGCTATTTCTAAAGCGATTGAGGCGATAAATGCCAATTACAAAGACGGTACAAATGGTTTTGATGTAGAAATTAAAGCTTTCGGTGAATGCTTTGCTACCGATGATTTTAAAGAAGGAACGACTGCATTTTTAGAAAAAAGAAGAGCGGTATTTACAGGAAAATAAAATGTGTAGGATTTTTCTCTTTTGTAAATATCATTTCATTATAATAATTTGATATCATATTATTATAAAAAGATAACTAATGAAAAAGTTAACCATATAAGGCATAGAAGAACATATAAGTATGCTTTTCATTCTAACTTAAATGACCTTATATGACTTATATAGTAAAAACTAGATATTTTTTGTTTTAGAATAAATACTGACAAACTTACCGTTCTCCATTCCATTCCATATAAAATTGCTCAAGAAAGGTTTCCATATAAAGGTGACGTTCTTGGGCAATTTTTTTACCAGTTTCGGTATTCATTTTATCTTTCAACAAAAGTAATTTTTCATAAAAATGATTCAACGTTGGCGATTCAGAATTTTTGTATTCTTCTTTACTCATTGTAAGATTTGGAAGAATTTCAGGATTATATAACTGACGATTTTTGAAACCACCATAATTGAAAGTCCTTGCAATTCCTATCGCTCCAATAGCATCTAATCTGTCAGCATCTTGAACAATTTCGAATTCTTTTGACGTAAATTTCTTATCGAAATTCCCGCCTTTGAAAGAAATATTTTTAATAATATTAATCACATGAATAATTATTTCTTCAGAAACACCTTCGGATTCTAGGAATTCTCTAGCAACTTTTGGACCAACGGTTTCGTCGCCATTATGAAATTTACTATCTGCAATATCGTGTAATAATGCGCCAAGTTTTACAACAATTTCATTACACTTTTCGGTTGAAGCAATTAGAATTGCATTCTTATAAACCCGTTCTATATGAAACCAGTCGTGTCCGCCTTCGGCATTTTTGAGTTTTTGTTTTACGAACTGAATGGTTTTGTTTATTAAATCTGGATTGCTCATTTTTGTGTTTTATTATTAAAAAAATGTTGATTTCTAAAGACAAACTTCAAAAATCAACATTCGTTAATTTTAAATCAAAAATCTAAATTCTGGCAGGTTCTACCCATTTAAAAATTTGAGATTCAGCAGGAATGATTAATCTTTCAGAAATTTTTGCCATTCTTGCAGGCAATTTCATCAGATAATCACGTGCTTTTTCGGCTTCGTCAGTAAGACCCGAAAGTTTTTCTATTTCCCATTTTTCGATGAGTTTTTGCATAATATCTACATAATCCGAAGCTGTGTAAACGCCAATTCGTTGCGCAGAATCAGAAAAATTCAAGAATGCCGAACTTATTTTTTCTCCAGATTCACGAAGAAATTGAGCCGGCATTACAATTTTTTGTTTCATCATATAATTGAAAGCCAAAAGCATTTCGCTTGGATCTACTTTAAAAATTTGAGTTACAAATTCTGAATAAGCGTGATGATGACGCATTTCGTCGCCAGCAATCATTTTGCATATTTTAGCTAATTTATTGTCACCATATTGTTTGGCAATCTGCGAAACTCTGTTGTGAGAAATATAGGTTGCTAATTCCTGAAAACTAGTATAAACAAAGTTTTTGTAAGGATCACGACCTGTCCCAATATCGAAACCATCGGCAATAAGATGTTGTGTAGTCATTTCTATCTCACGCATGTTTACGCGACCAGATAAATACAAGTATTTGTTTAGTAAATCTCCATGACGGTTTTCTTCACCAGTCCAATGGCGAACCCATTTAGACCAACCATTGTTTTCTACTTGCCCTACACCATCTACGTCCATAAGCCATGATTCGTAGGTTGGCAAAGCTTCTTCGGTAATTGTATCTCCTACAAGAGTTACCCAGAAATCATAAGGTAAATCTTTTGCGATTTCGCGTAATTCTTTTACTTCTTCAAAGAAAGTTTCACTTTCAGAATTGGGTAAAAAATCGGTTGGTTGCCATATTTTTTCCACAGGAATTAAATATTGGTCAACAAATCCGTCAATTTTATTTTCTAAAAATTGCATAACTTCTAGACGTATGTTTTTTGTAGACATTATAATTTTAGATTTTAGATTTTAGATTTTAGATTTCTCCTAAATCATTAAATCTAGTTATATTTTTATTGATTCAATTATGGTATTTTCTGTTTTTGTCATTAATTCTTCAAACGAAAAATCTTTTACAGCAATGGCTTCGTGTATTATAAATTGTAATTTATTTCCCAATCCCATCGGAAAACTTCCAAATTTAACCATTTTCCAAGAATTATTTATAGTTATTGGGACAATATAAGCAGATGGAGCATATTTACACAACATTTTGAGTCCACTTTCTGAAAATTTCTTAGGTTCTCCAGTTTTGCTTCTGGTTCCTTCTGGGAAAATTACTGCCGAACGTTTGTTTTTTTCGATATATTTTGACAATTGACCAATGGCTGAAATGGCTTGTTTAGGGTCTTTTCTATCAATAAGAACCGAACCACCGTGTCGCAAATTGAAAGAAACACTCGGAACACCTTTTCCCAATTCTTTTTTGCTCACAAATTTTGCATGAAAACGGCGTAAAAACCAAATTACAGCAATGATATCATATAAACTCTGGTGATTTGCAACAAAAATAATAGGAACATTTTTAGGAATCGAATCTTTGTTTTCGAAATGATAAGTTGTTCCTAAAAGATTAGTACATTTTACCAAACAAAAGTTCAAATAATCGACACTTTTTTTATGTGCTTGATAACCAAAAATATTCAAACAAATCCATTGTATGGGATGAAAAATAAGCAAACAACTTATAAAAAAAAGATAGTATATAACGGATATTGGATAAGATATAAATTTTTCCATTTTATTAGAAATTTTCGTCAAAGATACTTTTTTAAATAAAAAAACCACGTCGAGACGTGGTTAGATTTATTGCTTTTTAATTAACAAAATTCTGCGTAAGCGTCTTTTAAATTTTCAGCAATTAGTTCTGCCGGACGACCTTCAATATGATGACGCTCTAACATGTGAACCAATTCGCCATCTTTAAACAAAGCCATACAAGGCGATGATGGAGGGAAAGGGAACATGTGTTTGCGAGCTGCATCTACCGCATCTTTGTCTACACCTGCAAAAACAGTAATTAACTGACTAGGTTTTTTTGCTCCGTCTAAACTCATTTTTGCTCCCGGACGCGCATTTCTTGCTGCACAACCACAAACTGAATTTACAACTACAAGCGTAGTCCCTTCTTTTGCTAAAGCAGCTTCTACTGCTTCGACACTATATAAATCTTGAAAACCAGCATCTGATAATTCAGCACGCATTGGTTTTACCATTTCTTCTGGATACATAATTTTTGTATTAAAAATATTATTGAGTTGCAAAGTTACAAAGTTTGCAAGGAAGTAATAGAGAAGTTAATAGTTTTTTAACTATCGACTAAGAATTTTAAGCATTCATGAGTTCTTGAAACAAATTTACAAATTGTCCGACATGATAACCATCCATTAATCCGTGGTGAACGTGAACAGACATCGACATGGTTTTCTTGCCATTTTCAATCATCATTTTTCCAAAAGAAATTTTCGGGCAACTATCAGGAAAAGTGAAACTTCGTGCATGAGAAAACGAAGTAAAATTGAGCCACGGTAATGCTGAAAAATGTATTAAATTTTCTTCAAAATCTCGAGTAATAAGTCCTGTTGTGTTTTGTATTCTGGCAATTTCTGTTTTAGTAATTTCGGCAAAATCGTTTATATTATTCGAATATTCCATTAACGAAAAACCAAAAGTTTTATCTTCACGCATAATGGTTGCAGAAGCATCAATGGTATCGAAAATGTAAATTTCATCGTTAATTATTCGATAGCGAAAATTCTCGATAGCATTTACAGCGAGTAATGTTTTGTGTAAGTAAAAGGTAAAAAATGAAATGTCTAATTCTTTGGATTTATCGTAAGCATTCGTACAATCGATGGTCGTTGTGATGCCAAAAAAAGGTTCTTCCATTTGTTTGAAAAACAAGAAATGCTCCTTTCGGTTCCAAGTATTTAAGTTTAGTTTTTGTTTCATTTTTTGAAAATTACTTCAATAAAATAGGCAAAACATCAGTAATTTTTTCTAATGTTTTAAAATTTGGATGTTCTACTTTATGACTAATTTTTTCGTGTTCCCAAGTGGTATGAAAAGGAATGTGAACGGCATAACCTCCAATTCCCAAAACGGGTAAAACATCACTTTTTAAAGAATTTCCTATCATAAAAAACTCATCTGCATTTATTTCTAAACGCGTTAATAATTTCTGATAATTTATTTCTTGTTTGTCGGCCATGACTTCAATATGGTGAAAATAATGCCCCAAACCCGAACGATGCAACTTGCTTTGTTGGTCTTTTAAGTCACCTTTTGTCGCCACAATAAGCTTATATTTTCCGCTTAAAGCTTCTAAAGTTTCTTCAACTCCGTCTAACAATTCGATTGGTTTTTGTAATAATTCTTTTCCAAGATCTATTATTTTTTCGATAATTTCTATCGAAATAGTGTTGTTAGAGATTTTCATTGCTGCTTCAATCATCGACAGAATATAACCTTTTATTCCGTAACCATACAAATCTAAATTCTCGATTTCTACTTTAAACAATTCTTGAGATAATCCTTGATGTGACAAATAATCTTCCATCAAAGCACAGAATTTGTGTTCCGTTTCTTGAAAATAAGGTTCATTGACGAATAATGTGTCGTCGGCATCGAAAGCGATTACTTTTAGGTTCATGGTTGTTTTTTTCTAATTAATACCTTCTCCATTTCCAACTCCAGCAACATCAGGATTTACAAAAGCTAGTTTTCCGTTAGGTAAATTGGTCATCAAAATCATACCTTGGCTTTCTACACCGCGCAAAGCTCTTGGAGCAAGATTCACTAAAACAGTGACTTGTTTCCCTATGATTTCTTCTGGCGAAAAACTTTCGGCAATTCCAGAAACAATTGTACGAACATCGATTCCAGTGTCTATTTTTAGTACTAACAATTTGTTTGCTTTTGGCATTTTTTCAGCTTCGATAATTGTTCCTACACGCAAATCCATTTTGGCAAAATCATCATATTGGATTAGTTCTTTTTGTGGTTCAGCTTTTTTGTTTTCGGCAATATTAGCAGTTTTTGTAGCTTCCAATTTGTCTATTTGTTTTTGTATTTGTTCGTCTTCTATTTGTGCAAACAATATTTCTCCTTCGCCAATTTTGTGTCCTGAAAGAATCAAATCTAAATTTGTAGCAACATCATTCCAATTTAATTGAGATTCCTCCTTCGTCGGAATGACAAGAATACGTGATAATTTCTCAGCAGTAAATGGCAAGAAAGGCTCACATAAAACACGCAAAGCTGTTGCGATTTGCAAAGCCACATACATTTGAGTTTTTACACGTTCTGGATCAGTTTTTACCATTTTCCATGGCTCTTCGTCAGCTAAATATTTGTTTCCTAAACGAGCCACATTCATTAATTCACCCAAAGCTTCACGGAAACGGTATCTTTCTATTGAGCTAGAAATTACAGCAGGATAAGCTTTCAATTCGGTTAGCGTTGCTTCATCTACTTCCGAAAATTGGTTAGGTGTTGGTACAACTCCTTCGTAATATTTATTGGTTAAAACCACCACACGATTGATAAAGTTTCCAAAAATGGCAGCCAATTCGTTATTATTTCTCGCTTGGAAATCTTTCCAAGTAAAATCGTTGTCTTTACTTTCGGGCGCATTGGCGGTAAGCGCATAACGTAAAACATCTTGCTGATTCGGGAAATCTTCTAAATATTCGTGTAACCAAACTGCCCAGTTTTTTGAAGTCGATAATTTATTTCCTTCTAAATTCAGGAATTCATTGGCAGGAACATTGTCTGGCAAAATATAACTTCCTTCCGCTTTTAGCATCGCAGGAAAAATAATACAGTGAAAAACAATATTGTCTTTTCCTATAAAATGTACCAGTTTTGTATCTTCATTTTTCCAATATGGTTCCCAATCTTTCCCTTCACGAGCCGCCCATTCTTTGGTCGCAGAAATGTAACCAATAGGCGCATCGAACCAAACATATAATTTTTTTCCTTCGGCACCAGCCACAGGAACATCTATTCCCCAATCTAAATCACGAGTAACGGCACGAGGTTCTAATCCGCCATCAATCCAAGATTTTACTTGACCGTAAACATTAGGTTTCCAATCATTTTTGTGACCTTCAAGAATCCATTTAGTTAAAAAATCTGAATAACGATCTAAAGGCAAAAACCAGTGTTTCGTAGATTTCATAATCGGAGTTTCGCCAGTAATGGTCGATTTTGGATTAATTAAATCCGTAGCATTTAAGGTTGACCCGCATTTTTCGCATTGGTCACCATAAGCTTCTTCGTTACCACATTTTGGACAAGTTCCTACCACAAAACGATCGGCAAGAAACTGATCCGCTTTGGCATCATACAATTGCTCCGTCACTTCTTCGATAAAATCACCTTTGTCATACAATTTCTTGAAAAATTCCGAAGCGGTATCGTGATGAATTTTCGCTGAAGTTCTAGAATAATTATCGAACGAAATTCCGAAATCGATAAATGATTTACGGATAATCCCATCGTATTTATCAATCACTTCCTGAGGCGTAATGCCTTCTTTTTTGGCTTTCATAGAGATTGCTACACCGTGTTCGTCGCTTCCGCACATAAATGCCACGTCTTTTCCTTGCAATCTCAAATAACGTGAATAAATGTCTGAAGGCACATAAACACCCGCTAAATGCCCAATGTGAATAGGTCCGTTTGTATAAGGCAAAGCTGCCGTAATCGTATATCTTTTAGGATTCTGAATCATAATCAATTAAAAATTAAAAATTACGAATTAAAAATTATAATTCGCCATTATAAAATGATTGCAAAAATAAGTTTTTTTAGAGCTATTTCCAGCTATCCGTTACAATCTTTTGCTTTTTAAAGAAAAAAGCAAAAGGATTTTCACTTCTATCTGGGCTAGGGCATTCCGTTTCAATTCAAAAATCTGTGTAAATCAGCAATATCCGTTTCATCCGTGTGTCAATAAATAAATAACTTTTATACATTTGTAATAAGCAGATAAAAAATGAAAAAAGCATTTGTACTATTTTTACTTTTCACCATTTCAAACATTCATTCTCAAACCAAAATGATAACACCACCGTACTTAAAAAAAGGCGATACCATTGCTATAGTTGCTACCGCTCGTAAAAACATAGATGATAATTTAAAATTCGCAAAAGATTTACTCACCAATTGGGGATTGAATGTAAAAGTAGGAAGCACAATCGGACTGGATTTAAATCAATTGGCAGGAACCGACGAGCAACGCGCAGCCGATTTTCAAAATCAAATGGATAACGAAAACATCAAAGCCATTTGGTGTGTTCGTGGCGGTTACGGAACAGTGAGAATGATAGATTTGTTAGATTTTACAAAATTTAAAGAAAATCCAAAATGGATAATTGGTTTTAGCGACGTAACGGTTTTGCATAATCATCTCAATACGATGGGTTATAAATCTATTCACGGAATAATGCCTGTAAGCTCAAAAGCCACTAAAGAAGCCAAAGAAACTTTGCGAATTGCCTTATTTGGCGACAAGTTAGAATACGATATTTTGCCACATTCTATGAATCGTTTTGGGAAAGCTTCGGGAGAATTAGTAGGAGGGAACTTGTCTATTTTGTATAGTTTGATGGGTTCTAAATCCGCAATAAACTGTGATGATAAAATTCTTTTTATGGAAGATTTAGACGAATATTTGTATCATATCGACCGAATGATGATGAACTTGCAACGCAATGGTTGTCTAGAAAGCATCAAAGGAATTATTGTAGGTTCGATGACAAAAATGAAAGACAATGATATTCCTTGGGGAAAAGATGCTTTGCAAATTATTGAAGATGTGACTAAGAAATATAATATTCCTATTATTTATAATTTTCCGGCAGGACATATTCAAGACAATCGCGCCTTGATTATGGGAAGTAAAATTTCGATTGATGTGAATAGTGAATGTAGTAAAGTATTTTTCGAATAGACTTGCTTAGATATTTAGACTTACTTAGACTTCTTAGAAAGTTAGATTAAGTCTAAGTCGTCTAACCAATCTAATAATCTAAGTCGTCTATAAAATGGCAGAACACAACGATCTCGGAAAACTAGGCGAAGAACTTTCGGTCGAATTTCTTCAAAAAAATGGTTACACAATTCTGGAAACCAACTGGACTTTCCAGAAAGCAGAAATTGATATTATTGCCCAAAAAGACAACGTTTTAGTCATTATTGAAGTTAAAACGCGTTCATCAATAGATTTTGGTTCGCCTCAAGATTTTGTAAAACCAGCTAAAATTCAGCTTTTAGTCAAAGCGGTTAATGAATATGTGATTTCGAACGATTTAGATTTAGAAATTCGTTTCGATATTATTGCGGTTTATAAAGAAGGAAAAGAATTTAAAATCGAACATTTGGAAGATGCTTTTTATCATTTTTAATTACGGCGCAGGATTTGGAATTAATTCCTGAATTTTATTTATTTCAGCTAAAACAGCATCGGTTAACATTATATCGAAAGCATTAATATTTTCTTCTAATTGGTCGATGCTCGTTGCGCCAATAATAGTTGAAGTTACAAATTGCTGATGATTTACAAATGCAATAGCTAATTCAGTTAATGTCAACCCGTAATCGTTGGCTAAATCTTGATACATTTTTGTTACTTTATAGCAATTTTCATTGGTATATCGAACAAAATTTGGGAACAATCCAAGACGAGAATTGGCTTGAATTCCGGTTAGATATTTCCCAGTTAAAAAACCAAAACCCAAAGGAGAATAAGCTAGTAATCCCACATTTTCACGCATGCAAATTTCGGACAAACCTACTTCGAACAAACGATTTAATAAAGAATATGGATTTTGAATCGTAGCGATTTTTGGCAAATTATGTTTCTCACTTTCGTTTAAAAATTTCATAACTCCCCAAGAATTTTCGTTAGAAACACCAATGTGTTTTATTTTACCTTCTTTTATCAATCCATCAAAAATGTTTAAAACATCAAAAATGGAATCTTTCCATTGTTCGTCTATTTTAGAAACGCCTCGTTGTCCGAACATGTTCATAATTCTTTCTGGCCAATGCATTTGGTACAAATCGATATAATCAGTCTGAAGATTTTTTAAACTTAAATTGACAGCATCGTGTATGTTTTTTTTAGAAAAATCTAACGGTTCACGTATGTAACCCATGCCTCGATTTGGGCCAGCAATTTTTGTAGCTAAAACTATGTTCTCTCTTTTGCTTTGACCAATTTTTTGAATCCAAGAACCTATATGACGTTCCGTACTTCCAAAAATATGCTCGTTTCCTCCTATTGGATACATTTCGGCAGTATCGATAAAATTGATTCCTTTTTCTACGGCAAAATCTAACTGTGAATGGGCTTCATTTTCGGTATTTTGATTGCCAAAAGTCATGGTGCCAAGGCAAATAGTACTAACTTTTAGATTTGTGTTGGGAAGTGTGGTGTATTTCATTTTTTTCGGAGGTGAAAAGGTTCGGAGGTGAAAAGGTTTTTTTAAAAAGGCGCTGAGGTTCTAAGGCTCAAAGGTACAAAGGTTTTTAAAACTAAAAAAGGTTCAACATTGAATAAAGAACAGCGAATTTTGAAAAAAGAAAAGGCTCTAAGAAAACCTTAGAACCTTTGTATCTTAGAGTCTTTGTGCCTTTAAATGTCATTCAACATTTTAGAAATTTCGTCTAATTTTGGAGTCAAAATAATTTCGATTCTTCTGTTTTTTGATTTGCCTTCTGGTGTGTCATTACTCATTAATGGTGAGAATTCTCCACGACCAGCTGCAGTAAGATTTTGCTTGTTTACTTTGGCATTTTCACTAATAATATTTACAATCGACGTCGCTCTTTTTGTAGATAAATCCCAGTTGTTTTCTATTTGACCAACTGCTCCGCCAAACTTATCATTATCGGTATGGCCTTCTATCAGAACCGAAATGTCTGGATTATCGCCTAAAACTTTCCCTACAGCTACAACCGCTTTTTTCCCTTCAGCACCAACCGCCCAACTTCCAGATTCGAAAAGCAATTTATTTTCCATAGAAACATATACTTTTCCGTCTTTTTGCTGCACAGTAAGCCCTTTTCCTTCAAACGCTTTTAGCGATTTAGATAAGGTTTCTTTTAGTTTTTTCATCGAAGCTTCTTTAGCAGCAATCATTGCTTCGAGTTCGTTTACTCTGTCAGAACGGTCTTTAAAATCGGTACTTAATTTTGCTAAACGTGATTTTTCGGCAGCTAGTGCTTTTTCTTTTGCTTCCAATTGTGCTAGTAAATCACGGTTTTTGTCCATGTTTGCTTTTAGCGATTCGTCGCTATTTTTCTCTAAAGCATTGTATGAACTTTGCAATGTTTTTAAGTTATTACTTGATGCAGTATAATCGGCAGCGAGTTTATCTCTTTCTGCTTTTAGTTTGTCAAGTTCTGTTTTTAGTGTTCCGTTGTCTAATTCAAACTGATTCTTAGCAGTCTTTAAACCTTCATTTTCGTCAGAAAGTGCGTTGCGTTCTTTTTTTAATTCAGCAAATTTTGTTTCTAAATCAGCATATATTTTTTTAGAAACACATGAAGTTGTTATGGCTAATACCAATAATCCTAAGGAAATTTTCTTTATCATTATTTTAAATTTATTTATTTTTATTATTTTCAAATATTCTGTAACCTAAAACAACAGAAATAGTTTTAAATTTAGTGTTAAAAGGATTATCATTTTTAATACTATGTGCGTATCTAAATTCAAAACTATACTTTTTATTATAATTGTATCCTAATCCCAAATTATAACTTGTAAGTGAATCTATTGTAAGTTCTTCTTGTTTTGTATTGTTTCTAAGTTTAGAATTTAGTTTAGGATTAAAAAGGTAACTAACATTTAGAAAAAGTTTTGATGATTCATTAATATACATATAATGTCTAAGACCTAATGCTAAGTCTAAAGCTGTATAACTTGCAAACCAGTCTTGAGTGTATGCAAATGCACTTTGACCAACAACAACCGTCTTGGAAGCCTCATATTTTGTTTTGTAAGTTGGTTCAAAATACATAGCCCATTTGTTATTATTATACGGAAATACATATTCAACCTCAAAACCAATTCCGTATATGTTTTTATTCCCAAAATCTACATTAGGGATTGATTGAGATGGGGTTCTTCCTTCTAGTGACAGAGAAGATGAGTTTGCAGAAA
>NZ_JAYWDT010000061.1:0-4453 GCF_043779715.1 Flavobacterium sp.
CTAGAATTTGTTAAAACTAATGGCGATTATAAAGTTTTAGGAATTGAAATGCTGGTTCAAAAAAAGATAAACCATTTTATTACTTGGTTTAGTTATACTTACAATACTAATAATTATCACTTTCCAAATTTAGAACAACCTGTATTTCCAAATAACTTTAAATTAGACCATATTATTTCTTGGGCAGGAATCTATGATAGAAAAAATCTAAAAATAGCATTGGGTTCAAAGTGGTATTCTGGAAAACCCGAGACCACTCCTGTGAGCTCAAATATAAATTACAGTAATTTCTCCAATCCAAAGATTGATTACAATACCCCAAACAATAAAATATTAGATGACTTTTTTCAAGTTAATTTTTCGACAACATATAAATGGGAAAGCTTAGATCAAGTTCAATATAAATTGGGGTTCTCTTTATTGAATATATTCAATCGAAAAAATGAAATCAATGAATATTATAGAATAAATGCAATTACTAATTCTATTGAAGAAGTAAAAAATTTTTCACTTCGACGAACTCCAAATTTAAGCTTTAGAATAACTTATTAAACGATTTCCATTACATTAAATAAATTTACCAGTGTTAATCAATTGTATCAATTGTTTAAAAAACCAGTTATGTGTTTACTCTACTAATTAGTGTAGAACAAAGTGCATTGTTGTCATAATACTACTGGCCTAGTTTGTCAAAAAAACATTAAAAAATTAGCCTTAAAATAGGTTAAAAGACAAACTCAAGGGTAGTTATAAGATTTTGGCATAAGAGGGTATTAATCTTGGTTCTGGATAACTGGATAGATCCATTTTTTTACAAAAAAAGTGATACAAAAAAAAGGATACTTGAAAAAGTATCCTTTTGTGGGCGATGAGGGGTTCGAACCCCCGACCCCCTCGGTGTAAACGAGGTGCTCTGAACCAGCTGAGCTAATCGCCCTTTCGGGTTGCAATGTCTTGCGTTATTGCGAGTGCAAATATAAGACGTTTTTTTACTTCTGCAAACAAAAACCAAATAAATTTATAAAATTTCTGCCACGACAAATGTGCTTCCGCCAATATAAATAAAGTCGTCTTCTGATGATAACTTTAAAGCTTCATGATAAGCTTCTGAAACAGAATTATATATACTACCAATTAGTCCAAACTCAATTGCTTTTTCTTGCAAGATTACAGCATCTAATCCTCGTAAAATATTTGGCTTACAGAAATAATATTTAGCACTTTTGGGAAACAAGGGAAAAATATCACCCAAATCCTTATCATTAACTACACCTAAAACAAAATGTAACTCATTGAATTGCTCTTTTTGAATCTGATTTAAGACAATTTTTAAACCATGACTATTGTGTGCCGTATCGCAAATTACTTTTGGATTTAAATGTATTTGCTGCCAACGTCCCAATAACCCAGTATTTTTTACCACATTTTTTAATCCGTTTTTTAAATTTTCTTCTGAAACAGAAAAATATGGCTTTAAAACTTCAATAGTTTGAATGACCGTTTTCTTATTATGCACTTGATAGTCACCCAATAAATCGCTTGGATAATCTTTAGTAATTAAATCTGAAGCAAAATAAATATCCGCCTTACAATCTTTGGCCTTAGCCAAAAAAACTTCTTTTGTTTGGTGCGTATATTCTCCTATAACCACTGGAATATTGGGCTTTATAATTCCTGCTTTTTCACTTGCAATGGCTTCTGTCGTATTGCCTAAAAACTGGGTGTGGTCTAAACCAATATTGGTAATTACCGAAACTAATGGCGTAATAATATTGGTGGAATCTAATCTTCCCCCCATTCCGACTTCAATAATAGCAATATCAATTTCTTGTTTTACAAAATAATCGAAAGCCAAGCCTACTGTCATTTCAAAAAAACTTAGATTGTTTTCTTCAAAAAAAGGTTTGTTTTTGGCAACAAAATTAATAACAAAATCTTCAGAAATTTCTATTTTGTTTATTTTAATTCTTTCTCTAAAATCTTTGAGATGTGGAGAAGTGTATAACCCAACTTTATAACCTGCCTCTTGTAAAACAGAAGCAATCATAGATGAAGTAGAACCTTTTCCGTTAGTTCCTGCCACATGAATCGTTTTTATTTTTAGCTCCGGATTTCCCAAATGGTTGGCGAGCAAAATTGTATTTATTAAATCTTTTCTGTATGCCGAAGCTCCTTGTTGCTGGTACATGGGTAATTGTGCAAATAGCCAATCTAAAGTCTGTTGGTAATTCATATGTTTATTTAAAATCAGAAAAAATCAGTACTCACAAAATAATTCGTCTGTTTTTTAGTTTAGTATAATATAGACAATTATCTTTATGCAAAATTGAGCTATTTTTTAATATAAATAAAGTACTTTATCATATGATTGGATTTTTTTTACAAGCCCAAAACGACACTATTGCGGCTGCAACTGGCGCAGTCATTGAAAATGTTGTAAAAGACAACGAAATTTCAGTTTTAGAATTTATCCTTAAAGGTGGATTTTTCTTAATTCCCATTGCTTTATTGTTGTTTTACACGATTTACGTGATTATCGAACGTTTTATTTATTTAAAAAAACACACAAAATACGACACTCATTTGATGAAGGATATCAGAATTCATCTAAATTCTGGTAATATTGATATGGCGATTGCTACTGCCGAAAAAGACACTACAGCTTCTGGAAATGTGATTAAAGAAGGTCTTCACACCATAGGAAGACCCATTGCCGAAATAGAATCGAATATGGAAAAAGTTGCCAATATAGAAATTGGACAAATGGAACGCCGATTGGGACATCTTGGTCTTATTGCTGGTATTGCGCCAACACTAGGTTTTATTGGAACTATTGGCGGTGTAATTAAGATTTTTTATAGTATCTCGATAACTGAAAACATTAGTATTGGAAATATTTCTGGCGGTTTGTACGAAAAAATGATTAGTTCGGGTTCGGGACTTGTGGTGGGAATTGTGGCTTACTCGGCCTACCATTTATTTAATGGTGTGATAGATAGTTTCTCTTTAAATATTCAGCGCCACGTATTAGAATTTGTAAACATAATTCAGAGACCAAATGCCACAAATAAAACGAAATAAACGATTTCACGCAGAAATAGCAACGTCGTCATTAAGCGATATTATGTTCTTTTTGCTGTTATTTTTCCTAATCATATCTACATTGGCAAACCCAAATGTGATAAAAATGACCTTGCCTAAAGCCAAAGCAACCGAAAAAACAAACAAGCAACACATCACACTTTCGGTTACCGAAGAAAAGAAGTTTTATCTAGACAAACAAGAAGTTTCGTTCGATAAGTTGGAAGCTACATTGCTCTCTAAATTGGGAGAAACCAAAGACCAAGCAGTCATTGTTCGCATTCCTTTCAACATGCAAGTGCAGGATTTAGTAGATGTTTTACAAATAGGTGTAAAAAATAATTTGAAATTTGTAATTGCTACGAGTGCTGGTAAGTAAAATTTAAGATTTTTGGCGTGACCCTTCGTGAAAAACTTCGGGTCGGGCTATCCGCTTTAATCTTTTCTTTTTTTAAAGAAAAAAAGAAAAGGATTTCCGCTTTTATCCCTCACGCTAGAGAACTTAAACATTCGGCCTCTAAATTTTAAACACAAAAAATGCTTTAGTTGGGGAACTAAAGCATTTTTTTTATCAAACAAACTAAAACAAACTATTTTTATTTTTTAACAAATATATTGGTATAATATTTTTTTCCTTCAGCATTGGTTCTAATAGCGATTCCAAAATGGGTAAAATCACCTTGTATATTGGCTTTGTGTGAGGCACTGTTTAGCCAAGCATTTACAACACTCTGTGAAGTTGCATAATTGTAAGCTAAATTCTCACTTACATTTTTTGCTCCTATAACTTGAACCAGATTCTCATAACGATCCTGAAAATAATTATGATTTACTGCTCCTATTGATATCATATAATTATCATGCTCTTCGGATTTGATAGAGATATAATCTATTTTTTCTAATTTATTTAAACCTATACTTACTCTATAATCATTCACTAGAGTCAGTACTTGAGTTTCATCAGTTGTATAGGTGTACTTTGCATTGGCTTGTGATAAATCTACTGGAGCACTAGCAACCTCTTCTTTAGAACAAGAAACAATAGTAATAGCGGTTAAAACTAAGAAAGCAATTTTTGATAAAGTCCTTTTCATAAACAGATAATTATGTTGTTGCATCCAAACCCACTGGTTAAGTTTGACAAGACAAGATTACAATTAAAATCGACTAAACACCAAATAAAATCGTTAAAATACTAATAATCAATCAATTAGTAAATAAATTCTTGCGAGACGTATTTGATATTTAATTTAAAAAAAGCGTTACATTTAGAAAAAACTTATTAAAAACAAAAAAACCCTATCCGGTTGGATAGGGTTTTCAAAAGAAAGGCGACGACATACTCTCCCACAAAAATGCAGTACCATCTGCG